>CAYTMV010000029.1:0-28008 GCA_964439015.1 uncultured Gemmobacter sp.
GAGGAGGTCATTACCCGGGTCTGGCAAGAGCGGATCACCTTCATGCCCGGGGGGCATCTGCTGGTGGCGACGATGCGCGCGCATGGCGCCTATGCGGCGCTGGTCTCGGGCGGGTTCACGTCCTTCACCGAAAAGGTTGCGCAGGCGCTGGGCTTTGACGAACACCGCGCCAATACCTTGCTGGCCGAGGGGGGCAAGCTGACCGGGCAGGTGGCGCGGCCGATCCTTGGCAAGCAGGCCAAGCTGGACTCGCTTCTGGATCTGTCGACGCGGCTGGGGATCGACCCGGCGCAGGCGATTGCTGTGGGCGATGGCGCAAACGATCTGGCGATGCTGCATCGCGCGGGGATGGGCGTTGCGCTGCATGCCAAGCCCTCGGTCGCGGCTGAGTGTGATCTGCGGGTGAACCATGGCGATCTGACGGCGCTGCTTTATCTGCAAGGCTATGCCCGCAGTGACTTTGCCGCCTGAGGCTTTACATCCGACCCCTCGCGCGGGATGAAGACCAACCATGTTCGAGCTGGCCACCCATCTTGCCCTGTTCCTGATCCTCGCGGCCTTTGTCGCGGGGTTTGTCGATTCGATCGCGGGGGGCGGCGGGCTGATAACAGTGCCTGCATTGCTGCTGGCGGGGGCCGACCCGGTGGTGGTGCTGGGCACCAACAAATTGCAAGGCACCTTCGGATCTGGCACGGCAACGCTGGCCTATGCGCGGGCCGGACATGTGCGGCTGCGCGATCAGGCCGGGATGGCGCTTGTCAGCGTGATCGCGGGCGGGGTGGGGGCGCTGTTTGCCGCCGCAATCCCGGCCGATGTTCTGCGGCTGGTGATGCCGGTGATCCTTGTCGCGGTGGCGGCGTTCTTTGCGCTGAAACCGGGTATCAGCGATGCCGACCGGGTAGAACGGATGCGGCCTGCGGTATTCACCTTTACCTTCGTGCCACTGATTGCGGCCTATGACGGGTTTTTCGGCCCCGGCACCGGGGCGTTCTTCATGCTGGGCTTTGTGATGCTGGCGGGCTTTGGCCTGTTGCGCGCCACGGCCCATACCAAGCTGCTGAACTTCGGCTCCAACATCGGCAGTCTGGCGGTCTTTGCCGCCACCGGCTCGATCTGGTGGGTGACCGGGTTTGCGATGGCGCTTGGACAGACAGCAGGGGCGGCGCTGGGCGCGCGGCTGGCGATGCGGGTGGGCGCGCGTCTGATCAAGCCGCTGTTGGTCGTCACCTCAACCGCGATGGCCGCGCGGTTGATCTGGCAGATGCTTTAACTCTTGCCCCAATCCGCGCCCATCATCTCGCGCAGGCGCGAGGCTGTGCGCTCGAATTCAAAGGCGCCGGTCCCTTCGACGTAAAGCCGCTCGGGCACATCGGCGGCCGAGCAGATCAGCCGCACCCGCGCCTCATACAGCGCATCAATCAGGGTGACAAACCGCTTGGCCTCATTGTAGTTCGAGGCCGACAACAGCGGGACATCTTCAAGGATCAGCACCCGCAGCGCCCCGGCAATCGCCAGATAATCGGCCGGACCCAAGGGCTTGCCACAAAGATCCCAGAACTCGGCCCGGCCGACGCCATTGGCGAAATGCGGGACAATGGTCTCACGCCCGTTCACCGGCAGGGACAGGGCTGTGCCCACCGCGCCCCCGGTAAGGTCGGTCCAGATCGCCTCGATCTGCGCGGCGGATCGCCCGGCAGGGTGAAAATAGACCTGCGCGCCCTCCAGCCGGTGCTGGCGATAGTCGTTGGGGCTTTCCAACTCTTGCACTGTCATGCGGTCCCGCAGCAGGGCGATGAAGGGCAGGAACAACGCGCGGTTCAGGCCGTTCTTGTAGAGATCCTCGGGCGCGCGGTTCGATGTGGTGACGACCACCACGCCGCGTTCGAACAGCATCTGGAAAAGACGGCCGACGATCATCGCGTCCGTGATGTCGGTGATCTGCATCTCGTCAAAAGCCAGCAGGCGCACTTCGGCTGCGACCTTTTCGGCCACGGGGCGCAGCGCATCGTCCACGCCCTGCTTGCGGGCCTCGTGCATGCCGTGATGGATTTCCTGCATGAAGGCATGAAAATGCACCCGGCGCTTGGCGGCGATCTCAGTCGCCTCGATGAACAGGTCCATCAGCATCGACTTGCCGCGCCCCACGCCCCCCCAGAGATACAACCCCTTGGGCGTCGGTGCCGGGCGCGCGAAGAAACCCGCAAACAGCCCGGTTCGGCGAGTCGGGTTGGCCTCAAGCCAGGTGCGGATTGCCTCAAGCGCCGGCAGCACGGCGTGCTGCGCCGGGTCCGGGCGCAGACTGCCCGCCGCCACGCGGGACTCGTAAATCTCGGTCAGGGTGTTTCGCATGCCTTTGTATACCGTTTTCGCGCGGCGTGGAAAAGCCCGCGCCTTGCGGGAAAGAGCTTTCCCGTTCAGCCCTCATGCGGCACAAGGGACCGGGAAGGAGACTGCCATGAAAGACACCCGCGCCCCGCGCCTTTGCGTGCTGATCGACGCCGATAATGTGCCATCAAGCTATGCCGAGGCGATTTTTGAGGAAATCGCCGGCATGGGCGAGGCCTCGGTGCGGCGCATTTATGGCGACTGGTCTGCGCAGCGGCTGGGCGGCTGGGCGCGTAAGGTGGCCAAGCTGGGCATGGTGGCCGACCAGCAGTTTTCCAATACCAAGGGCAAGAACGCCTCGGATATCGGTCTGGTGATCGCGGCGATGGATTTCCTGCATTCGGGCCTGTTTGACGGCTTTGTTCTGGTCTCGTCGGACAGTGATTTCACCCGCCTGGCGGCGCGTATCCGCGAGCAGGGACTGGATGTATATGGCATCGGCGAGAAGAAGACGCCTGAGGCGTTCCGCAATGCCTGCAAGCGTTTCATCTATGTCGAGAACCTGTCGGGCGATGACGCCGAGGAGGCTGTCGAGGTGCGCCCCGACCAGCCCGCACCCGAGTCGCGCAGCCCGGCAAGGCGCGAGAAGGAGCCGCCCCTGAAAGCCGCGCCCTTCATCGCCCATGCCATGCGCGCCATCGACCCGGAGGGCGAGTGGTATTCGCTGGGGCAGATCGGCCAGTATATTACCCAGGCCAACCCCGATTTCGACACCCGGACTTACGGCAGCCAGAAGCTGTCGGACCTCATCCGCAAGCTGAACTCGCGGTTCGAGGTGAAGCCCGGGCCGGGTGGCCAGTTGCTGGCACGCGATCTTTCCTGAGGCCGACAGTTGAGGGGGCGCTGCCCCCCGTCCCTGCGGGACGCCCCCCGGGATATTTGGGCCTGAATGATGGGGGCGGGGGTCTTGCATGTCGGCGGGCTGCGTGAAAGCGTGGCCGCGAACCAGAGCCCGCCATGCTGCCGATCCTTCTCAAGACCTTGCCCTTTTTCGCGCTGATCGGCCTCGGTTACGGGGCCGGAAGGGCGCGTATGTTCCCGCCCGAGGCGGTGGGCTGGCTGACGAAGTTCGTTTTCTACTTTGCTCTGTCGGCGATGCTGTTCCGCCTTGCGGCCCGGCTGGAGTTGGCGGCGATCTTTGAGCCCGGTTTCGTGCTTGCCTATACCTTGGCCTCGCTGCTGCTTTACGCCGCTGTGATGGCGGTGGCGCTGCTGCGCGGGCGCGGGATCGAGGAGGCGGCGGTCGAGGCGCAATGCGCGCAATCGGGCAATACCGGCTTTCTGGGCGTGCCGATGCTGGTGGTGTTGCTGGGGCCGGCTGCGGCTGGCCCGGTGCTGATGGTGCTGACGGTCGACATGGTGGTGTTTTCATCGCTGATCACGTTGATCATAACCGGGGCGCGCAGTGGCCGGATGTCGCCCGCCACCATCGGCCAGCTGGGCGCGGGGCTGGTGCGCAATCCGATGGTGGTTTCAATCCTGGCGGGGCTGCTCTGGTCGGCATCGGGATGGCCGTTGCCTGCGCCCGTGGACGAGTTTCTGGCGATTCTGGGGGCGGCTGCGACGCCAGGGGCGTTGTTTGCCATCGGCGCCTCGCTGGCGGGGCGGGGTTTGGTGCGCCTTGGCGATGCGGTCTGGCTGAGTTTTGCCAAGCTGGTGCTGCACCCGGCCCTGGTGGCGGCCTTTGCGCTGGGGCTTTTTGCTGTGCCCTATCAGCAGGCCGGGGTGATGATCGCCACCGCGAGTCTTCCTGTCGCCGGCAATGTCTATATTCTGGCCCAGCATTACGGGGTGGCGCCACAACGCGTCTCGACGGCCATTCTTGTGTCAACACTTGTCTCGATCCTCAGCGTGACAGCCGTCATCGCCTGGATCACTGCAACCGGAGGAATTCCATGAAAACCGTGTCCGAATCGCGTGCCTTTGGGGGTGTGCAGGGCGTTTATTCGCATCCGTCCGAGGTTTGCGGGGCCGAGATGACCTTCGGGCTCTACCTGCCGCCGGCCGCCGCGTTCGGGCCGGTGCCGGTGCTGTGGTATCTGTCGGGGCTGACTTGCACGCATGAGAATGCGATGGTGAAGGCCGGGGCGCAGGCCTGGGCGGCCGAGGCCGGCATTGCGCTGGTGTTCCCCGACACCTCGCCGCGGGGCGAGGGGGTGGCCGATGATGCAGCCTATGATCTGGGGCAGGGCGCGGGCTTTTATGTCAATGCGACCGAGGCTCCCTGGGCGCCGCATTTCCGCATGTGGGACTATGTGGCGGAAGAACTGCCGCGCGTGGTCTTCAACGCCTTCGCGCTGGATGAAGAGCGGCAGGCGATCACCGGCCATTCGATGGGAGGGCACGGGGCGCTGACGCTGGCGATGCGGCTGGAGGGCCGGTATCGCTCGGTCTCGGCCTTTGCGCCGATCGCCAATCCCACCGCCAGCGACTGGGGGCGCAAGCAGTTTGCGGCCTATCTGGGGGCGGATGAAGCCGCGTGGGAGGCGCATGACGCCTCGATTCTGATGCGGGGGCGTGGCTTTGCCGGGCCAGTGCTGATCGATCAGGGGACCGAGGACAAGTTCATAGACCTTCTGCGCCCCGAGGCGCTGGCCGAGGCCATGGCAGCGCGGCGCCAGCCGGGCAGCTTCCGCATGCAGCAGGGCTATGACCACAGCTATTTCTTCGTATCGAGCTTCATGGCGGATCACATCGCCTTCCATGCCGAGGCGCTGCATCGCGACTGAGCACCGGCGCACGCGGAAGGGATGTGGTGTTGCCGATATCGGAAAATCAGCCGCTGCGGGCGGCGCTGTTCGCCCTTGGCGGGGCGGCGGTGTTTTCCGTCAATGACGTGGCGATCAAGCTGCTGTCGGGCGGCTATGCGCTTCATCAGGTGATCCTGATCCGGTCGATGATCTCGCTGTGTGTGATCATGGCGGTGATCGTCGTCTCGCGTGGCGGGTTTGCGCAGTTGCTGACCCGCCGTGTCGGCCCGCATGCGGTGCGCGTCAGCTGCATCCTGATGGCCAATGTCACCTATTTTCTGGGACTGGCGGTCCTGCCGCTGGCCGATGCGGTGGCGGTGGCCTTTGTCGCGCCGCTGATCCTGACCGCGCTGTCGGGGATCATGCTGGGCGAACCGGTCGGCTGGCGGCGGTGGGCGGCGGTGGCGGTGGGCATGCTGGGCGTGGTGGTCATGCTGCGGCCAGGGCTGGGGGTGTTTCAGCCGGCGGCGCTGCTGGTTGCCGGCTCGGCGGTGTTTTACGCCATGGGCCATGTGATGACCCGAAGGATGCGCGACACGGAAAGTTCGGTCACGCTGAATTTCTGGGTGCAGGTCGGCTTTGTGGTGATCTCGCTGGCGATGGGGCTGACTGTTGGCGATGGACACCTGGCCGGTGGGGGCATGTTGGCCTTTCTGTTCCGGCCCTGGGTCTGGCCTCCGTCGCAGGATTGGCCGGTGCTGCTGGCGACGGGGCTTTCGGTCGGGATCGGTGGGTTGCTGATGGCGCAGGCCTATCGGAGCGGGGCGGCGGCGATGGTGGCCCCGTTTGAATACGCAGGGATGCCCATGGCGATCCTTTGGGGTTTGCTGTTTTTTGGCACGGTGCCGGATACGGTTTCGGCGGTGGGGATTGCGCTGATCTGCGGTGCCGGGCTCTATACCATCCGGCGCGAATGGGCGCTGAGGAGGCGGAATGGCAATTGAGGCGGTGGTGTTCGACATCGGCAATGTGCTGGTGGGGTGGCAGCCAGAGCGATTTTATGACCGGGTGATCGGGCCCGCGCGGCGAAAGGCGCTGTTTGCCGCGGTGGATCTGGACGGGATGAACCTGCGGGTCGACGGTGGCGCGCCGTGGCGCGAGACAGTCGCGGCGGTGGCCGAGGCGCATCCTGACTGGGCGGCCGAGGTGCAGCTGTGGCATGATCGCTGGGACGAGATGTTTTCGCCCGTGATCGACCAGTCCGTCCGCACGCTTCGGGCGCTGCGGGGGCGGGGCGTGCCGGTGCTGGCGCTGACCAATTTCGGGCGCGAGACCTTTGCCTTTGCCAAGGGGCGCCACGACTTTCTGAACGAATTCGACCGGGTGTTCGCCTCGGGTCATCTGGGCCTGTTGAAGCCCGATCCCGCGATCTATGCGGTGGTGGAGGCGGCGGGGCATGCGCCAGAGGCGCTGCTGTTCGCCGATGACCGCGCCGACAACATCGCCGCCGCCGCTGCGCGGGGCTGGCATACGCATCATTTCACCGACCCCGCCGGCTGGGCGCGGCGATTGGTGGCTGAAGGATTGTTGACCGAACAGGAGGCAGGTCTGTGACTATCGAGATTGTTCCCGCCGAGGCGGAAAAGCTGTTGAGTTGGCAGGGTTTGACCGAGGCCTTCGTCGCAGGCCATGCCTTGCCGCGCGCCGAGATCGGTGACCTGTTCCTCTATCGCGGCGCGGATACGTTGCTGGACAGGGCGGCCTGGATTGATGGCTTGGGTGCCTTGGTCAAGGTCGCCAACGTCGTGCCGGGCAACGCAGGGCGCGGCCTGCCGACCATTCATGGCGCGGTGAACCTGTTTGACGACGTGACCGGCGATCTGCGGGCGCTGGTGGACTTTCAGCTGGTGACCAAGTGGAAAACGGCGGGCGACAGCCTGCTGGCCGCCAGCCGGCTTGCCCGGCCCGAGTCGCGCAATTTCCTGATTGTCGGGGCGGGGGCGGTGGCGCGCTCGATGATCGACGCCTATCGCAGCCTTTGGCCGGATGCGCAGTTTACCGTCTGGGCGCGCAAGCGCGAAGCGGCGGCTGAAATGGGCGTGGGCGTCGCCGAGGATCTGGAGGCCGCCGTGCGCGCCGCCGATGTGATCTGCTCGGCCACGATGGCCACCAGCCCGGTGATCCGGGGTGAATGGCTGCAGCCGGGGCAGCATCTGGACCTGATCGGTGCCTATCGGCCGGATATGCGCGAGGTGGACGACACCGCGATGTCCCGCGCCGCGATCTTTGTCGACAGCCGCGCGACCACCATCCACCACATTGGCGAGATCATGGCGCCGATCGCCTCCCGTGCGATCACTGAAAGCGATATCCGCGCGGATTTCTATGATATCAAGGCCGGGCTCTACCGCCGCGACAGCGCCGATCAGATCACCATCGCCAAGAACGGCGGCGGCGCGCATCTGGACCTGATGACCGCGGATTATATCCGCCGGGCATGGGCAAACCGCTGAGAGGGATTGTCGGGAAATTGGTCGGAGCGAGAGGATTCGAACCTCCGACCCCCTGCTCCCGAAGCAGGTGCGCTACCAGGCTGCGCTACGCTCCGACCGTGGGAGGCGGGTTAAACGACGGGGCGGGGAATTGCAAGGGGCTGCGATCCGAAATCTTGCGCAGGCGCACAGAGTGTTATGGCAGAGCGTTCAGGCCGCTGACCGCGCGGGCCGGATCAGGATCGCAATACCCGCAGCGATGATGACCGCCATGCCCAACGTCATGCGCGGTGTCAGCGCCTCGTCAAAAAACATCGCGCCATAAAAGGCCGCCCACAGGATCTGCGAATACTGCATGGGCGAAACGACGATCGAGGGGGCGCGGGCAAAGGCTGCGATCAGCAGCCCCATGCCCGTGACCATGCCGAGGGCCATCAGCGCGGTGGCGCCTGTCTGCAGCGCATCGACCGGCTGTCCCAGCACCAGCATCACCGGGGCCAGGACCGCAACCTGTCCCATCATCGGCCAGATCTGCATGACAAAGCCGCGCTCGGCCCGCCCCACCTTGCGGATGATGATGAAATTGGTGGCCGAGGCCAGTGCGGCCCCCGCCGCGGCGAAATGGCCGGTGGTCAGGGTGTCGGCCCCCGGATCAAGGGCATAGACCACGCCGCCGAAGCCAACCGCCACCGCCGTGCCGCGCCACGCGTCGATCGTCTCGTTCAGCAGTGGCCAGGCCAGCAGCGTGATGATCAGCGGCATCGTGAAGAAGATCGCATAGCAGGTGGCCAGCGGCAGGTTGGCAAAGGCATAGACGCCCAGCACGTTGCTGGTCAGGATCACCGCCACCCGCAGCGCCATGATCCAGGGGTGGCGTGGCCGCATCGCGCCGCGGTCTCCCTGCCAGCGCGCCATCAGCCACAAGGCGGGCAGGCTGAAGGCGCCAGCCATGAACAAGACTTGCGCAGCCGGCAACCCCGCGCCCGCAACCTTGGTCATCACGTCATAGAAGGAAAAGGCCGCAAAGGCCCCCAGCCCCAGAAGGGCACCGGTCAGATTGGCTGGCAAGGGCATGATCGTCCGGCGGGCTGGGAAAGGAAGGGGGGCGCGAGATGCGCCCCCTTGATCGTCAGAGGCTGGCGTCCAGTGCGGCCAGGATCGCATCGCCCATACCCGAGGTCGAGACCGGCTTGCCACCCTCGGGGCCCATGAGGTCGGCGGTGCGGACGCCATCGGCAAGCACCTTTTCCACGGCTTTTTCGATCCGGGTCGCCTCAGTGCCCATGTCAAAGCTGTAACGCAGCGCCATCGCAAACGACAGGATGCAGGCGATCGGATTGGCCTTGCCCTGACCGGCAATATCGGGGGCCGAGCCGTGGACGGGCTCATACAGGGCTTTCGGGCAGCCATTGGCCATGGGCGCGCCAAGGCTGGCCGAGGGCAGCATCCCGAGCGAGCCGGTCAACATCGCCGCGGCATCCGACAGCAGGTCGCCGAACAGGTTGTCGGTCACGATCACGTCGAACTGCTTGGGCCAGCGGCACAGTTGCATCGCACCGGCATCGGCATACATATGCGACAGCGCGACGTCCGGATATTCCTTGTCGTGGACTTCCTGCACAACCTCGCGCCAAAGGATGCCGGATTCCATCACATTGGCCTTCTCCATTGAGCAGACCTTGTTGCCCCGCTTGCGGGCCAGCTCGAAGGCCGAGCGCGCCACGCGGGCGATCTCGGATTCGGTGTAACGCTGGGTGTTGATGCCAACCCGCTCATTTCCCTCGGTGAAGATGCCGCGGGGCTCGCCGAAATAGACGCCCGAGGTCAGTTCGCGCACGATCATGATGTCGAGGCCGGCCACCACCTCCCGCTTGAGGCTGGAGAAATCGGCCAGCGCATCGAAGCACTGCGCGGGGCGCAGGTTCGAGAACAGGTCCATCTCCTTGCGCAGGCGCAGCAACCCGCGCTCGGGCTTCACGGCGAAGGGCAGGTTGTCGTATTTCGGGCCGCCCACGGCGCCCAGCAGTACGGCGTCGACTTCCTGCGCCTTGGCCATGGTGTCGTCATGCAGCGGCGTGCCATGTTTGTCATAGGCGCAGCCGCCGACCAGATCCTCGGACACGTCGAAAGCGATGCCGCGCTTGGCCTCAAGCCAGCCGATGATGCGTTTCACCTCGGCCATGACTTCGGGGCCGATGCCGTCACCGGCGAGGATCAGAAGGGAGGGATTGGCCATGGGGCGCTCCTGCGAAATGGGTCGCGGGTGGCGTAGCTTGACGTGCGGGCAGGGTCAAGGATTTCAGGGGCTTTGCGGGCCGACCAGCGCAAGATCGACCCAGACCGGAAAGTGGGGCGAGGTGGCCGCCAGATCATCCAGCAGCGGATCGCCCGCGCCCGGCCACATGACGCCAGCCGCCGTCACGTCAAGGCTGGCGGCGGGCAGGATGTAATCCACCCGCAACCCGCCGATGCCCGCGCCGAAATCCGCGGTGTCCAGCGCCGGATCGCCCTGATGCGCCGGTTCGGTGCGGCCATGGGCGCCGCGTGGGGCGGGATCTTGCAGGGCAGGGTGGGCCAGGAGCCTTGCCATCGCGCCGCGCGGCCCCTCGCCATCCGTCGGGTCGAGGTTGGACAGGCCGATAAGGACCAGGCTGTCCGGCGCGGGGTGGTCGGGCAGGGCGCCGTCCAGCAACTGCGCCCAAAGCAGCGCCTCGTCGCCCGCGCGGCGACCATTGCGATCCTCGGGTCCGTCAAAGACTGGCGGCGTGGCGGCCCATGCGGCCAAGGTGATCTGCCTGCCATCGGGCAAGGTCAGCGGCACCAGCCAATGTCCGGTGGTCGACAGGCGCTGGATGTCGCGGGCGGGATCATCGACCGGCATGTGGTTTTCCGGCAGATCGGCCCAGAGCAGCCCCGACAGATCGTGCGCCGGGCCAAGCGGCAGGCGTGACAGCAGCAGCATCCCTGCCTGCCCCGGAAAGTGACCGTAACCTTGGGCATCGCGTGCCTCGCCCAGCCGGCCATTGCGGTCAAGGTCGCGGCCCGTAGGGATACCGGTGTTTGGCGCAAGCGCAAGGCGGTGTGGATAGTCGATCCCGGATGCTGCCAGCGCCGTCGCAAACTCGGTCGCCGCCACGCCCAGCACGTCATGGTCAAAGCCGGTCAGCAGCATCACGTCCGCATCCAGACGGGCGATCACCCGCAACGCTGCGGTGATCTGCGGATCATCCCCCGCGGCGATATCCTGCAACAGCAGCCCCGGTCCCTTGCGCGACAGTGCTGCGTCCCAGGTTGCCAGCCGCAGCGTCTCGGCGCCTGCGGGCGTGGCCAGCGCCAGCGCAAGGATCAGGCCGGATAGAAGCCGGTGGTTTCGGCCAGGCTGGAGATCCGGCGCTTTTCGCGGATCATTTCGGCGATCTTGCCCATGGCGATACCGCGCATGAACAGCGAGGCGGGAAGGAAGGCCCATGCCGTCATTGTCCAGATCAGGGTTTGCGGGGTGGTCATCGTCAGCGGCTCAAAGCCCTGCGCGCCGATCTTGACCACGGCGGGGATCACAAACGGCAGCAACAGGCCGAGCGCGATGTTCAGCCGGGCATCGCGTTCCAGCCGTTGCACGACATCCCCGCCGGCGGTCGGGTCGAAGGTGGGCAGGTTGACCCAGACGTTGAAGGCACTTTCCCGCGCCGGCCAGCGTTGCAGCCGCAGCACGGAGACAAAGAACGCAAGCCCCAGCGCCGAAGTCAGATAGGCCACGCCCGCCGCGCTGCGCACCGCCTGCACCTGCGCCTCGGATGCGCCGTCGGCCAGCATCAGCGTCGCCAGTCGCACCGGCGAATAGGGAAAATCAAGCGCAGCACCGATCACCACCCCCAGCGCACCCATCAGCGTGGACAGGGTAGAGGGGGCAAAACGGCTTTGCTCGATCACGGTCAGGGCAAAGACCGTGGCAAACAGCATCAGGAACCGGATGCGGTTGAAAGGGGGCGCATCGCGAAACTCGACGAGGCCGGGATAGGTGGCGTTGTATTCGACAAAGGTCAGCACCCCGGCAAACAGCGCCATCAGTGCCACGACCTCGCGCCCGTCGGCGCCCTGCCCCGATAAGATCACCGAGGGGGTGGCGACCAGCACCATCACCAGAAATGCGCGCATAAGCGCACTGGTCAGCCGTGAGACCACTGCCTTGCCTTCCTCAATCCGGACGGCCCCGATGCTTTGCCGGTGCCTTTTCCCCATGATTTCCCGCGCAATGTGGCGGGCTGCCTCAATCCTGCCCAATTTGTGCCTTCTTTCGTTTGCCATCGCAAGGATTGACGCCAGAAGACAGGGTTAATGCGGCGAAAGCTGGGAGAAACTGTCGCCAGTTTGCATCAAATCAGGGCAAAAAAAGGCCGCCACGGGGGGGTAAACCCGTGGCGGCACAAGATGTTGTAAGGCGTCGGTCCTGGCTTATGCCCAGGGATGAACGACGCGGTTCTTTGCCTCGAAGGCGTCGATCGCCGAAACCTTCTCGAGAGTCAGGCCAATGTCATCCAACCCGTTCAGCAGGCAATGCTTGCGGAACGGATCAACCTCGAACGGGAAGGACTGGCCGTCCGACGTGGTGACGGTCTGCGCCTCCAGGTCCACGGTCATGCGCGCATTCTCGCCCTTGCGCGCATCCTCCATCAACACATCCACCACCTCTTGCGGCATGACGATCGGCAGAATGCCGTTCTTGAAGCAGTTGTTGTAGAAGATGTCGGCAAAGCTGGTCGAGATCACGCTGCGGATGCCAAAATCCGCCAGCGCCCAGGGCGCGTGTTCGCGCGACGAGCCGCAGCCGAAATTGTCGCCCGCCACCAGTATCTCGGCCTTGCGATAGGCCGGCTGGTTCAGCACGAAATCGGCGATCTCGTTGCCTTCGCGGTCATAACGCATTTCGTCAAACAGGTTCTTGCCCAGACCCGAACGCTGGATCGTCTTCAGAAACTGCTTGGGGATGATCATGTCGGTGTCGATGTTGACCAGCGGCATGGGCGCCGCGACACCGGTCAGTTTGGTGAACTTGTCCATGATCTGCTCCTTACACCGTCTCGGCCATCATCTCGCGCACATCGGTCAGATGACCGGTGATCGCGGCGGCCGCGGCCATGGCCGGGCTCATCAGATGGGTGCGGCCCTTGTAGCCCTGACGGCCTTCGAAGTTGCGATTCGAGGTCGAGGCGCAACGCTCGCCGGGGGCCAGCTGGTCGGGGTTCATCGCCAGACACATCGAGCAACCGGCCAGACGCCATTCAAAACCCGCATCGATGAAGATCTGTGCCAGACCCTCTTCCTCGGCCTGCGCGCGCACGAGGCCCGAGCCCGGCACCACCATCGCGCGGATGCCGGGGGCGATCTTCTTGCCCTTCAGCACGGCGGCGGCGGCGCGCAGGTCCTCGATCCGGCCGTTGGTGCAGCTGCCGATGAAGACCGTGTCGATCTTGATGTCGGTCAGCTTTTGCCCGGCGGTCAGGCCCATATAGTCGATGGCGCGACGCGCGGCGTCGACCTTGCCGCCCGAGAACGATTCGGGGGCGGGCACGGTGCCGGTGATCGGCAGCACGTCCTCGGGGCTGGTGCCCCAGGTCACGACCGGCGCGATGTCTTCGCCGCGGATGGTCACGACCTTGTCGAAATGCGCGCCTTCATCGGTGAACAGCGTCTTCCAATAGGCAAGGGCTGCCTCCCATGCCGCACCTTTCGGTGCATGCGGGCGGCCCTTCACGTATTCATAGGTCTTTTCGTCGGGCGCGATCAGGCCGGCGCGGGCGCCGCCTTCGATCGCCATGTTGCAGACCGTCATCCGGCCTTCCATCGACAGCTCGCGGATCGCCTGACCGCAATATTCGATGACATAGCCGGTGCCGCCCGCGGTGCCGGTGGCGCCGATCACCGACAGGGTGATATCCTTGGCGGTGACGCCGGGGCGCAAGGATCCGGTGATCTCCACCTTCATGTTCTTGGACTTTTTCTGGATCAGCGTCTGGGTGGCCAGAACGTGTTCCACTTCCGAGGTGCCGATGCCATGGGCCAGCGCGCCGAAAGCGCCGTGGGTGGCGGTATGGCTGTCGCCACAGACAACCGTCATCCCCGGCAGGGTCCAGCCCTGTTCGGGGCCGACGATATGCACGATGCCCTGACGGATATCGGTCACGGGATAGTAGTTGATCCCGAAATCCTTGGCATTCTTGTCCAGCGCATCGACCTGGATGCGGCTTTCCTCATTGTCGATGTGCTTGTCGCGGCCAGCGGTGGTGGGGACGTTGTGGTCCGGCACGGCGATGGTCTTTTCAGGCGCACGCACCTTGCGGCCGGCCATGCGCAGACCTTCGAAGGCCTGCGGGCTGGTGACTTCATGCACCAGATGGCGGTCGATATACAGCAGGCAGGTGCCGTCTTCGGCCTGATGGACGACGTGATCGTCCCAGATCTTGTCATAGAGGGTACGCGGAGCGGTCATGGCTCTCTCTCGATGGCTGGTTGTTCGGAAAGGAAGATGGGCGCGCCAAGGCGCGGGGCCAGCGGTCAAAGCCGGGCCAGAACCGTGCGGCTCATGCCGAAAAAGCGGGCCGGCAGCCGCGCATGATCGGTGATGTTGAAATAGATGAACCCGTCCATGGCACGGCTTTTAGCCCAGAACCCCCTTGCAGGCAAGGATCAAGCCGCCTGCCGTTGAGTCTGCCGCCCATGGGTGATAGTTTGAAGGAAAGCCCGGTGCCGGGGTATTGCGGCGCGTTTCACGGAGGGCCCTGGTCCTGTCTCATTCCGATCCCGCCACCGGCCTGCCGGTTGGTCCCCGCGCCACCCGTCCGGCCGATGCCGAACCTTCCAGCGAGACCCTGCTGGCCCATGTCCTCGCCTCGCTTGAGGATGACAAGGCCGAGGACATCGTTCAGATCGACCTGCGCGGTCGGTCAGACATGGCCGATTACATGGTGATCTGCTCGGGCCGGTCGTCCCGTCAGGTCGGCGCCATCGCCGAAAAGCTGGTGGACCGCCTCAAGCAGGAGTTCGGCCGCCTCTGCAAGGTTGAAGGCAAGGAGACCGGCGACTGGGTGCTGATCGACACGGCCGATGTCATCGTCCACGTCTTCCGCCCCGAAGTGCGCGAGTTCTATCAGCTTGAAAAGATGTGGCTGCCTGCCGGGCAGGCCCGCAATCCGCAGGCCTGATGCGGGTCCATGTCTGCGCCGTGGGGCGGCTGCGTGCCGGCCCCGAGCGCGATCTGGTGGATGATTACATGCAGCGGTTCGACCGAACCGGTCGGGCGCTGAGTCTTGGCCCGCTGGTCGAGCATGAAGTGGAGGACAAGCGCGGCGGCGGCATGGCGGCCGAGGCCGAGTTGCTGTCCCGCGCGGTGCCTTCCGGCGCAGTCATGGTCACCCTGGACGAGCGGGGGCGGGTGCTGTCCTCACCCGAATTTGCCGAGCAGATCGCCCTCTGGCGCGATGGCGGACGGCAGGATCTGGCCTTTGTCATTGGCGGCGCGGACGGGATCCAACCCGGTCTGCGGGCGCGGGCGGATTTCTCGATCAGTTTCGGGCGGATGGTCTGGCCGCATATGCTGGTGCGGGTGATGCTGGCCGAACAACTCTATCGGGCGGCGGCGATTCTGGCCGGAACACCCTATCACCGGGTGTGACGGATGTGGGTGCTGATGCTGGTCGCCATGCTTTGTGCCACGCCGCTGTCGGCGCAGACCCTGAATGTCGAAGAGGGCGCGATGCATGAGCCGGTGATCGCCTCGACCGCGGGGTTGCAAGGCTGGTTGCAGGATTTCCGGCTGCGCGCGCGGGCGCTCGGCGTGCCGCAGGCGACGCTGGACGCGGTGCTGCCCGGCCTGACCTATCTGCCGGATGTGGTCGAGCGTGACCGCAATCAGGCCGAGTTTACGCGGGCGATCTGGGATTACCTCGACCGGGCGGTGTCGGATCTGCGGATCGAGATGGGGCGCAAGGCGCTGGAGGATCACGCCGCGCTGCTCGCGCAGATCGAGGCGACCTATGGTGTCGAGAAAGAGATCGTGCTGGCGATCTGGGGGCTGGAAACATCTTTCGGCACCCATCGCGGCGATGTGCCGACGCTGTCGGCCCTGGCCACGCTGGCCTATGACACGCGGCGGCGGGCCTTCTTTGAATCGCAACTGGTGGCCGGGCTGAAGATTGTCGCAGCCGGCGAGGTGGCGCCCGCGCGCATGTTGGGCAGCTGGGCGGGCGCCATGGGGCATACGCAGTTCATGCCGACCTCATATCTGTCGCTGGCGGTTGATTTCGATGGCGACGGGCGGCGCGACATCTGGGGCGATGATCCCGCTGACGCGCTGGCCTCGGCTGCCGCCTATCTGGCGGCGAATGGCTGGCAAGCGGGCGGGCTCTGGGGGCTCGAGGTGCGGCTGCCCGAGGAGTTTGACTGGGCGCAAAGCGGTGATCGGGTGGTGAAGCCGGTGGCAGATTGGGCTGCGCTTGGGGTGGCGCCGGCGGCAGGCGGGGCCTTGCCAGATCATGGGCCGGCGGTGCTGCGGCTGCCGGCGGGCCATCGCGGCGCGGCCTTTCTGACATTCACTAATTTTTTCGCCATCGAAAGCTATAACCCCGCCGATGCCTATGTGATCGCCATTGGCCATCTGGCCGACCGGTTGCGCGGGGCAGGGCCCTTGCTGGCCGGTTGGCCGCGTGAGGATGGGGTGCTGAAGGGCGACGAGCGGGCCGAATTGCAGCGCCTGCTGACCGAGGCAGGCTTTGATACCCTGGGTGCGGACGGAAAGATCGGCCCCAATACCCAGGCTGCGATCAAGCTGTGGCAAAAGGCAAACGCTGCTCCGGCTGACGGTTATGCCGGCCCGGCGCTGTTGGCGGCATTGCGCGGGCGCTAGGGCTTTTTGCCCGCGTCATGCGCGGGGTCAGCGCCCGGCACCGGATCATAGCCATGGCCGCCCCACGGGTGGCAGCGGCAGATGCGATGGACCATCAGCCAGCCCCCCTTGATGCCGCCATGGCGGCGCAGCGCCTCAAGCGCATAGGCCGAGCAGGTGGGCTGATAGCGGCAGCCATGCCCCACCCATGGCGACAGGATCAACCGATAGGCGCGGACGGGCAAGGCGACCAGATGCGCCAGCGGTGTCATTTGGGCGCCTTTGGCGGTCGGTCGCGATGCACCTGATCCAGCGCCGCGCGCAGATCGTCCAGCAGGGTGGCAAAGTCGCGGGCGATGGTTGCGCCAGGCTTGCCGACCAGCACATAATCCCAGCCGGGCCGCGCAAGGCCGGGCAGGACCAGCCGCGCCACTTCGCGCAGGCGGCGCTTGGCGCGGTTGCGCGCCACGGCGTTGCCGATCTTTTTCGAGCAGGTAAAGCCCACGCGGATCGCCGGATTGTCATCCTGCCGATCGCGGGCCTGCAGCAGAAAGCCACCCGTTCCCTGCCTGCGGGCCGAGGCCGCGCGCAGGAAATCTGCGCGTTTGGCAAGGATCGTATAGGCAGGTGCCGGTTTTGAGCCAGACTGCAGAAATGCAGAAACCGCCTCGGGCGGTCGGGTCTGTCCCTCTGCCCTTGGCGGTGTCATGCGTGTCTCCATGCCGGTCGGCCCCACGGATGGGGCCGGTCCAAGCTCAGGCCGACAGCTTCTTGCGGCCCTTGGCGCGGCGGGCAGCCAGAACCAGACGGCCGCCTTTGGTGGCCATACGGGCGCGGAAGCCGTGGCGGCGCTTGCGAACCAGGTTCGACGGTTGATAAGTGCGTTTCATCGCGGCTCTCCAGATCAATCGGGCAGGCCCCGAATCCTTGCGGAGGGGCTGCTTGCGTATGAGGACCGGTCTTTAGGCGGGCTTGTCGCGCAAGTCAATTGCGGCATGGGCAGATTTTCACCCAAATATGCGGGACGTGCTGCTTCAAGCTGGCGTGATGCGGGGTTTCACCGCAGCCCAGACCGCGCGAGGATACCAACGGCAAGAAAATCAGGAGGCGGAATGCGGCGGGGCTGGATCATGATGGCGATTTTGGCGCTGGCGGCGGGCGCTGGCGCGCTGGTCTTGGGCGATGTGCTGAGCCTCGAAGCGCTGGCAGCGAATCGCGATGCCCTGACCGCCTGGCGCGATACTCATTATCTGGGCGCGGTATTGGCATTCATAGCCGCCTATGCGGCGATCGTCGCCCTCAGCCTGCCCGGGGCGACGGTTGCCACGCTGACCGGTGGGCTGTTGTTCGGCACGTTTCCCGGTGTGATCTTCAATGTCACCGGCGCCACGCTGGGGGCCTGCCTGCTGTTTCTGGCGGTGCGGGTGGGGATCGGTGCCGACTGGGCGCGGCGGATGGCTGAAAGCGACGGGCGCGCCGGCCGGTTGATGGCGCGGATGCGGGCGCATGAATGGTCGGTGCTGTTCCTGATCCGGCTGGTGCCGCTGGTGCCCTTTGTGCTGGCCAATCTTATTCCCGCCTTTCTGGGGGTCAAGTTTCACCGGTTTGCGATCTCGACCTTCCTTGGCATTCTGCCAGGGGGGCTGGTCTATACGGCGATCGGCGCGGGGCTTGGTGCGGTATTTGCGGCGGGTCAAAAGCCCGAATTAGGGGTGATCCTGACACCGCAGGTGCTGTTGCCGATGCTGGGGCTGGCAGCCCTGGCGGCATTGCCGATGATCTGGAAGGGGCGCGGGCATGAGCAGCTTTGACACCGACATCTGCATCATCGGCGCGGGGGCGGCGGGGCTGTCGCTGGCGGCGGGCGCGGTGCAGATAGGCGCCCGCGTCACCCTGATCGAGGCGGCCGAGATGGGGGGCGATTGCCTCAACCACGGCTGTGTGCCCTCCAAGGCGCTGCTGGCGGCGGCGGCGCTGGCGCAGGCCCGGCGCGAGGGCGCAGGCCTGGGCCTGGTGCCGACCCAGCCGCTGGTCGATTTTGCGGCGGTGCTGGCGCATGTGAAGGCGGCGATTGCCACCATCGCCCCGCATGACAGCGAGGTCCGCTTTGCCGGTCTGGGGGTCCAGGTGATGCGCGGCTGGGCGCGCTTTGTCGCGCCGGACGCGGTCGAGGTGGGCGGGCGTCGCGTGACCGCCCGGCGCTTTGTCATCGCTACCGGGTCGCGCCCGGTGATTCCCGCCCTGCCGGGGCTGGAGGGGGTGCCCTATCTCACCAACGAATCGGTCTTCGACCAGCCCGACCTGCCGGACCATCTGATCGTGCTGGGCGGTGGCCCGATCGGGCTTGAGATGGCGCAGGCCCATGCGCGGCTGGGGGCAAAGGTCACCGTGGTCGAGGCAGTCCGCATCCTGCCGCGCGAAGACCCCGAGGCGGTGGCAGTGCTGGCTGACCGGTTGCGGCTGGAGGGGGTGGCGATTGTCGAAGGCACGGCTGCGGCGCGGGTCGAAGGGGCAAGCGGCGCGATCAGCCTGCATCTGGCCGACGGCCGGGTGGTCGAGGGCGCGCGGCTGCTGCTGGCCGTCGGGCGTCGGCCGGTGCTGGACGACATGGGGCTGGAGGCGGCCGGCATCGCCCATACGGCGGCCGGGGTGACGGTGGACCGCGGCCTGCGCTCACCCACCAATCGCCGGGTCTATGCCTTGGGCGATGCCGCGGGGATGGGGCAGTTTACCCATCTGGCGGGCTATCACGCTGGCGTTGCGGCGCGTTCGATCCTGTTCGGCCTGACCGCCCGCGCGGGTGCCGTCATCCCACGCGTGACCTACACCGCGCCCGAGCTGGCGCAGATCGGTCTGACCGAGGCCGAGGCCCGCGCCCGCTATGGCGCGGTTCAGGTCATTCGGCAGGAGATGGGCGCGCTGGACAGGGTTGTCGCTGCGGGCGGCGCGCCGGGCTTTCTGAAGCTGGTGCTGCATCGCGGTCGACCCGTTGGCGTCACCATCGTCGGCCCGCAGGCCGGCGAGGTGATCGGGCCTTGGTCCCTGGTGCTGACGGGCAAGTTGCGGCTTTCGGCGCTGGCCGGGGTTGTCTTGCCCTATCCCACAGTGTCCGAGATCAACAAACGCGCCGCAGGTGCCTGTTTTTCCCCGCGACTCTTTGCTAACCCTTGGGTAAAGCGTGTCGTGCGGCTGGTGCAGCGGCGTCTGCCCTGACCCTGCACGGATGCTAGCCATGAAAGGGAAGGGGTGGCGTGCGGCGGTTCCTGAACTCGCTTTCCGGGCGCTTTCTGGCCTTGACGCTGGCCTTCGTGATGCTGGCCGAGGTGTTGATCCTTGTCCCTTCCATCGCGCGGTTCAGGGTCGACTATCTGCAACAGCGGCTGGACAAGGCACAGATCGCCTCGCTCGCGCTGCTGGCCAGCGCCGACACGATTGATGCCGATCTCGAGACCGAGTTGCTGGCCAATGCCGGGGTGTTCAACGTCGTGCTGCGGCGCGATGCCGTGCGCCAGCTGGTGCTGTCCTCGCCGATTCCGACGCCGGTCAGCGCGACCCACGATCTGCGGATGGCCGGCCCCTTCACGTTGATCCGTGACGCCTTTGCCTTGCTGGCCGACCGTGAAAACCGCGTGATCCGGGTGATCGGTCAGCCGGTGCAGCAGGCCGGCCTGCTGATCGAAGTCACGCTTGAGACCGCGCCCTTGCGCAAGGAGATGATCGACTACGGGCTGCGCATCCTGTCCCTGTCGGCGCTGATCTCGATCCTGACGGCGACGCTGCTGTTTCTCACTGCCCGGCGGCTGCTGGTGGTGCCGATACGCCGGGTGGTGCGGGCGATGGTCTCCTGGGGGCAGGCGCCCGAGGATGCGCGGCGGGTGATCGAGCCATCCGCCCGCGTGGCGGAACTGCGCGAGGCCGAGGAGGCCTTGCAGGATCTTCAGACCCAGTTGACGCAGGCCCTGCGGCAGAAAGAGCGGCTGGCGGCGATGGGCGCCTCGGTGGCCAAGATCAGTCACGACCTGCGCAATATCCTGACCTCGGCGCAGCTGTTTGCAGATCGGATCGAGGCCAGCGCCGATCCGGCGGTGGCGCGCGCCGCGCCCAAGCTGGTGGCCTCGATCGGCCGGGCGGTCGCCCTGACGGAGGCCACGCTGGCCTTTGGCAAGGCCGAGGAACATCCGCCGCGGCTGAACCGCTTTGCGCTGCGGCCGCTGTTCGAAGAGGTGGTCGAAGGCGAAGGCCTGTCACCCACCAGCGACCCCGCCTGTCTGATCGATGTGGCGCCCGGTCTGGTCGTGCGCGCCGATGCCGAGCAGTTGCACCGCGTGTTGGCCAATCTGGTGCGCAACGCGCGGCAGGCGATCGAGGCCACCGGCAAGCCCGGCGGCACCATCGAACTTTCCGCAGGCGAGGACGAGGCTGGCTGGTGGATCCGTGTGGGCGATACCGGGCCGGGCCTGCCACAGAAGGCGCGCGAGAACCTGTTCACTGCCTTCAGCGGGGGCGCGCGCAAGGGTGGCACGGGCCTTGGTCTTGCCATTGCTGCCGAGCTGATCCGCGGTCATGGCGGGAGGATCGACCTGGTGCGCTCGGACGCAGAAGGATCGGAGTTTCTGATCCGCCTTCCGGGCGACCTGCCGGCGCTTGCCGAAGATCTTTGACAGATTTCTGAAATTTGCCCCTTGCATGTCCCGGCGCGCGGGGCTAAATCGCCCCCACGACGGACCCGTAGCTCAGCTGGATAGAGCATCAGACTACGAATCTGAGGGTCGGGCGTTCGAATCGCTCCGGGTCCGCCACTTTCCCTCATTAACGCAAAGATCAGACGCTACTCTGATCCCATTTGCTTTGCCATGTGGCGGCAGCCTGTTTCAGGTGGTTCAGAAAGCTCTGCACCTTCAATGTGCGGTGCAGGTCCACATGTGTGACCAGCCAAAGCTGCGAGTCCCATTCGGGCTGGGGTGGCATCACCTCGACCAGATCGGGATCGCCCGCCGCTTCATGGGCGGCCAGAAAACCGATGCCGGCGCCGGCACGCACGGCTTCGTCGAGGGCCGACGATTCTGTGGCGCGATAGATGATCGCCTCGGCGGGGACGGCCTCGCGCAGCCAGCGGTGGAACGGCGCGCGCGACATCTGCTCGTCCGCGCCGACAAAGCTGTGGGCCGCAAATTCGGCAGGCGAAGCGGGCAGGCCGTGAGCCTCGGCATAGCTGCGGGCGGCATAAAGGCCGGTGCGCAGCCGAACGAAGGGTTGCACGACATTGTCAGGCTCTTCCGGTGCGGCGCCGGCGCGGATCGCCACATGCGCCTCGCCGTAATCCAGCCGGAACAACCGCAGGTCGGTGAGAAACCGCACCACCAGCCCCGGGTGTTGCTGCTGGAAGTCCACCAGGACCGGTGTCAGCAGGCCCGACAGCACGCCGATCGAGGTCACGACCAGCTCTCCGGTCACGGCCGCGCCCTGGCCTTTGATGCGGCTGGCCAATTGGCTGAACTGGTCCTCGGTCGCTTGCGCCACCCCCAGCAGGTCGCGCCCGGCTTCGGTCGGGGTATAGCCGCGGGCATGGCGCTGAAACAGCTTGGCACCCAGCCGTTTCTCCAGCGCATCGACATGGCGGATGACGGTGGCATGGTGGACTCCCAGCACCTCTGCCGCGCCCGAGACCGTGCCAAGGCGCGCAACCTGATAGGCGGTGCGGATTTCGTCCCAGTTTTCCACGGAAGCCTCCTGTATTTTCGGCCCATCACGCCCCTTTTGCGCGCGCGGCGCAAGGGGGTGAAATGCTTGACTCGCCGCCACATGACGCGTAAAGGCAGCGCAATTCCCCCGGAGGCTGATCGCTTCCGGTCCCATCGCTTATGCGGGGATCGCCATCCGTCAGCGCGTTGCGCCCACGGGTGCCGCCTTGCATTGCACCCGCCACGTCGCCATCTGCAGAGGCGGCAAGCCGAAGGAGGCAGAGATGTTCGAGAGCCTTTCCGAGCGCCTTGGCGGCGTGTTCGAGCGCCTGACCAAGCAGGGCGCCCTGTCCGAAGCCGATGTGGAAACCGCGCTGCGCGAAGTGCGCTTGGCACTGCTGGAGGCCGACGTTTCGCTGCCGGTGGCACGCGATTTCGTCAAGGCGGTGAAGTCCAAGGCGACCGGGCAAGCGGTGACCAAGTCGGTCACGCCGGGCCAGCAGGTCGTGAAGATCGTCCATGACGAGTTGGTGCGGGTGCTGGCCGGTGACGGCGCGCCCGAGGCGCTGAAGATCGACAATCCGCCCGCCGCGATCCTGATGGTCGGTCTGCAGGGCTCGGGCAAGACCACCACCACCGCCAAGCTGGCCAAGCGCATCAAGGAAAAGCAGGGCAAGCGGGTGCTGCTCGCCAGCCTTGACACCCAGCGCCCGGCAGCGATGGAGCAGTTGCAGATCCTCGCCGGTCAGGTGGGCGTGGACAGTCTGCCGATCGTTGCGGGCGAAAGCGCCGTGCAGATCGCCCGCCGCGCCAAGACGCAGGCGACGATGGGCGGCTATGACGTCCTGTTCCTGGATACCGCCGGCCGTCTGCACATCGACGAAGTGCTGATGGACGAGGTTCAGGCGGTGCGCGACATCGCCCAGCCGCGCGAGACGCTGCTGGTGGTCGACGGCCTGACCGGTCAGGATGCGGTCAATGTGGCGTTGGAGTTCGAGGCCAAGGTCGGCATCTCGGGCGTGGTCCTGACCCGGATGGACGGCGACGGGCGTGGCGGTGCGGCGCTGTCGATGCGCGCCGTGACCGGCAAGCCGATCCGCTTTGTCGGTCTGGGCGAGAAGATGGACGCGCTGGAGGTCTTTGACCCCGAGCGTGTGGCGGGCCGCATTCTCGGCATGGGCGACATCGTAGCCCTGGTCGAAAAGGCGCGCGAGACGTTCGAGGCCGAGCAGGCCGAGCGGATGGCCAAACGCTTTGCCAAGGGCCTGTTCAACATGAACGACATGAAGCTCCAGCTTGAGCAGATGCTCAAGATGGGGGGCATGCAGGGGCTGATGGGCATGCTGCCCGGCATGGGCGGCATGGCGAAAAAGGCCGAGGAAGCGGGTCTGAACGACCGGATGCTGCATCGCCAGATCGCCCTGATCCAGTCGATGACCAAGCGCGAGCGCGCCAATCCCGACCTGCTGCAGGCCAGCCGCAAGAAGCGCATCGCTGCCGGTGCCGGTGTGGAAGTGGCCGAGCTGAACCGTCTGCTGAAGCAGCACAAGCAGATGGCCGACATGATGAAAAAGGTCGGCAAGGGCGGCATGATGAAGCAGGTCGCCAAGCAGCTGATGGGCAAGGGCGGCATGCCCGACCTGAAAAACCTCACGCCCGAGCAGATGGCCGAGGCCGGACAGGCGATCAAGGCCGGCATGGGTGGTTCGATCCCCGGCATGGGTCGTGGTCTGCCGGGCTTGGGTGGTGGTCTGCCCTCGGGCCTTTCTGGGCTGATGAAGAAGAAATGACGGCCGCTTTCGCCCCCGCACTGACCGGCACGCCCGTTCTGGAAACAGAGCGGCTGGTGCTGCGTGCGCCGGGGGCTGCGGATTGGCCGACCTTCCGCGCCATGATGGAAAGCGACCGCGGGCAGTTTCTGCGCACAGGCGCCTATGACCTGTCGAACACCTGGCGCAACTTCAACCATCTGATCGGCCATTGGGTGACGCGCGGCTTCGGCATGTTCGTCTTTCAGCAAAAGGGTTGCGATCAGGGCCTCGGCATGAGCGGCCCTTGGTTTCCCGAAACCTGGCCCGAGCAGGAGATCGGCTGGTCGGTCTGGTTGCCCGAGGCTGAGGGTCGCGGCTTTGCCTATGAGGCCGCCCGTGCAGCCCGCCGCTTTGCCTATGACGTTCTGGGCTGGAAAACGGCTGTGTCGTATATCGCGCAGGGCAACGACCGCTCGGCCCGGCTGGCCACCCGTCTTGGCGCCGTGATCGACCCGGCCGCCATCAGTCTGGGCGATCCGCCCGTGCGTGTTTTCCGCCACCCTTCACCCGAGGCCTGTGATGAGTGACACCGTAACCCGCGCCGCCGCGATCCTGCGGGATCACCGCGAAAGCATCGACCGGCTGGACGCGATCCTGGTCTTTACCCTGGCCGAGCGTTTCAAGCGCACGCAGGCCGTGGGCAGGCTGAAGGCCGAACACGAGCTTCCCCCCTCGGACCCGGCGCGTGAGGCGCGCCAGATCGAGCGGCTGGAGAAACTTTCGCAGGAGGCGGATCTCGATCCGGATTTTGCGAAGAAATTCCTGAACTTCATCATTTCCGAAGTGATCAGGCACCACGAGAAACTGCAAAAGTAAGGCGGTCCGCCGCCCCCCAAAGGACACTGAAGGAGAACACCCATGTCCATGAAAATCCGTCTGGCCCGTGGCGGCTCGAAAAAGCGCCCGTTCTATTCGATCGTCGCCTCCGACTCGCGCATGCCGCGCGACGGCCGCTTCATCGAGAAGCTGGGCACCTATAACCCGCTGCTGGCCAAGGACAGCGAAGACCGCGTCAAGCTGAACGCCGAGCGTGTGCAATACTGGATCAGCCAGGGCGCCCAGCCGACCGACCGCGTTGCCCGCTTCCTCGAAGCCGCCGGCCTGAAGGAAAAGACCGTCCGCAACAACCCGAAAGCCGCCAAGCCGGGCAAGGCCATGGCCGAGCGCGCCGCCAAGAAGGCCGCCCGCGCCGCTGCGCCGGCCGAAGAGTGAGTCATTTCCCAACGGGAATGATCGGGGGCGGCCGCAGGGCCGCCCTTTTCCTTTGCGCTGGCCTTTTGTAGGGTCAGGCCGGTGGAGGTGAGCGATGGCTGATAGCGAACGCATCTGTGTGGGCTCGATTGCCGGTGCCTTTGGGGTCCGGGGCGAGGTGCGGCTGAAAAGCCATTGCGCCGAACCGACGGCGATTGCCGATTACGGGCCCCTCTACACGCAAGACGGGACGCGAAGCTTCAAGGTCACGCTGACCCGGCCGGTCGCGGGCGGTCTTGGCGCGCGGCTGTCGGGCGTCGAGACCAAGGAGGACGCCGATGCCCTGCGCGGGGTGGAGTTGTTTGTTGACCGTGACCGGCTGCCAAATCTGCCCGATGACGAATTTTATCACACCGACCTGATCGGGCTTGAAGTGCGCGATACTGGCGGCGTGCTGCTGGGTCGCGTGGCGTCCGTGGTGAATTATGGTGCTGGCGATATCCTTGAGGTTACGGGTGAAGCGCGGCGTGGTCCGCTGCTGCTGCCCTTTACCCGCGCCGTTGTGCCGACCGTCGATCTGGCCGCAGGCCGCATCGTCGCCGATCCGCCCGAGGGGCTTGAATGAGGTCCGATATGGAAATCCGCCACAAACTGCTGATGGCCGTCACGGCGCTGTTGTATTTCGGGCCGTTGCTGGCAGGCATGGGCGGCTTTGGCTGGTCGGTCGTGCCGGTCTTCCTGATGATTTTCGTGTTGTGGCTGGTGGTCATGCGCCCGCAGGACTGGCCGCAATCGCGTGCTGACTGGCGCTCTGGTGATATCTGGGTGGCGATGGCGGCCCGCATTGCGGTGCAGGTCTTGCTGGTCGTGGTGTTGTTCGGTGTCGGCCGTGGCATAGGTGGGATGCTGGGCGTTTTGCCGGCCATTCCGGCGCTGCTGCCCTTGGCGATTTCAGGCTTGGCGATCCCGTTTGCGCGGATGATCTGGGATCCGGCGCAGGCGGGTCATGCCGACAACCAGAGGATCCAGACCGAGGTGGCGGTTGCGATTACCCGGCCTCTGGCCGAGTTGCCGCCCGCCACCCCCGATGCCGAGCTGCGCGCCCATCTGGCAGCCTTGTCCGAGCAGTTGGCACCCGCTGACCTGACCCGGGCGCTGCAAGAGCATGCCGCGCGCAGCTGGGCGGCGCGGCGGTCGCTGGAACTGCTTGCCCAGCGGGGCGCATGACGTGTCCGAGACGCCAAAGCCGAAAAGCCATGGTCGGCTGTCAGCCCGCCCCAGCCTGACCCCGCGTGACCTGATGGCGCCGCAGGTGCTGAAGGGCGCGTGGTGCGCCCGCATCGTGACGCTGTTCCCCGAGGCTTTTCCCGGCACGCTGGGCCTGTCCTTGACCGGCAAGGCGCTGGATCAGGGGCGGTGGCAACTGGAAACCATCGACCTGCGCCCGTTTGGCGAGGGGCGGCATCGCAATGTCGATGACACGCCCGCAGGGGGCGGCGCCGGCATGGTGCTGCGCGCCGACGTGGTGGCCCGGGCGCTGGATCAGGCGGCGGCTGGCACGCCTGCGGACCGCGCCCGCTGGCCCGTGGTCTATCTGTCGCCCCGCGGCAAGCCCTTCACCCAGGCCAAGGCGCGGGACTGGGCGGCGGCTGACGGCATCACCCTGCTCTGCGGCCGGTTTGAAGGTGTGGACCAGCGCCTGCTGGATGCCTATGCGGTCGAGGAGGTCAGCCTTGGCGACTTTGTTCTGACCGGGGGCGAGATCGCCGCGCAAGCGATGCTGGATGCCACCGTGCGGCTGTTGCCCGGTGTGATTGGCAATGCCGAAAGTCTGGATGAGGAAAGCCATTCCCACGGGCTTCTGGAGCATCCGCAATACACCCGCCCGCAGGTCTGGCAGGGGCTTGAGATTCCGGCGGTGCTGACCTCGGGCAACCACGCCGCGGTGGCGAAGTGGCGGCGCAAACAGGCCGAGGCGCTGACGCGGGATCGCCGACCTGACCTTTGGGCCGAATGGCTGGCCGCTGAGGGCAAGCCCTGACTGCGCCTCCCTGACTGCGCGCCCTTGACCGGCGCCTCCTGCGCGCCTATACGCGCTCGGTCCGGGGCGTCAGCCTGTCGGACCCGATTCCCTTTGCCCAGACCGGCTTTCTTCGGCCGGTGACGGGTGCGGGGCGCGGCAGATACAAGCAGGCGCCACCTGCGGCGGGCCGTTTTGCAGGCCCGGGCGAAGACCGGAAGCTCTGGCGCGGCATCATCTCTGCGGCATACCGCAGGCAAATGGAGAAACTGCGATGAACCTGATCGCGCAGATCGAGGCGGAGCAAATCGCCGCCCTCGGCAAGAAGATCCCGGATTTCAAGGCCGGCGACACCATCCGCGTTGGCTATAAAGTGACCGAAGGCACCCGCTCGCGCGTGCAGGCCTATGAAGGCGTCTGCATCAGCCGTCGTGGTGGCGCCACCATCGCGGCCTCGTTCACTGTCCGCAAGATTTCGTTCGGCGAAGGCGTCGAGCGGGTCTTCCCGCTGTATTCGACCAACATCGACTCGATCGAAGTGGTGCGTCGTGGCCGTGTGCGCCGCGCGAAGCTGTATTATCTGCGTTCGCGTCGCGGCAAGTCGGCCCGTATCGCCGAAGTCACCAACTACAAAGCCAAAGCTGAGTGAGGAGCGGCGCCATGAAAGAAGGCATCCACCCCGAATATCACTTCATCGAAGTGAAGATGACCGACGGCACCACCTTCCGCACCCGCACCACCTGGGGCAAGGAAGGCGACACCATGGCGCTGGATATCGACCCGCTGTCGCATCCCGCCTGGACCGGCCAGACCGCCAAGCTGATGGACACCGGCGGCCGCGTGTCGAAGTTCAAGAACAA
>CAYTMV010000030.1:0-25710 GCA_964439015.1 uncultured Gemmobacter sp.
CCGGCGCACCGTCATCCTTGAAATACTGGATCAGGGTTCCGGGTTCGGGCCCCTCGTAGAGGATCTTTGCCGAGCCTTCGTAGACCTTCGTGCGTCTTGCCATGAACCGTCCCGAATCGTGCAAGCGGCGCGCAAGCAAGGCCGCGCACCCGTTGGAGGGGGCTATAGTCCAACCCGGCCCGCCCCGCAAGGATGGATGCCCAATCCCCCCCCCGCGCCCGGGTTTGCGCCTGTTCCGATCGGGTTGGGCCCAGTATATCGGCGCCAAACCCTTGCGGCAGGCGCCCGGCCCGTGCATATCAAGGACAGACCGTCTGACGCCGAGAAGGGCCTTCCATGACCACTTTTGAAGACCGCGAACACGCTTTTGAAGCCAAATACGCCCATGATGCCGAGATGCAGTTCAGGGCCGAGGCGCGCCGCAACAAGCTGGTCGGCCTCTGGGCGGCCGAGCTGATGGGCAAGACAGGCGATGCCGCCGCTGCCTATGCGCTTGAGGTCGTGCAGGCCGATTTCGAAGAAGCCGGGATCGAAGATGTGGTGCGCAAGCTGGCTGCCGATCTGGCCGGCAAGGCCAGCGCCGACGAGATCCGCGCCAAGCTGCTCGAACTGCTGCCGGTCGCCAAGGCGCAACTGATGCAGGAACTCTGATCCCTTCGGATCGCCGCGAGATCAGGGCCGCGCCTCCCACCGGGGGCGCGGCCTTCGATTTTCCATCCCCTGGAAAACACGCGTCACGCTGGCGCGATTAATCGAATCTCCACCACCCGCGCCCCATCCTGCCCCAAAGTTGCAGGGAGCGGCGCGTGACGGGGATTCGGACGATCAGGCAGAGGGTGTCGGCGGCAGGGCGCTGGGACGCATCGCGCCCCTCCCTCAGGTGGCTTGCGCTGCCGGTCGCGCTGGTGCTGTTTGCCACTCTGTTGCGCGATCGCCTCGCCGCGCTTGACCCGGCCGCAGTCCTGGCCTCCATCGAGGCCGTGACGCTGCCACAATGGCTTTTGGCAGCATGTGCCACCGCGGTCAGTTTCTGGGCGGTAGGGCAATATGATGTGACACTCCACCGCCACCTGCGACTGGGCACGAAACCCGATCAGGCTGCGGCGGCGGGCATGGCGGCCATCGCTGTCAGCCAGACCCTTGGCGCGGGGCTGGTCACGGGCGCGTTGATGCGATGGCGGTTGCTGCCGGGCGTCTCGCTCTGGATGGCCACGCGGTTGACACTGGCAGTCACGCTGTCGTTTCTGTCTGGATGGACGGTGGTTACGGCGGCGTTTGTGCTGCTTTTGCCGTCGGAGGTCCCGACAGACTGGGCATGGATCGCGCTGATCGGGCTGGCGGCATTGGCATTACCCGGTCTTTTTTCACACGGGCTTCGGCTGCCGGGCCAGACATGGCGCCTGCCAAACGGCCTGACCCTGACACGGCTGCTGATCTTCACCGCCCTGGATCTGGTTATGGCCGCGCTGGCGCTGCATGCGCTATGCCCACCGGACGCCGGGCTGGCTTTTACGCAATTGCTGCCGGCCTTTGCGCTGGCGCTGGGCGCGGGGATGGTTTCCGGCACGCCGGGCGGGGTGGGCGCCTTCGAGTTGACGTTGCTGACACTGCTGCCGCAGATGCCGTCAGAGCCTTTGTTGGCAGCAATCCTCGCCTTCCGCGCTCTCTATTACGCCGCCACGGCGTTGATCGGCGGGGCGGTGGCGCTGCGCGGCCCTGCACAACGCAAGACTTCGCCGCCATGGCCCGCTGATCCAGAACTGGCCTTGCACGCCCCGCGCGCCGAGGCATTGCTGATCCGGCAGGGCGCGCTGGACCTTTTGCCGACCCCGGCGGGCACCTGGACCGTTGGCCGCTGTCCGCACCTTCTTGTGGCGATGCACGATCCGCTGGACCGCCCGGCAAATCCCTCGACCTTCGGGGCCCTGGCCGATGCCGCCCGAGCGGAATCACGTTGGCCTGCCCTTTACAAGGCCGGGGCACGCAGCGCGGCGCAGGCGCGCCGGGCGGGGTGGCATGTGTTGCCGGTTAGCCGGGAGGCCTGGCTGTCGCCTGCGGATTTCGACCTCGGGCAGCCTTCCCGCGCGACCCTGCGCCGCAAATTGCGCAAGGCCGCCGCGGCCGGGGTCGAGGTGACGGCCCCCCCGCATCTGCCGCTGGACGACATGGCCCGACTCTCCGCCGACTGGGCGGCAGCCCGCGGCGGGGAACGCGGATTTTCCATGGGCCGCTTCTGCCCGGATTACGTCCTTGGCCAGCGGGTCTATCTGGCACATGTATCCGGTCGGCTGGTCGGCTTTGCCAGCTTTCACGCCGGCCTGCGCGAATGGACGCTGGATCTGGTGCGCCACAGCGATGGGGCGCCGGATGGCACGATGCAGGCGCTGGTCATGGCGGCGCTGCGCGATGCCGCTGCATTGAATGTCCAGCGACTGTCACTGGCAGCGGTGCCAGAAGGGGCTTTTGGCGATGCTGCCGCCTGCCTGCCGCGCAGCGTCGTCCGGTTGTCTGCGGCCGAGGGGGCGGGGCTGATGCAGTTCAAGCGCGGCTTTGACCCGCATTGGCACCAACTCTACCTCTGCGCGCCCAATCGGCTGTTGGCGGGTCTGGCCGCTGTCGAGATCGCGCGCGCCATCCGCCACCCGCCCCCGCTGGAACGGGCAGCGACACAGGACGCGGCGCTCTGGGCTTTTTCGCGTTGAGGCAAGTCCCGGCGCAATCCGCGTTTGCCACGGCCGCGGCGACATGGCACAGGAAGGAAAACCGCTATGACGAGAGACCGATGACCCAGGATGTCCTTTCCCGCCTGCTGTCTGAACGCGATTGGCTGATGGCCGATGGCGCGACCGGCACAAATCTGTTCAACATGGGCCTGTCCTCGGGCGAGGCGCCGGAGTTCTGGAACACCGAGCGCCCTGACGACATTCGCACCCTTTATCGCGGCGCAGTGGAGGCGGGCTCTGACATCTTTCTGACCAATACCTTCGGCGGCAACGCCAGCCGGTTGAAGCTGCATGGCGCGCAGGGCCGCGTGCATGAATTGAACCGGATCGGCGCGGCACTGGGACGCGAGATTGCCGATGCTGCCGGACGAACGGTCGTGGTGGCGGGGTCTGTGGGGCCGACGGGCGAGATCATGGTGCCGATGGGCAGCCTGACCCATGAACTGGCGGTCGAGATGTTCCATGAACAGGCTGAAGGGCTGAAAGAGGGCGGCGTCGATGTCCTATGGGTCGAGACGATCTCCTCTCCCGAAGAGTTTCGCGCCGCGGCCGAGGCCTTTGCCCGCGCCGGCATGCCCTGGTGCGGCACCATGAGCTTCGACACCGCGGGCCGCACCATGATGGGGGTCACCTCGGCCGACATGGCCACGCTGGTGGAAAAACTGCCGAACCCGCCGCTGGCTTTCGGCGCCAATTGCGGCGTGGGCTCGTCCGACCTGCTGCGCACGATTCTGGGCTTTTTTGCCCAGGGCACCGAACGACCGGTGATCGCCAAGGGCAATGCCGGCATCCCGAAATACAAGGATGGCAAGATCCATTACGACGGCACACCCGAGTTGATGGCCGATTACGCCTGCCTGGCGCGCGATGCCGGCGCACGCATCATCGGCGGTTGCTGCGGCACGATGCCCGTGCATCTGCGGGCGATGCGCGCCGCGCTGGAGGGGCGCCCCAACGGGCCCCGCCCGACGCTTGAGGAAATCACCGATCGGTTGGGGCCGTTCTCCTCAGCCTCGGATGGCACCGGCGAGGACGGCCCAGCCCGCCGCGAGCGCCGGCGCGCCCGCTGAGGCCTGCATCCCGCGCCCGGCTGGATCGGGCGCGGCCAGTTCATTGCAACCGGGTGCCCAAAGCCGCCGCACATCAAAAGGCGGCATCCTGTTCAGAACAGGCACATCTGTTCGCCCGCGCGCGGCGGCGGAGCGAACAGTGCGGTGTTCAGGGGAGGCAGGGCAATGGCCCGACCCAGCCGCGCGCAGGCTTTTTGAAACCTCTGCCGCAGCAAGTCAGCCCAAAGCCCCTGCCCCCGCATCCGCCGCCCGAAGCTCGGGTCATAGTCGCGACCGCCCTGCATCTCGCGCAGCCGCGCCATCACCTTTTCCGCCCGCCCCGGCTGCGCCTCGGCAAGCCAGTCCTTGAACAGCTGCGCCACCTCAAGCGGCAGGCGCAGGGTGATGTAGCTGGCAGCAATTGCCCCGGCATCGCGACAGGCGGTCAGAATCGGCTCCAGCTCATGGTCGGTCAGGCCGGGGACCACGGGCGCGATCATCGCCCGCACCTCGACCCCGGCCGCGGCCAACTGCCGGATCACCGCAAGTCGCTGCGCGGGCGCAGGGCAGCGCGGTTCCATGCTGCGGGCCAAAGCGGCGTCCAGCGTCGTGATCGAGATCCCCACCCGCACCAGACCCTTGGCCGCCATCGGCGCCAGAAGGTCCAGATCGCGCAAGATCAGGCTGCCCTTGGTGGTGATGGCAACCGGATGGTTCCAGTCCGACAAGACCTGCAGCACCTCGCGCATCACCCGCTCGCGCGCCTCGATCGGCTGATAGGGGTCGGTATTGGTGCCCAGTGCCATGGGCGCCACCTTGTAACTGCGCGCGCCGATCTCACGCGCCAGCACCGCGCCAATGCCGGGCCGGGCAATCAGCCGGGTCTCGAAGTCCAACCCCGGCGACAGGTTCAGATAAGCGTGGGTCGGGCGCGCAAAGCAGTAGGTGCAGCCATGTTCGCAGCCGCGATAGGGATTCACGCTGCGATCAAACGGCAAATCGGGCGAGCGGTTCCAGCTGATGGCCGAGCGCGGCACTTCATGCCGGGTTTCCGTGCGGGCAAGACGCTCTTCGGCGGGCAGATCCCAGCCATCGTCCACGGCCTCGCGCGTGGTGCCTTCATACCGGCCACAGCGGTTCGAGCCAGCGCCACGGGCGCGCAGCTTCAGGTCGGCCGGCAGGCTGGGATCTCGCGGGGACATGAAAACCATTCTAGAACATATTGAGAACAATTCACAAGAGCCGCCCCCCGTCTCCCTTGACTGTCGCCTTTAATTGTCGCCATGTCGCAAGCAGCATACCGCAAGGCGCGCGCCTGCCGCATTGAGGCAGACAGACCGCCTGATCCACGAGGAGCCTGCCATGGCTGACGAAGACGACATCATCCTTTCGGAACTCGACGACGAGGAACTTGTGCTGCAAATGCACGACGACCTTTACGACGGTCTCAAGGACGAGATCGAGGAAGGTGTCCGCATCCTGCTGGATCGCGGCTGGACCCCCTATGACGTGCTGACCAAGGCACTGGTTGCCGGCATGACGATCGTCGGCGCCGACTTCCGCGACGGTATCCTGTTCGTGCCGGAAGTGCTGCTGGCTGCCAATGCGATGAAGGGTGGCATGGCGATCCTGAAGCCGCTGCTGGCAGAAACCGGCGCACCGCGCATGGGCAAGCTGGTGATCGGCACCGTGAAGGGCGACATCCACGACATCGGCAAGAACCTTGTCGGCATGATGATGGAAGGTGCGGGATTTGAGGTCCGCGATCTGGGCATCAACGTCGCGGTCGAAACCTATCTCGAGGCGCTGGAAACCGAAAAACCCGACATCCTCGGCATGTCCGCGCTGCTGACCACCACCATGCCCTACATGAAGGTCGTGATCGACACCATGAAGGAAAAGGGCATGCGCGAGGATTACCTCGTGCTGGTGGGTGGCGCGCCGCTGAACGAAGAGTTCGGCAAGGCGATCGGTGCCGATGCCTATTGCCGCGACGCGGCCGTCGCGGTCGAAACCGCGAAGGCGCTGGTTGCGCGCAAGCACAACCAGATCAGCGCCTGATCTGGTCGGGCGGGGCCCTCCCCGCCCGCCATGACTGGCGCGTCCCGGGCCCTTTGGCCCTTTGAGGCAAGCCATGTCGCATCCTGATGACCAGACCCTGACCATCTCCGGCCTTGCGCCCCGCGCGCAGGGCCGTGTCTTGTTGCTGGCCTGCGGGGCCTTGGCCCATGAGGTCCTGGCGATCAAGAAGGCAGGGGGCTGGGATCATCTGGACCTGCAATGCCTGCCCGCCAACCTGCATCTCTGGCCCGATCGCATCCCGCCTGCGGTGGAAACGGCGGTCGAGGCGGCGCGCGGCACATACCAGTCCATTTACGTGCTTTACGCCGATTGCGGCACCGGCGGCCAATTGGCCGCCACCTGCGCCCGGCTGGGGGTCGAGATGCTGGAAGGCCCGCATTGCTACAGCTTTTTCGAAGGCAATGCCCGGTTTGCGCAAATTGCCGAGACCGAATTGACGGCCTTTTACTTGACCGATTTCCTGACGCGGCAATTCGATGCCTTTGTCTGGCGGCCGATGGGTTTTGACCGCCACCCCGAGCTGATCCCCATGATGTTCGGCAATTACGAAAAGCTGGTTTACCAGGCCCAGACGGATGATCCGTCGCTGGACGAAAAGGCGCGCGACGCCGCAAGGCGGCTGGGACTCGCCTATGAACGGCGCTTTACCGGCTATGGCGATCTGGCGCGAGACATCGCTCGATTTGCGCGCGATTGAGGCTTTTCCAAAGCGCGGCGAAACCCTAGCCTGTTTCTTACAGGAGGCGCCATGATCCCGACCGATGCCCATGCCCGACTGGCCGCCCTGCTGGGCGACCGCTTTTCGGATCGTATTTCCGACCGCGCGGCCCATGCCCAGTCGGAAAGCCATATCAGCGGCCCTGCCCCCGATGCGGTGATCTGGCCGGAAACCACCGATGAGGTGGCCGAGGCGGTGAAGATCTGCGCCGCCGCCCGTCTGCCGGTGGTCGGTTGGGGGGCGGGAACCTCGCTGGAAGGGCATGCCCTGGCGGTGCGGGGCGGCGTGACCTTCGATTTCACCCGCATGAACCGGGTTCTGGAGGTGCGGGCCGAGGACATGCTGGTCCGGGTCCAGCCCGGCGTCACACGCACCGCGCTGAACGCCGCCTTGCGCGACACCGGCCTGATGTTTCCCTGCGATCCGGGGGCGGATGCCACGCTGGGCGGCATGGCCTCGACCCGGGCCTCGGGCACGACTGCGGTGCGCTATGGCACGATGCGCGATGCGGTGCGCGGGCTGGAGGTGGTGCTGGCCGATGGGCAGGTGATCCGCACCGGCACCGGGGCGCCAAAATCGGCCGCCGGCTATGACCTGACCGCGCTGATGGTGGGCTCAGAGGGCACGCTGGGCCTGATTACCGAGCTGACGCTGCGCCTGCATGGCCAGCCCGAGGCGGTGACCGCCGCCGTTTGCGCCTTTCCCAACAGCCAGTTGGCGGTGGATTGCGTGATCACCACCATCCAGTCCGGCCTGCCGATGGCGCGGATCGAGTTCATGGATCAGGCCAGCGTTGCCGCCTGCAACGCCCATTCCGGCATGACCTTGCCCGAATTGCCGCATTTGTTGGTCGAGTTTCATGGCAGTCCCGCAGCCGTGGCCGAGCAGGCCACCCGCTTTGGCGAGTTGGCGGCGGATCATGGCTGCACCGGCTTTCAATGGGCCGAGAAGGCCGAGGACCGCAACCGTCTGTGGAAAATGCGCCACAACGCCTATCCGGCGATGATCGCCAGCCGCCCCGGCTGTCACGCGATTGTCACCGATGTCTGCGTGCCGATCTCGGCGCTGGCGACCGCGATCGAGGAAACCCGGGCCGAGATCGCCGCCGCCCGAATCCCCGGCCCGATCCTTGGCCATGTGGGCGACGGCAATTTCCACGCCTCGCTGCTGATCGACCCGAATTCCGAGCGGGAGCGCGCCGTGGCGATGGAACTGGCCAGCCGCATGGCCGCCCGCGCCTTGCGGCTGGGCGGCACTGTTACCGGCGAACATGGCATTGGTCTGGGCAAGATGGCCTATATGCCCAAGGAGCATGGCGCGGCCTGGGCCGTGATGGGCACGATCAAGGCTGCGCTGGACCCGCTGGGGATCATGAACCCCGGCAAGCTGGTGCCGCAGCGCGACTAGATCAGCCAGCCAGCAGCGCCTCGGCTGCCGCACGGGCAGCATCGGATACAGTGTCCCCCGACAGCATCCGCCCGATCTCCTCGACCCGCTCAGGCGCGCTCAGCGCCGTGACGCGCGAGGTGGTCATGTCGCCCTCCACCCGCTTTTCGACCCGGAAATGCGTGCCCCCCAGCGCCGCGACCTGCGGGCTGTGGGTCACGACCAGGACCTGCGCGCCTTCGGCCAGCGACTTCAGCCGCCGCCCCACGGCATCGGCGGTTGCCCCGCCTACCCCGCGGTCGATCTCGTCGAAGATCAGGGTCAGGTTGTGGTCGTCGCCGGTCAGGCAGACCTTCAAAGCCAGAAGAAAGCGGCTGAGTTCGCCGCCCGAGGCGATCCGGTTCAGCGCACCGGGCGGTGCGCCGGGATTGGTGGCGACGGTGAAAGTCACCAGATCGCCGCCCTCTGGCCCCGGATCGGCGGCGGTGATGACAGTGCGAAACACCGCCCGCTCCATCTTCAGGGGGGCGAGTTCGGCGGCCATCGCCACGTCCAGCCGCTGTGCAGCCTGTGCGCGGGCGGTGCTGATGGCCTGTGCCGCATTGGCATAGGCCGCCTCGGCCTCGGCCACGGCGCGTTTCAGCGCCGTCAGGTTTTCCACCCCCCCTTCCAGCGCGGCGAGCCGGGCCGACAGGCGCGCGGCATGGTCACCCAGATCGTCGGGCTGCACGCCATGCTTGCGGGCCAATGCGCGGATGGCAAACAGCCGCTCTTCCGCGGCCTCCAATTCATGCGGGTCGAAATCGAGGCCGGACAGGCAGCGCGCGACCCCGGATTGCGCCTCGCCCAACTCCACCAACGCGCGCGACAGGGCGGCCAGCGCCTCGTCCAGCGCGCCCTCTGCGCGATCTGCCGCGCCCTCAAGCCAGCGCAAGGCGTCAACCATCAGCCCCTCGGCGCCCTGATCGGACAGGGTATTGGCGGCGCGGGCTATGTCGGACCGGATCTTTTCGGCTGCCTGCATGCTGCGTCGGCGGGTATCGAGCGCCGTTTCCTCGCCGGGCTGCGGGTCCAGCTTCTCCAGCTCGGTCACCGCATGGCGCAGGAAATCCTCTTCACTGCGGGCCTGCGCCAGCGAGGCTTCGGCATCGGCCAGCCGCTTTTTCGCAGCCGACAGGCCCGACCAGGCAGCGCGGGTGGGACCAAGGTCGATACGGCCAAAGGCATCCAGCATGGCACGGTGGCCGCGCGGGTCCAGCAGACCGCGGTCATCATGCTGGCCATGCAACTCGACCAGCGTATCCGACAGCGCCCGCAGCACCTCGCCCGAGACGCGGCGATCGTTGACCCAGGCGGTCTTGCGGCCGTCACTGTGGTTGACCCGACGCAGGATCAGCTCATCCTCGGCCTCGATCCCGTATTCGTTCAGCACCGCATACGCCGCATGACCCGGCGGCAGATCGAAGGCCGCGACCACTTCGCCCTTTTCGGCGCCAGCCCGCACCAGCTCGGCCCGGCCGCGCCAGCCCAAAACGAAACCCAGACTGTCCAGCAGGATCGACTTGCCGGCCCCGGTCTCGCCCGTCAGGACGTTGAGGCCGGGCCGAAAGGCCAGCGACAGCCGGTCAATCAGCAGCATGTCGCGGATATCGAGATTGCGCAGCATCCGTTTGCACCCGTTGGCCGGCGGTCAGCCCGGCAGGCTTACAGCCATTCGCCGCGGATCACCTGGCGGTAGACCGAAGACAGCCAACTGTCGCCCTTGGCCTCCGGCTCCAGCCCACGGCCCTTCAGCAGCTTGAAACTGTCCTCGTAGAAGGGGTTGGAGCGATAGTTGTGGCCCAGGATCGCCGCAGCGGTCTGCGCCTCATCGGTCAGGCCCAACGCCAGATAGGATTCGACCAGACGATGCAGCGCCTCGGCGGTGTGGGTCGTGGTCTGGAAATCCTGCACCACGACGCGGAAGCGGTTGATCGCCGCCGTATAATGACCCCGCTTGAGGTAGAAGCGACCGATCTCCATCTCCTTGCCGGCAAGATGGTCAAACGCCAGATCGAACTTCAGGACCGCCGACTTGGCATATTCGGTATCGGGATATTCCTCGATCACATCGCGCAAAGCCTGCAACGCCTGGAAGGTCAGACCCTGGTCGCGGCCAACTTCGTCGATCTGGTCGTAATAGGACAGGGCCAGCAGATACTTGGCATAGGCTGCATCCTCATCGCCCGGATAGAAATCAAGGAAACGCTGGGCGGCGGCGCGGGCATCCTCGTATTTCTTGGTGCGGTGCAGGGTGTAGGCCTGCATGATCAACGCGCGCTTGGCATATTGCGTATAGGGATAGAGCCGCTCGATCTCGGAAAACATCTCCAACGCAGCGTCCGGCTTCTTGTCGGTTTCCAGCAGATATTCGCCGCGCTTGTAGATGTCTTCGGCGGTCAACCCCTCGAGGTCGGCCTTCTTCTGCGCCCCACCGGCACATGCAGCCACAAGCGACAGGGCGAGAATCGCCGCGATCCGCTTGGCCGAAACGCCGCCCAGTCCCGCGACTTGCCCCGTTCTGCCAAAGATCATTGCCTGCCCACCTGCCTGACTTTCCCCGCTTCCGGGGCCGTTCGTGCTTGTCCTAGCACAGATAAATCCGGGGCGCAAAACGCCTTTCGCCCCGGATTGACCAGTTGTGAGCAGTTACGCGCAAGCCGGCAGATCGGCGCGCCCGACGCCAACGCCGGGCAGCTTGCAGCCGGTTGCCCGGCCCACCTCGGCAAACCGCCAGGCGGTGGGATCGGCGAACAGCGCCCGCAGCAGGCGATTGGTCAGCGCATGCCCCGCGCGCTCGCCAACATAGCGGCCAAGGATAGGGCCGCCGGCCAGATACAGGTCACCCAGCGCATCCAGCATCTTGTGGCGCACAGGCTCGTCGGCATGGCGCAGGCCACCCGGTGACAGCACTTCGCCATCCTCGAAAACCACCGCGTTTTCCAACGTGCCGCCCAGTGCCAGACCGTTCGCGCGCATCCGCTCCACATCCGATTGCAGGCAGAAGGTGCGGCTGTCACACAGCTCACGCACAAAGGCGCCATTGGCCATGTTCAGCGATTTTTCCTGCGCGCCGATCGCCGGTTCATCAAACTCGATGCGGAAGTCGATCTCCAGCATGTTGGCGGGTTCAAGACGGGCAACGGCGTCACCCTCGCGCACTTCGACCGGCTTCAGAACCCGGATTGCCCGGACCGGAGCCGTCTGTTCAACCGTGCCGCGGGCGATGAAGGCGCGCACGAACGGCATGGCCGAACCATCGAGGATCGGCACTTCCGGCCCGTCAATCTCGATCAGGGCATTGTGGATGCCACAGCCGGCCAGCGCGGCCATCAGATGTTCGGTGGTCGAAACCGACGCGCCCGAGGCGTTGGCCACCAGCGTGCAGAGTTTCGACTGCACCACCGCATCCCAACGCGCCGGAATCATCGCATCGCCCGACAGGATGTCGGTGCGACGGAACCAGATTCCGTAATCGGCCGAAGCCGGCTTGACCACCATCCGCACCGGCTGGCCCGAATGAAGGCCCAAGCCGGTAAAGCTCGCGGCAGATTTCAGCGTCTTTTGCACGGTCTCAATCCTTGTTCCCCCGGCGGAACGCCCATGCGGCATGCACGGCTCCCCTCCGGACCCCCAGATGTTATCCACAGGCATCTGGGTCGAATTGTAGGTAATGTCGGGGGGGAAATCTCTCAACTCACTCTTTGTGACGAGATGTAACAGCGGCAGAAACGCAAGCTAAGCCGATGTTTTCAAAAGAAAAAGACCCGGAGCCAAGCTCCGGGCCCTGATCCTTTTGTAACAGCGTTCAGTTGGCCTGACGGCGCAGGAAGGCCGGAATTTCAATCCGGTCGTTCTCGCCCTGCTGATCCTGCTCATCGTCATAGGCCTGCACGGGCGGCTGCGGACGGGCCGCGGGACGCTCGGCCGGGGCCTCGGCATGGCCGGCCATGCGGTTGATCAGGCTGCCGATGCCAAAGCGTTTTTCGGGCGTTGCCGCACGGGCCGCGGCCGGGGCCGGCGCGGCGGCAGGCTGGCGCGGCGCAGGCGAAGCCGGAGCGCGCGACACAGCCGCTTGCAGTCGGGCCAGCGCCTCGGGCGAAGGTTGACCGGCAGCACGCGGGCGCGGGGCCACGAATTCGTTCAGATCCTGCTCGCGGGCCTGCGGACGCGGCGCGGGCTGCGGGGCCGGTTGCGGCGCGCGATACGCCGGCGGCGGCAGTTCATCCGTCATCTCGGGCTCGGGCTGCGGATCGAACAGCGAGGGCGCGGCGGCCTGCGGCGCGACCGGAGCGGCCGGCTGCACCTGCACGGTCACGGCCGGGCGCGGTGCGGGTTCCGGGGTCGGCGGCACGAAGGCCGGCGCTGCGGCAACCGGTTGGTGCGCGGGACGGCGCGCGACAGGCGGCTCGGCCCGGTTGGCCGAATTCGCGTCGATACCGGTCGCCACGACCGAAACGCGGATGGCGCCAGCCATGCCTTCGTCCAGGGTCGAGCCGACGATGATATTGGCGTCGGGATCAACCTTTTCACGGATGATGTTGGCAGCCTCGTCCAGCTCGAACAGGGTCAGGTCATGGCCGCCGGTGATGTTGATCAGCACCCCGCGCGCGCCATTCAGGCTGATTTCATCCAGCAGCGGGTTGGCGATGGCCTTTTCGGCGGCATGGCGGGCGCGATCTTCGCCCTCGGCCTCGCCGGTGCCCATCATCGCCTTGCCCATCTCGTCCATGACCGAGCGGACGTCGGCAAAGTCGAGGTTGATCAGGCCCGGGCGTACCATCAGATCGGTCACACCCTTGACGCCCTGATACAGCACGTCATCGGCCATGGCGAAGGCTTCGGTGAAAGTGGTCGACGCGTTGGCCAGACGGAACAGGTTCTGGTTGGGGATGATGATCAGCGTGTCGACCACCTTTTGCAGTGCCTCAAGCCCCTCTTCGGCCTGACGCATCCGCTTGTTGCCCTCAAACATGAACGGCTTGGTGACAACGCCCACCGTCAGCACGCCCAACTCGCGCGCGGCCTGCGCGATGATCGGCGCAGCCCCGGTCCCGGTGCCGCCGCCCATCCCGCAGGTGATGAAGCACATATGCGCCCCGGCCAGATGGTCGACGATTTCCTCGATGGTTTCTTCGGCGGCAGCGGCACCGATTTGCGGACGCGCACCCGCGCCCAGCCCCTCGGTCGCCTTGACACCCATCTGGATCCGCGTGCCGGCGCGCGATTGCTGCAGCGCCTGCGCATCGGTATTGGCCACAACGAAATCAACGCCTTCCAGCTGCTTTTCGATCATGTTGTTGACCGCGTTGCCGCCAGCCCCGCCCACGCCGAAAACAGTGATGCGCGGCCGCAGTTCTTCGCGCTGGTTGGCCATGATGAGATTGAGTGCCATGTCTGTCCGCCCGCCTGTATGACGCCTTATTTGTGCGCCTGTGCCATTGTCCGCCGGCAAGCCCGTGGCTGACACCCTGTCCCCGAGGCGTCAACGGGCCGATTTGCCGGAATTACCTGTAATACTAGCTGGCCTTGGAGACGAGGTCACGAAAAAAACGTCAATTCGCCACAAAATATGGGGCGCCGCAGGCCTGCTTTCGCGGGATTTCGCCGATGCCCCCGGATATGGGGGTTCGCCGCACCAGGGCGGCGTCATCTGGGCTTGTGTCCGGTCCCTGGCTTACCAGTTGTCGCGGAACCAGCGCATCGCCCTGCGCAAGGACCGCGCGGGATAGCGTTCGGCCGGCACGTCGAAATCCCACCACTCATCTTGCGGATGGGTGGCGAACAGGCAAAGCCCCGAGGTCGCGGCAAAGGACGGGCCGGTGCGGTCAGCAGGCACACCGCGGATCCGCATCGGCCGGCCCAGACGCACGCGCTGGCCCAGGATGCGCGCGGCCAACCCGTCCAGACCGATGATCTGGCTGGCGCCGCCGGTCAGCACGATCTGCTGGCTGCGCAGATAGTCGAAGCCCGCCGCGTCAAACCGTGCCCGCACCTCTTCAAGGATCTCCTCGACGCGGGGACGAATAATGGCGATCAGATCGGCACGGCTGACCTGGCGGCGATCCTTTTCCCAATCGCCGCTGTCGCCGCCGATCTCGATCATGTCGCGGTCATCCATCCCGGTCGCGACCACGCCGCCATGCTTGGCCTTGATCTCTTCGGCCTTGGCGGTGCTGATCTGCAACCCCATGGCGATGTCGGAGGTGACGTGATCGCCGCCCATCCGCACGCAGTCGGAGTAGATCATGTGCTTCTTGATGAAGATCGAGATGCCGGTGGTCCCGGCCCCCATGTCGACACAGGCGGCGCCCAGCTCCTGCTCGTCCTCGACGAGGCTCGACAGGCCCGAAACATAGGCTGACGAGGCCACCCCGGCCAGTTCCAGATCGCACCGCTTGATGCAGTGCAGGATGTTCTGCACAACCACCGCATCGACCGACAGAAGATGCATGTCGCAGGACAGGCGGTTGCCGATCTGGCCGCGCGGATCACCAAGGCCGGTGCGGTGATCCAGCGCAAAATTCACCGGCTGGGCGTGCAGCACTTCGCGACCCGTGCTGATATCGGGCATCTCGCAGGCGGCCAGAACGCGCCCCACATCGCCTTCGGTCACGACCGAGTCCATCAACTCGACCTCGCCCGCCAGGCCATAGCTGCGCGGGTTGCCGCCCGAGAAACAGACGATCGCATGATCGACCCGGACATTGGCCATCTTCTGCGCGCCCTGCACGGCGGTGCGGACGGCGCTTTCAACCTCGGCCATGCGGCTGATCTCGCCATAGCGCATGCCATGGGCCTGGGTGATCTTGGCCCCGATCACGCGGAACTGACTTTGGCCTGCCATCGAGCCGACGCCATCCACCTCGCGCAGCCGCTCGGCGCCCTCGAAGCGCAGGATGAAACAGGCGATCTTGGAGGTGCCGATGTCGAGGATCGCCACCACACCGCGCTGCATCGCAGCCCGGCGCATGTTCCGCATTGCCCTCTGGGTGTGATAAAGATCGGTCACAGGTCGCTCTCCGCTGTCTCGAGGCCCTGCGCGCGGCGCATCTGCGCCAGCGCCTGCGGGGCCAGTCTCAGGGTCGGTCTTGTTTTCAGCCGCAGGTCCACGGTCTTGACGTCACGGGCCAGCAGGTCTTCGGCCTGATCCAGCGCGATCAACCGGCCCAGGGCCGATACCGGGTTGTCCTGGGGAAGCTGGATGCGCTGATCGCGGTCCAGCACCATATCCCAACGCCGCTCGCCGATCCGCACCAGGCCGCGCAGCCGCTTTTGCAGCGGGCCAGCGGCCTTCACCAGCGCCAGCGCCTCGGCGGCGGCCCGGTTGGCGCCGTCGCCCGCGACCAGCGGCAGGTCGGCGCGGTCCGCCCGTTCCAGGATCAGCGCCACGCGCTTGCCGTCGCCGTCGATCAGCGCCATCGTGCCCGAGTCCTGCCGCCAGATCAGCGCCGGCTCGCGTTCGGTGATTGTCACCGCCAGCACCCCACCCGAGCGCACGGCCACCTGCACATCCTTGACGGCGTCCAGTGTCGCCACCCGCGCGCGGGTCGCATCAAGGTCGATGTGAAAGCTCGATTGCGGCAACTCGATCCCGACGACCTGACGCACGGCAGCATCGAGGGCCGGGTCCGCGCCCTCGACCGCCAGCATGCTCACCATGAATTCGGGCCGTGTTTCGATGGCCAGCCGCCATTCGGCAATCTGATTGGCCATGGCGGCGCGTCGGGCGTCATTGCCCAGCCAGACCGCCAAAACCATCGCGACCAGCAAGACCGGCATGCCATAGCGCATCGCCACCCGGAACATCGGCGTCAGCCACAGCCGCTCCATCCGATAGGCCAGACGCGAGGGGGCAACCTCGCGCCGCCGCGCAGGGCGGGACTGGCGGGGCTTGGGGGCAGGCTCGGGTTGCGGTTCGGGCGGGCGCTCAGGCGCGGCATGGCGCGTCCATCCTGCGGCCACAGGCTTTTGAACGGAAGGCGCCGCGCGCTGCGCCCGCTGGTCTGGCGCGGGGACCGCCCGCGGCGGCTGAGCAGGTTCAGACAGAGCCGGGCGCACCGCGGCCCCCGCATGGCGCGGCGGCGCATGCAGCGGCGGTGCGGTCAGCGGTGGCGGCTCTCTCATCGATCGCAAGAGGCATCCTCCACGATCCAGCGGCACAATTCTGGAAAGCTCATGCCCACATAGGCGGCCTGTTCGGGCGCAAGCGACACGGGAGTCATGCCCGGCTGGGTATTGGTCTCCAGCAACACCAGACCGGCCACACCGCGCGCTTCATCCCAGCGGAAATCCGTGCGGCTCAGGCCGCTGCACCCCAGCGCACGATGGGCGCGCAGCGCGTAGTCCATGCAGGCCGCGGTGATCTCATCCGGCAGATCGGCCGGCACGACATGACGCGAACCACCCGCCGTATATTTGGCGTCATAGTCATACCAGCCCTCGGTCACGATATCGGTCACCGCAAGCGCCCGGTCGCCCAGCACCGCGCAGGTCAACTCGCGCCCCGGCGCATAGGTCTCGACCATCACCTGCGCGGGCATCGCATCCGAAAGTTGCGGCGGGCCATTGGCGGCCTCATGCACGATATAGACGCCGACCGAAGAGCCTTCGTTGTTGGGTTTGACAACATAGGGCGGGGCCAGCACATGGCCGGCCTGCACCGCCGCCTTGTCCGCCAGCACGCTTTCCACAACCGGCAGGCCAGCGGCCCGATAGGCGGCCTTGGCGCGACTTTTGTCCATGGCCAGCGCCGAGGCCAGAACGCCGGAATGGGTGTAAGGCAAGCCCAGCCATTCCAGCAGGCCCTGCACGCAGCCATCCTCGCCCCAGCGGCCATGCAGGGCGTTGAACACCACATCGGGTTTGATTTCGATCAGCCGCGCGACCAGATCGGGGCCGGCATCGACCTCGATCGCTTCATATCCTGCCACCCGCAAGGCCGCGGCGCATTCGCGCCCCGAGACGAGCGACACTTCACGCTCGGCCGAGCGCCCGCCCATCAACACTGCCACACGGGGGTATGCCTTGCCCGACATGCCCGCCATCACTGCCTCTCGGGGGCTGCGCCCCACACCCGCCGGGGTTAGCCCCGGTCGGAATTACGCCTTTCAGATGTCCCGTTGGCCGGGATCACCGCTCTTGCGCGGCCGGTTCCCCGACGCGCATGATTTCCCACTCTAACGTGATACCGCTGTTTTGGAAAACCTTTTTTCGCACTGATTCGCCCAGGGACTCCAGGTCCGCCGCGGTCGCACCACCGACGTTCAGCAGGAAATTCGCGTGCATCTCGGACATCTGCGCCCCGCCCAGCCGCGCGCCGCGCATCCCGGCGTCGGCGATCAATTTCCAGGCCTTCAACTCGTGGCTGTCATCGGCGCGTCCGGTCGAGGAAAATCCCGCCGGATTGCGGAAGGTCGAACCGGCGCTGCGTTCCCGCGTGGGTTGGCTGGCGTCGCGTTTGGCCACCTGTTCCTCCATCCGCGCCGCCAGCGCCGCAGGATCGCCCTTGGGCGCGCGGAAGGTGGCCGCAACGATCACCCAGCCCTCGGGAAGGCTGGACTGGCGATAGGACAGGTGCAGATCGGCAGCAGGCAGGGTCAGAACCGCGCCCGCGCGTGTCACCACGCAAATTTCCTCAAGGAAATCCGAAACATAATGCCCATAGCAACCAGCATTCATCCGCACGGCGCCGCCGATCGCACCGGGGATGGTGCGCAGGAAGGTCAGGTCGCGCCCGGCCTCGGCCGCGCGACGCGCGACATGGGCGTCGAGTGCCGCCGCCCCGGCCGTCACCCGGTCACCGTCGATGGTGATCGCGTTGAAGCCACGCCCCAGCCGGATCACCACGCCCCGGATACCGCCATCGCGCACGATCAGGTTCGAGCCGACACCGATCGGAAACACCGGCACCGCTGGGTCCAGCGCGCGCAGAAACGCTGCAAGATCATCGACATCAGCGGGTTGAAACAGCACATCCGCCGGGCCGCCAACCCTCAACCAGGTCAGTTCGGCCAGCGCCTTGCCTTCGGTCAGCGTGCCGCGCACCTCGGGAAGTTGCGAAAGCATCTGCGCCTTAACCCGCCAGTTTGGCCGGCAGCGCATTGGCCCAGGCCGAAATCGTTCCCGCCCCCAGACAGACGAAGATATCGCCCGGCCGGGCCTGCTCGCGGAACAGCCGCGCCAGATCGGCTTCATCCAGCAGGCCGCGGGCGTGGCGGTGGCCGTGCGCGATCAACCCCTGCACCAGATCGTCGCGCCCTGCCCCCTCGATCGGCTCTTCGCCCGCCGCGTAAACATCGGCGATGGCCACCACGTCGGCCTCGTTGAAGCAGGTGCAGAAATCCTCGAACAGCGAATGCAGGCGGGAATACCGATGCGGCTGATGCACCGCGATCACCCGCGCGCCAGCGCGACCGGCAATGGCCTGACGCGCGGCCTTCAGCACCGCCGCAATCTCGACCGGGTGGTGGCCGTAATCGTCGATGATCGTGACGCCACCCACTTCGGCCACCTTGGTAAAGCGGCGGTTCACACCGGTAAAGCCTTCCAGCGCCTCGCGGATCTGATCCATTTTCATCCCCAGATGCCGGGCCACCGCCACCGCCGCCAGCGCGTTGGAGACGTTGTGATCCCCCGGCATCGGCAACACACAGTTTTCGATTTTCGAACCTTCGCCCTCACCCTGCAGCAGGATGTCAAAGTGCGCCTTACCATTTTCGAACTTCAGGTTCACCGCGCGCACATCCGCCTGCGCGTTGAAGCCAAAGGTCACGACCCGGCGGTCGGTGACGCGGCCCACCAGCGCCTGAACTTCCGGATGATCGGTGCAGCAGACCGCCACACCGTAAAACGGGATGTTGGAGACGAAATCGTAAAACCCTTTGCGCAGGTTCTCGATACTGCCCCAATGCTCCATATGCTCGGGGTCGATATTGGTGACGATGCCGATGGTCGCAGGCAGGCGGTTGAAGGACCCGTCGCTTTCATCGGCCTCAACCACCATCCACTCGCCGGCGCCCGCGCGGGCGTTGGAACCATAGGCGTGGATCACCCCGCCATTGATCACCGTGGGGTCAAAGCCGCCCTTGTCCAACAGCGTCGCCACCATGGTCGTGGTCGTGGTCTTGCCATGCGTGCCCGCCACCGCGATGTTCGAGCGCAGGCGCATCAGCTCGGCCAGCATCTCGGCCCGCCGCACCACCGGCAGCTTGCGCCGGCGCGCCTCTTCCAGCTCGGGGTTGCCCTTCTTGATCGCGGACGAGATCACCACCACCGCGGCCTCGCCGATATTCTCGGCGCGCTGCCCCTCAAAGAAGGTCGCGCCCAATGCCACCAGCCGGTCCGTGATCTTGGAGGCCTTGGCGTCCGATCCCTGCACCCGATAGCCGTGGGTCATCAGCACCTCGGCGATGCCCGACATGCCGATCCCGCCAATGCCGACGAAATGGATGGGGCCGAGTTCCAGCGGCAGTTTGGTGGCGTTCATCTTCTTTACTCTTTTCTGGACAGCCGCAGAACTTGTGCGACCAGCCGCTCGGTGGCATCGGGGATGCCCTGCCGCAGCGCCAGACGCGCCATTCGGGTGGCAACCTCGGCGCTTTGCAGGATCGCGGCGATCTGGACCGACAGCGCGCCCGCGTCAAGCGCAGATTCCGGGATGACGATCGCAGCCCCGGCATCGGCAAGGCCCCGCGCATTGGCGGTCTGGTGATCGTCCGCCGCGGCGGCAAAAGGGATCAGGATCGACGGTCGCCCGATCACCGAGATATCCGCGATACTGGAGGCCCCGGCCCGCGCGATCACCAGCTGCGCCTCGGACAGCCGCCGCGGGATGTCGTCAAAGAACGGCTCGACCTCGGCAGGGATGCCGGCGGCCTCATAGGCGGCGCGCACGCGGTCGATATCCTCGGGCCGCGCCTGCTGCGCCACGCGCAGATGCGCCCGCAGCCCATCCGGCAGCGCCGCCACCGCCGCCGGCACCACGTCCGACAGCACCCGCGCCCCCTGCGAGCCGCCAAAGACCAGCAGGCCCATCGGGTAATCTCCGGGCGGGATATAGCCGGCACCCGCCCGCTCCAGCACCGCGGCGCGGACCGGGTTGCCGGTATGCTTGCCCTCAACGCCCGCAGGCAGGTGCGTGGGCCATGTGCCGCAAGCCACCGTCATCACGCGGGGCGCAAAGCGGCGGTTCACCCGCCCCAGCACACCGTTTTGTTCATGGATCATCCGCGGCAGGCGCAACAGCTTGGCCGCAGCCAGCGCCGGGATCGACGGATAGCCGCCAAAACCCACAACCACAGAGGGCTTGTCGCGCATCATCGAAGCGACCGCCCCGGCCACCCCGCCCAAGATGCGAAACGGCACCGCCAGCCGCGCCGCCACCCCACCCCGCGCAAAGGTGGCCGATGCCAGCACCTCGCGCGTCACCTCGGCCGGAAAACCGCCGGCATAGCGGGCGCCACGCGCATCGGTCGACAGCTTGACCCGCCAGCCGCGCGCCAGCATCGCCTCGGCCAACGCCTGCGCGGGGAACATGTGGCCGCCGGTGCCCCCGGCCGCGATCACGATCAGCGGCGCCGATGCCATCTCAGCGCCCCCGACGGGCAAAGATCTCGCCCATCTGGCCCTGCGGCCGGGTGCGGGTCAGCGCCAGCAACATGCCGACCGTGATCCCCGCTGCCAGCACCGACGACCCGCCATAGCTGACAAACGGCAGGGTCATGCCCTTGGCGGGCAACAGACGCACCGCCACCCCCATGTTGATCATTGCCTGAACCCCGAAAATGCAGGCCAGACCGGTGCCGGCCAGTCGGGTGAAGGGGTCACGCTCTTTCGTCAGCCGCATCAACGAGCGCACGGTGATCAGCGCGTAAAGCGACAGGATCAGCAGCACCAGCAGCAGCCCATATTCCTCGGCGGCAACTGCGATGATGAAGTCGGTATGCGCGTCCGGCAGCGACCATTTCACCTGCCCCTCGCCCACGCCCACCCCAAAGAAGCCGCCATCCTGAATGGCGTTGGTGGCATAGCCCAGCTGCGAGCGCGGATCGAGATCCGGGTTCAGGAAGCCGTCGATCCGCCGCGCCAGGTGTTCGGACGAGTTATAGGCAAACACCCCCGCCACGCCGGCCATGCCCAACACCGAGACGATCAACGCAAGCGGCGCGCCCGCCACAAAGAACACCACGCCCCAGCCGAACAGCACCAGCATGGTCTGACCGAAATCAGGCTGGATCGCCAAAAGCCCCATCACCGTCACCAGGGTTGCAAAAGAGATCAGCTTTCCGGGCGGCCCGCCCAGATCGCTCGATGCCGCCATCAACCAGGCGGTCAGCACGACGAAACCGGGTTTGGCAAACTCGGACGGCTGGATGGTGGTGAAGCCGAAGTTCAGCCAGCGCACCGCGCCCTTGCCCAGATCGGTCCCAAAGGCCGGCAGCAGCGCCAAGGCCACCAGCGCCAGCACAAAGCCCAACACGCCCAGCCGTCGCACCTGCGCAGGGGGCAACATCGACAGACCAAAGATCGCCCCGACCGCAACCAGCCCGAAGACCACCTGCCGGGTTACATAATAATAGGGATCGAGGTTGTTCTGCTCGGCCAAGGGCACCGAGGCTGCAAGCCCCAGCAAGATGCCGATGCCCAGCAACATCAACACCGCCCCAAGGGACCAGCGGTCGATGGTGCGCCACCAGCGGGGAAGAACCGGCTCGGATACCCGGATGGGCATGGAGCCATAGACCATTTCCGTCATGAAAACCGCCTCGATTGCCTGTGATGCCTCACGCCCGGTTGTGCCCCCGGGACCTGTGCCGCCATCCTAGCGAATCACCGTGCGCGAGGCCAGCACAAAGGCAAAGGCGCTGGCGAGCCCCGCGGATTTGCGCCGCACGCCTCCCTCCTGCCGTTCCGGCGCCCCATGCCCCTGACAGGAGGACCCGCGGGCCAGCCCGCCAGCCGGGACACCCAGCAAGCAACGTGCGGGTTCCTCCAACGTCCGCCCCCCGGCCAGCCACCGAAAGCTGCAAACGAAAAGGGGCGCCCCGACTAAAAGGCGCCCCGTCTTTTCGTCATCAGTCAGGCAAAAATATCCCGGGGGGTGAGGGGGGCAGCGCCCCCCTGCTGCCGCCCCGGCTCAGCGCCCGGTCAGACGCCCAGACACCAGCGCATGACCGCCTTTTGGGCATGAAGGCGGTTCTCGGCCTCGTCGAAGATCACCGAATGCGGGCCATCCATCACCGCGCTGGTCGCCTCGTCATTGCGATGGGCGGGCAGGCAATGCATGAACAGCGCGTCAGGCTTGGCATGGGCCATCAGCTCTTCGTTGACCTGATAGGGGCGCAGCTGGTTGTGGCGGCGCTCCTTGGCGCTTTCGGGGTCATGCATGCTGACCCAGGTATCGGTCACCACCAGATCCGCTCCGGCCACCGCCCGCTGCGGGTTGCGCTCGATCGTCACCGGGTGGCCCTTGGAGGCGGCGAAGTCCAGGCAGGCGCGCTCGGGGTCCAGTGTCTCGGGACCTGTGAAGGTTAGATCAAAGCCGAACTGCCCAGCCGCATGGGCGAAGGAGGCGAAGACGTTGTTGCCATCACCCGACCAGACCACCTTGCGCCCGGCGATCGGGCCGCGGTGTTCTTCATAGGTCATCACGTCGGCCATGATCTGGCAGGGATGGGTGCGGTTGGTCAGGCCGTTGATCACCGGCACGGTGGCGTGTTCGGCCATCTCCAGCAGGGTCGCCTCTTCGAAGGTGCGGATCATGATCAGGTCGACATAGCGCGACAGGACCCGGGCCGTGTCGGCGATGGTTTCGCCGTGACCCAGCTGCATCTCCTTGCCCGACAGCACCATGGTCTGCCCGCCCATCTGGCGCACACCCAGATCAAAGCTGACACGGGTCCGGGTCGAGGGTTTCTCGAAGATCAGCGCCACCATGCGACCCGCCAGCGGCTGCTCGTGATCGGCAGCCCCGCGCGGACGACCGTTGCGGGCGGTCTTCATCGCGCGGGCGTTGTCGATCATGCCGCGCAGGGCTGCGGCGTCGGTGGTGTGGAGGTCAAGAAAATGGTTCATCGGTTTCGCTTTCTGGCGCGAGGGGCGGATGGGGGGCTGTCCGCCCCCCAACGGCCTGCGGCCTCCCCCCGAGGGTATTTGGGTCAAGGTGAAAGGATCAGGCGGTGGCTTCCAGACGGCGCGCCACGGCTTCAAGCCGCGCCAGCGCCTCGGTGATGTCGGCGTCAGGGATGTTCAGCGCCGGCAGCAGGCGCAGCACATTGTCGGCCGCAGCCACCGTCAGCAGGTGTTCAGCATAGCCGGCGGTCACCACATCGCCATTCGGCACGCGGCATTTCAACCCCAGCATCAGCCCCTGGCCACGCACCTCCTCGAATACCGTGGGATGCGTGGCAACCAGCGCCTCCAGCCCCTGTCGGAAGAGGCCCGCCTTGCGGCCCACATCGGCCAGAAAGTCGGGATCGCCGACCAGTTCCATCACCCGCGCCCCCACTGCACAGCCCAAGGGGTTGCCGCCATAGGTCGAGCCATGGGTGCCCGCCACCATGCAGGCAGCCGCATCCTCGGTGGCCAGAACCGCGCCCAGCGGGAAGCCGCCGCCGATGCCCTTGGCCACCATCATGATATCAGGCGTGACGCCCGCCCATTCATGGGCAAACAGACGTCCCGTGCGGCCCATGCCGCATTGCACCTCGTCGAACACCAGCAGGGCGCCGGTGCGATCACAGGCAGCGCGCAGCGCCCGCAGGAAGGTATGGCTTGCCGGGCGGATGCCGCCCTCGCCCTGCACCGGCTCGATCATCACGGCAGCGGTCCGGTCGGAAACCGCCGCCTCGAACGCGTCAAGATCACCCCACGGCAAGTGCCTGAAGCCCGGCAGCAGCGGGCCAAAGCCCTTGACCATCTTTTCCGACCCGGCCGCAGCGATCGCAGCAGAGGAACGGCCATGGAAGGCGCCTTCGAAGGTCAGGATCTCCGCCCGCTCGGGCTGGCCTTTGTCATACCAGTGGCGGCGCACCATCTTGACCGCCAGTTCGGCGGCCTCGGTGCCGGAATTGGTGAAGAACACCGTATCGGCAAAGGTCCGGTCCACCAGCATGGCTGCCAGCCGCTCTTGCTCGGGGATGCGGTAGAGGTTCGAGACATGCCAGAGTTTTGCGGCCTGCGTCGACAGGGTTTCCACCAGCGCCGGGTTGGCATGGCCCAGCGCATTGACCGCGATGCCCGCGCCCAGATCAAGATATCGGCTGCCATCCTCGGCCTGAAGCCAGCTGCCCTGCCCCGAGACGAAGGCCAGAGGGGCGCGGTTATAGGTCGGCAGGACGGCGGGGATCATGATCTATCCTTGCAAATAAGGCCGGGCACGAAAGGGGTGCCAGAGGCCGGAGGGGCTGTCAATTGACGAAGGGGGCCGGATTTGCCGGCACAGGGATCGCGCAGGCCATGCCTGCCCGGTCGCGTCAGGCGCGTCGGCGTCGGGAAAGGGTTGTGGTCCGGACGGTGGCGATCATGCGCAGCGCCATAGCCTGCGCGCACGGCGCAGGCAAGCAAAACCTGACTATTCAGCCTTTGCTCCGCTCGATGCGGTAGCTGCCTTCGGGCAGGTCAAGCGCGGCGGCAAGGTCGCGCAATTGTGCCATCGACAGGGTTATGAACTGCGGCTCTTCGGTCATCGGGTGCAGCTGTTCCAGCACCACGCTATCCTCAAAGGCGCGGATGGTGATGTCTTCCTGCAGATAGCTGTCGGTGCCGCCATCGCCCTCGTCGATCAGGGTGATCTGGGTGCAGTCGAATTCGTGTTCGATGGTGAACATGGCTACCTCCGCGCTTTGTGACAGGCTAGGCCGGCGGGCCGCCGCTGTCCATGCCGCAGGGCGCTGGCGAAAGCGGCCCGCCCGCCCTATCTTGGGACAAAACGGCAGGAGGCAGGCAATGCGGCAGGTATGGGCGTTGATCGGGGGGATGCTGGCTTTGGCCGGTTGCGCGGCGCCAGTGCCGCCACAACCCACGCCAGTGGCGGTGGCGCCGGCACAGGCCGATCCGCGCCTGTCGGTCGAAGTCGCCGCGCGCAACTTTGTCACCGTGGTCGAGCGGGTGGAGCCGGTGGCCGAAAACGCCTGCGTCGCGCTGAATGGTCCCGGGGTCGATTGCGACCTGCAGATCGTCGTGGTGCCGGATCTGGAGGCGCCGCCCAACGCGTTTCAGACGCTGGACGAGGCCGGACGCCCGGTCGTGGGGTTCACGCTGGCGCTGATCGCAGACGCCCGCAACGCTGACGAACTGGCCTTCGTTCTGGGGCATGAGGCGGCCCACCACATCGCCGGGCATATCCCGCGCGCGGGTCAGCAGGCGCGGGTGGGCGCCTTGGCGGGTATCCTTGCCGCGCAGGCGATCGGGGCCGATCAGGGCACGGCCGAGCAGTTGGGTCAGGTGATGGGCGCGGTGGGCGCGCGCAGCTACGCCAAGAATTACGAGCTGGAGGCCGATCGTCTGGGCGCGCGGATCGCCTGGAGCGCGGGTTATGACCCGGTGCGCGGCGCGCGCTTCTTTGACCGTTTGCCCGATCCCGGTGACCGTTTCCTCGGCACCCATCCGCCAAATGCCCAGCGGCAGGCGCAGATCGCCGCTGAAGTGGCGCGGATCCAGGCGGGATACTGAGCTACCGGCCTTATACGGTCTTGATCTGCGTCAAGGCAAA
>CAYTMV010000030.1:25810-27813 GCA_964439015.1 uncultured Gemmobacter sp.
ATACGGTCTTGATCTGCGTCAAGGCAAACGCCGCCGCGCGGCCTCAGGCTGGGGGTAGAAACCCTCCACCGAAGGTAAAGCGAATGATCGGATATGTCGAAGCACCGCGCGCCTGGTGGCTTACGCATGCTGTCGCGCGCAGCGTGGGTGTCAGCCTGCCCAAGGCGGTGATCGATGGCTGGCTGACCCGCCGCGAATTGGCAAAGATCGTCGATCGGTGCCAGAGTTGCAGCTGCGCCGAGGATTGCGCGGCGCGGCTGGCCAAGCCGCAGCCAGAGCCCAGCCTGCCGGATTTCTGCTGCAACAAGGCCGAGATCGAGGCTTTGCGCGGCTGAGGCCCAACCCGCGCAAGCGATAGGGGCGCCCGCCCTCAGCACACCCTGTGCTGCATCACGGCAGGGCAGATAAATCGGCGCTGCGGTCTGGGCTGAGGGCAATCAGCCCTGCACGCGCCGCCCCCACAGATCGTATTCGCCGGCCTCTTCGACCTCGACGGTGGCGAAATCGCCGGGAGACAACCCGTCGAAATCCTCGTCGATAAAGAGGTTGCCGTCGATCTCGGGCGCGTCGGCCATGGTGCGGCAGGTGGCACCCTGTTCATCCACCTCATCGACCAGAACCCGCAGGGTCTGGCCGACCTTGGCCGCCAGCTTGGCCTCGGAAATGGCTTGCGCCTTTTCCATGAAGCGCTCCCAACGTTCCTGCTTGACCTCGGCGGGGACATGGTCGGGCAGATCGTTGGAGCGCGCACCCGCGACGTTTTCATACTGAAAGCAACCGACGCGATCCAGCTGCGCCTCGTCCAGCCAGTCGAGCAGGGTCTGAAACTCGGCCTCGGTCTCGCCGGGGTAGCCCACGATAAAGGTCGAGCGCAGGGTGATATCGGGGCAGTCGCGCCGCCAGGCCGCGATTTCGTCCAGCGTCCTGGCCGCAGCCGCAGGCCGCGCCATGCGCTTCAGCGTCTCGGGGTGGGCGTGCTGGAAGGGGATGTCGAGATAGGGCAGCACCAGCCCCTCGGCCATCAGCGGGATCAGGTCGCGCACATGGGGATAGGGATAGACGTAGTGCAGCCGCACCCACAGCTCGCGCCCGGCGCCCAGACGGCCCAGCTCGCGCGCCAGATCGGTGATATGGGCGCGCACCTCGGCGCCCTTCCACGGGCTGAGGTCATGCTTGCGGTCCAGACCATAGGCCGAGGTGTCCTGGCTGATCACCAGCAACTCCTTCACCCCCGCCTCGACCAGCTTTTCCGCCTCGCGCAGCACGGCATGGGCCGGACGGCTGACCAGACGGCCGCGCATGTCGGGGATGATGCAGAACTTGCACTTGTGATTGCAGCCCTCGGAAATCTTCAGATAGCTGTAATGGCGCGGCGTCAGCCGCACGCCGCTGGAGGGCAGCAGGTCGATGAAGGGATCGGGTGATGGCGGCACCGCAGCATGAACGGCATCCAGCACCGCCTCGTATTGATGCGGGCCGGTGACGGCCAGAACCTTGGGATGCGCGCCGGTGATATAGTCGGGCTCGGCCCCCAGACAGCCGGTGACCAGCACCTTGCCGTTTTCGCGCAGCGCCTCGCCGATCGCCTCAAGGCTTTCCGCCTTGGCACTGTCGAGAAATCCGCAGGTATTGACGATCACGGCATCGGCGCCCTTGTAGTCAGGGCTGATCGCATAGCCCTCGGCGCGCAGACGGGTCAGGATACGTTCGCTGTCCACCAGCGCCTTGGGGCAGCCGAGGCTGACCATGCCGATGGTCGGCTGGCCCTCGCGGCGGGCGTCGGGCACCACGGCGCGGGCAAGATCGGGGCGCAGGTTCGGCGGATTGTGGCTGGACATCGGGCATCTCGCGGGAAGGATCGGGGCGATATAGGCCAGACCGACCGATAAAAAAAGAGCGGCACCGCGCGGGGTGCCGCTTTTGGCCCAAATTCCGGCGATCAAGGCCCGGCGCCGACGATCCCGGGCCTTTGCGGTATGCCGGGCCTCGTCGGCTTAACGCCG
>CAYTMV010000031.1:0-25922 GCA_964439015.1 uncultured Gemmobacter sp.
CTGCCAATTTCGTGGCGCTGGGCCTGCATGCCCTGCAACACCGCGGGCAAGAGGCCGGCGGGATCGTCACCTATGACCCCGACCACGGCTTCAACTCGGCCCGCCGCTTCGGCTATGTGCGCGACAATTTCACCCGCGCCGATGTGATGGAAACCCTGCCCGGCAGCATCGGCATCGGCCATGTGCGCTATTCGACCGCCGGCTCGAAGGGCGCGACCGCGATCCGCGACGTGCAGCCCTTCTTCGGCGAATTTTCGATGGGCGGCGCGGCGATTGCCCATAATGGCAACCTGACTAACGCCGCCTCGCTGCGGCGCGAGCTGATCGAGCGCGGCTCGATCTTCCAGTCCTCGTCAGACAGCGAATGCATCATTCACCTGATGGCACGTTCGATCCAGACAAACATCTCCGAACGGATCAAGGATGCGCTGCGCCGGGTCGAGGGCGCCTTCTCGGTGGTTGCCATGACCCGCACCAAGCTGATCGGCGTGCGCGATGCCCATGGCGTGCGACCGCTGGTGCTGGGCCGGATCGGCGATCAGGGCTGGTGCCTTGCGTCGGAAACCTGCGCATTGGACATTGTCGGTGCCGATTTCGTGCGCGAGATCGAGCCGGGCGAAATGGTGGTGATCGAGGGCAACAAGGTGATCTCCACCCGCCCCTTCGCCACCGCCCCTTCGCGCTTCTGCATCTTCGAACAGGTCTATTTCTCCCGGCCCGATTCGATCCTCGGCGGCCGCTCGGTCTATGAGACCCGCCGCCAGATCGGCGTGGAACTGGCGAAAGAGGCGCCGGTCGATGCCGATCTGGTCTGCCCGGTCCCGGACAGCGGCACGCCGGCCGCCATCGGCTTCAGCCAGCAATCCGGCATCCCCTATGCGATGGGCATCATCCGCAACCAATACATGGGCCGGACCTTCATCGAACCCACCGACGCGATCCGCAACATGGGCGTGCGGCTGAAGCTGAACGTGAACCGCGCGCTGATCCAGGGCAAGCGGGTGATCCTCGTGGACGACTCGGTGGTGCGCGGCACGACCTCGCGCAAGATCAAGGACATGATCCTCGAGGCCGGCGCGGCCGAGGTGCATTTCCGCATCGCCTCCCCCCCCACCGCCTGGCCATGCTTCTACGGGGTGGACACGCCCGAACGCTCGAAATTGCTGGCGGCCACCATGTCCGAAGACGAGATGCGCGACTGGATCGGTGTCGACAGCCTGAAATTCATCACACTCGACGGCCTTTATCGCGCTGCTGGCCAGGCGAATGGTCGTGACAATGACCGCCCGCAATTCTGCGACGCCTGCTTCTCGGGCGACTATCCGGTGGTGCCCGCAGACAAGATCGCCGAAGGCTTCGAGATGAAGGAACCGGCCGAGTGATCCCCTTGGGCGGTCTCGCGATCGCCCCCACTGCGTCACGATGGCCCAGCCCCACAGGCTTGTGCTTTGACATCCCCGGCCTTACGCCCATCCTCATCATGACCCAAATACCCTGCGGGGGTTCGGGGGTGCAAAACCCCCGTCCGCAGCAAAAGACCGGAGCTACCCCATGAGCCCCAAGATCGCCCTCGTCACCGGTGCCTCGCGCGGCCTCGGCTTTCACATCGCCGAACAGCTGGCGCTGGGCGGCTGGCAGGTTGTGGCCATCGCCCGCACCGTGGGCGGGCTCGAAGAGCTCGATGACCGGATCAAGGCATCTTCTGCCCCCGGTGCGTTGACGCTCGCGCCGATGGACATCACCAATGACGACGCGATGCGCCACCTCTGTGCCTCGATCCATGCGCGCTGGGGCAAGCTGGATCTCTGGGTTCATGCCGCGATCCACGCCGCCCCGCTCTCGCCCGCAGGCCATATCGATCTCAAGGATTGGGACAAATCGGTCGCCATCAATACGAGGGCCAGCGGCGTGCTGCTGGGATTTGTCGAGCCGCTGCTGGGCACCGAAGGCACGGCGCTGTTTTTCGACGACCCCCGCGCCGGCGAAAAGTTCTTTGGCGCCTATGGCGCGACCAAGTCCGCGCAGATCGCGCTCGCCCGCAGCTGGCAGGCGGAAACGGTCAAGACCGGACCGCGGGTGCTGATCGAAACGCCAGCCCCGATGCCCACCGCCACCCGCGCCCGCTTTTTCCCGGGCGAGAGCCGGGGCCATCTGGCCGACATCGCGGCCGAGGCCCGGCGACTGGTGGCGCTGATCTGAGCCCCCTGCAGCGGGGGGCGCTGCCCCCCAAGGCCTGCGGCCTTTCCCCCCGGGATATTTTTCCCTGAATGATGACAGAGCCTTGCATCACTCAGGCCGAAATATCCCGGGGGAGTCCCGCAGGGACGGGGGCAGAGCCCCCTCACCATGCACCCCGCGTCAGCCCGCCGTCAGGGCAATGTCGATCGCTTGCCACAACACCTCGGCCGGTTCGATGCCGACAGACAGACGCAGGAACCCAGGCGCCACGGCATCGCCCCAGCGCGCCCGCCGTTCGGCCGAGCTGTGGGTGGCCCCGAAGCTCGTGGACTGCGCCAGATAGGGGCAGCGGGCCAGAAACGCCTCGGCGCGGGCGGCATCGGTCAGGGTCAACCCGATCAGAAAACCGCCATTCGCCATCTGCCGTCTTGCCGTGGCAAAGGACGGGTCGCCCGGCAGGCCGGGATAGCGCAAGCCGTGGACGGCTGGATGATCCCCCAGCCGTTCGGCCAGCATCTGCGCGGTGTCGCACATCCGCGCCAGCCGCAGCTCCAGGGTTTCAAGCCCGCGATGGGCCAGATAGACCTCGAACGGGCCGGGGATCGCGCCGGACAGCCGCCGCCAGTCCCGCACCCGCGCCATCACCCCGGCATCGCGCCCCGCGACATGGCCCATCAGCACATCGGCATGGCCCGCGGGGGCCTTGGTATCCGCTGCCACCACAAGATCGGCGCCCAGATCCAGCGGCCGTTGCAGGATCGGCGTCATCGTGGTGTTGTCGACGATCACCCGCGCCCCGGCCGCCCTTGCCCTTGCGCTGGTTGTGGCCAGATCGACCACATCGAGCCCGGGATTGGAGGGGGTCTCCAGCCAGACCGCGGCGCAGCCTGACAGATCCGCACGGGCGATGTCGGAGGTCGCTACCTGCACCACCTCGATCCCCAAGGGCGCCAGAAACCCCTCGGCCAGCGCGCGGGTGACGTAGTAGCCATCCGCTGGCACCATCAGCCGATCGCCCGCCGTCAGCACCGCCATCAGCGCAGCCGTGATCGCGGCCATGCCCGAGGGGAAAACACAACATTCGGCGTCTTCGAGGATTTCCAGCTGCGCCTCCAGTGCCGCCCAGCCGGGCTGGCCGTTGCGGCCATAGACATGGGGCGCATTGGCCCCCTCGGGCAGGTGGAAGGTGGCAGAGGTGACGATCGGCGGCGCCAACGGATCGCCGGGCGCCAACCGCTTCTTGCGGTGGTGCAACAGCTGCGCGGCACGGGCCTGCATGTCCGTCGGATCGGTCATGCGCCGCCATCCGGGCCGAGCCGCGCCGGAAACCCTTCGGCGCGCAGATCCGTGCCCAGCAGGTCTTCCAGCAGCTGCACGATCCGTGTCGATTGCGCGGACCCGCCATAGGCCGCCCTTCCGCGCAGGAAGGTCTGCTGCACCTGCGCCGCCAGATCCAGCGGCACGCCATATTCGCGGCCGAATCCCATCACGAAGCCCAGGTCCTTCAGCGCCAGATCCATGCTGAAACCCACATCATAGCTGCCGTTCAGGATCAGCTGCGCTTCGGTCTCATGAACGAAACTGGCGCCAGACGACGCCCCGATCGCCTGCCACACCGTGCGCAGGTCCAGACCGCCGCGCCGGGCCAGCATCAGCGCCTCGCCCTCGGCGACCAGATGGATGAAGGCCAGCATGTTGGTGATGACCTTGGTCAGGGACGCCGTGCCCAACGGTCCCATGTGGAAGATGCGGCTGCCAAAGGCCCGCAGCGCCGGCTGGTGCAGGGCGAAAAGCTCGGCCTCGCCGCCCACCATCACCGTCATGTCGGCCTTGGCTGCGCGATGGACGCCACCCGTTACCGTCGCCTCCAGCATCCGCACCCCTGCATCCCGGGCCAGCTCGGCCATGCGCAGCACATCGTCCCGCCCCAGCGTCGAGTTTTCCACCCAGGTGGCCCCGGGCGGCAGCGCGATCAGCGCCTCGGCCAGCACCGCCTCGGAGGCCCCGGGATTGGGCAGGCAGGTGTAGAGGTGATCGACACGGGCGGCCAGATCGCTGACCGAGGTCGCGGGTTCGGCCCCAAGCGCCACCAGCCGCGCCACGGCCGCGGGGCGGCGGTCATGGACCACCACCGCAAACCCGGCCCGCACCAGCGCGGCAGCCAGCTCGCCGCCCAGATTGCCCAAGCCCACATAGCCGATCCGCATCTTTGCCCCCCGCACCGCCTTTTCGTCGCGTGACGCAATCTTGCGCGCAAAACCGGGGAGCGGCAATCCGCTTGTGACTGGGCGGACGCCGGGATAGCAATCGGAAAAGCCGATCAGGAGGCGCAGGATGCAACCGGAACAGATCGAGACCTTTCTAGACCTTTGCCAGACCCGCAGCTTCAACCGCACGGCCGAGCGGCTGGGGGTGACGCAATCGACCGTCTCGGGGCGGGTTGCGGCGCTGGAGGAGGCGCTGGCGGTGCGGCTGTTCGACCGGTCGCGCGCCGGCACCGCGCTGACGCCCGAGGGACGGCGCTTTGAGGCCCATGCCATCCGTCTCAGGCAGGAATGGCAAGAGGCGCGGCGGCGCATCCGCGTGCCGGCCCATGGCACCGAGGAGCTGCGGCTGGGGATCGAGGCCGATCTGGCGGCGCTGTTCACGGGCGAGTGGGTGGCGGCGGTGCGCCGGGCCTTTCCGCAGTTGGCCCTGGAGATCATGGCGCAAGACGCGCCGGCGCTTTGCGCCGGTTTGTTGGCGGGTGAGCTGGATTTTGCGTTGTGCTACAACCCTGCGCCCCACCCTGAGCTGACCATCGAGCCGCTGGGCGAGGTGGCGCTGTCGATGGTGTCGACGCTGGGCCCCGATCTGTCGGCACAGCGGCCCGACGCCTTCATTCTGGCAGCGATCAGCCCGGAGGTCGCGGCGGCACAGCGCCATGCCCTGCCCGATCTGGCCGCGACACCGCTGCGGGCCAACCTGTCCGGCGCCGTGGTGGCGATGCTGACCGGCATGGGCGGCGCGGCCTTCCTGCCTGCGCGGGCGGCTTCCCCCCTGCTGGAGAGCGGCGGCTTTGTCCGGGTGGCGGATGCGCCTGTCCTGCGCCAGCCGGTTCAGGCGGTCTGGCCCCGCCGCCATGACGGGGCCGGGCTGCACCGCCGGCTGCTGAGGATCTCGCGGCGGTTGCTGGCGGGGGGCTGAGGCTGACGTTCAGCCCTCGGCCTCGTCATCCTCTCCCCGGCCGCGGCCGGTCACGACGCCCAGCGATTTCAGCTTGCGGTGCAGCGCGCTGCGCTCCATGCCCACAAAGGCTGCGGTGCGGCTGATATTGCCGCCAAAGCGGTTGATCTGGGTCAGCAGATATTCCTTCTCGAACAGCTCGCGCGCCTCGCGCAGCGGCAGGGTGGCGATGACGCCCGAGACGGTCAGTCCCGCGCCCCCCTCGCCACCATTGCCTTCGGCGCTGGGCAGCTCGCGCGCCTCGATCGGGCCGTTGCCTTCGCCCAGGATCAGCACCCGCTCGATCACATTGCGCAACTGGCGCACGTTGCCGGGCCAGGCCATGGTCTGCAGCATCGCCTCGGCATCCTGGCTGAGTTCGCGCAGGGGCAGGCCCTGACTGCGGTGGAACATGTCGATGAAATGCCGGGCCAGATCGGGGATATCCTCGCGCCGTTCCTCCAGCGAGGGCACCGGCACCGGCACCACGTTCAGCCGGTCATAGAGTTCCTGCCGGAAGCGGCCGGCGCTGATTTCGCTGCGCAGGTCGCGGGTGGTCGAGCTGATGACCCGCAGGTCCACGCGCACCTTGTCTGCCCCGCCCACCCGCAGGAACTGCTGCTCGGTCAGCACCCGCAGGATCTTGGACTGGGTGCCCAGCGGCATGTCTGCCACCTCGTCAAAGTAGACCATGCCGCCATGCGCCTGTTCCAGCAGGCCAGGCTCGATGCCACGCTCGGGCGTTTCGCGGCCAAACAGCACTTCCTCCATCCGCTCGGGCTCGATCGTGGCCGAGGTGACGGTGATGAAAGGGGCGCTGGCACGGTTGGAATGCTGGTGGATCCAGCGCGCCGCCATCTCCTTGCCCGATCCGGCAGGGCCGGACAGCATTACCCGGGCATTGGTCTTGGTGACCTTTTCCAGCGCAGCTTTCAGCGCCTTGAGGGCGGGCGAATTGCCCAGCATCTCGGAGGGCGTGCCATCGCGGCGCCTGAGATCGGCATTCTCGCGCCGCAGCCGCGAGGTCTCCATCGCCCGGCCCACCACCACCATCAACTGGTCGATGTTGAAGGGCTTTTCGATGAAGTCATAGGCGCCCTGCTTGATCGCCGCCACCGCGATCTCGATATTGCCGTGGCCCGAGATGATGACCACCGGGATATCGGGATTGTCACGCTTGACGTGTTTGAGGATGTCGATCCCATCCATGCGGCTGTCCTTCAGCCAGATGTCGAGGATCATCAGCGCCGGGGCCTCGGCGTTGATCTCGGCCAGACATTCATCGGCATTGGCGGCCAGCCGCACGGCAAAGCCCTCATCGCGCAGGATGTCACCGATCAGCTCGCGGATATCGCGTTCGTCGTCAACGATCAGGATGCTGGTCATCTTCCCCCCAAGGCGGTTGCGCCCGCTGTTCTGGCCCGGACCGCAGGGCGGCCCAAGGGCAAGGTGATTTCGGCCATGGCGCCGGGGTGATCCCCGCCGCCGAATATGTCGGCATCCAGCAACGCCAGGCTGCCGCCGTGTTCTTCGATGATCTTCTTGACGATGGGCAGGCCAAGGCCGGTGCCCTTTTCGCGCGTGGTCACATAGGGCTCGAACAGCCGCGAGCGATCGGGCGGCAGGCCCGCGCCATTGTCGCTGATGCGGATCACCGCGGCAGCCTCGGTCGTGGTCATGCTGATGCGGATTTCCGGCCTGTGACCCTGGGGCGCGCCGCGCTCTTGCAAGGTCTCGATCGCTTCGCCTGCGTTCTTGATCAGGTTGGTCAGCGCCTGCCCGATCATCGTGGCGTCCAGATCCAGCAGCAGCGGCGCGGCCGGCAGATCCGCGCTTATGGTCACGCCCGGCTGGCCCGCCTGTTGCAACATCACCGCCCCCCGCACCAGCGCCACCAGATCGGCCTCGCGGCGGTCGGGCTCGGGCATGCGGGCAAACCGCGAGAATTCGTCGACGATCCGGCGCAGGTCATTGGTCTGGCGCACGATCACATCGGCCATCGCTTCCAGATCCTCGGGCTCCGAGACCTGATTGCGGAACTTGCGCCGCATCCGCTCGGCCGAAAGCTGGATCGGGGTCAGGGGGTTCTTGATCTCATGGGCGATACGGCGGGCCACATCGCCCCAGGCCGCCATCCGCTGCGCCGAGACCAGCTCGGTCACATCGTCAAAGGCCACCACATAGCCTTCCAGCCGGCCATCGGCATTGCGCCGCCCGCTCATCCGCACCAGCAGGCTTTCCAGCCTTCCGTTGCGCATCAGCCGCACCTCCTCTTGCGCCGCGTTGGCCGTGCCCTCGCGCAGACGGTCGAACAGCGGGCCGAACTCGGGCACCGCCACGGCCAGCGCGATATCGGCGCCTCCCTCATGATAATCCAGCAGCCGCTCTGCCGCCCGGTTCACGAAATCCACATTGCCGTCGGCGTCGAGTCCGATCACCCCGGCGGTGATCGACGACAACACCGAGTCGAACAGCCGCCGCCGGCCTTCGGACCGGTCGCGGGCCTCGATCAGCTCGGCCCGCTGGCCCTTCAACTGCCGGGTCATCTGGTTGAACAGCCGCCCCAGCATGGCGATCTCGTCATCGCCCTCTTCCTCGACGACCTGCACGTCCAGATCGCCCGCGCCCACCCGCTGCGCCGCGCCCGCCAGCCGTCCCACCGGCCGGCTGAGACGCTCGGCAAACCACAGGCCCAGCCAGATCGCGGCCAGGATCAGGATCAGCGCAAAGCCCAGGTAGACCAGACCGAATTCGAACAACAGCCGCCCGCGCGCCTTTTCCAACTGCTGGTAAAGCTGCACGGTTTCTTGCGTTTCATCCAGAAGTTGCAGGATTTCGCCGTCCACTTGCCGCGAGACATAGAGATAACGGTCGGCATAGGCGGTCAGATGGATCAGGGCGCGGAACTCGTTATTGTCCCAATCCTTGATCAGGACGGTGTTGCCCGCCCGCGCCTGCGCCAGCGTATCTTCCGCGGGCTTTTCGAAATCAAAGAGATAGCTCTTTTCGCCCCGTGTCATCAGCGCGCCCGCGCCGTCGATCAGATAGGCTTCCTTCAAGCCGCGCTGGATCTGCCCCTGCCCCTGGGTCAGCAGCGGCCGCAGCTGGTCGTCGCGCAGAAAGAAGGTCGATTGCTTGGCGATGTTGAGCCAGGCCGCCAATTTCTCGGCATCCTGCGTCAGGTCGCGGATATGTTCTTGCTCATAGGCTTGCGCGGCCTTGAGCGAGGTGCCCAGAACGCCCTGCACCCGCTCGGAAAACCAGCCCTCAAGGCCGATATTCACCGTCAGCACCGCAAAGACCGCGACCAGCACCGTGGGAATCAGCGCCACCAGCGCGAAAACCCCGGTCAGCCGCATATGCAGCCGCGACCCGGCCGAGCGTGACCGCCGGTCCGAGATCATCCGCGCGATCCGCGCCAGCACCAGCGCCGCCACCACCAGGATATAGACCGAATCCGCCAGCAGGATCAGCCGCAGCGTGCTGCCCTGCGCGGTCTGGCCAAAGGGGCCCAGCACGGCAAAGGTCAGCCCCGCCAGCAACGGCCCCAGCAGCACGAGGCCCAGCGTGAACGCGGTCTGCACGCGTCGCTGCCGCCGCAACCGCGACAACCGGAGCCATGTCTTGCTTCCCGCCAAACCCGCCATCCTTGCCGCGCGGTCGACGTCCGCCAGCGCAAAACCCCACTCAGGCAGCCCGTCCGGTCCATGGCCCGAATGTCACGCCGCCTGTTGCGCTTTTACATCAGCTTGCGGCGCCGTGTCACGCGGATATCCAGATCCGAGAGCTTCTTGCGCAAGGTATTGCGGTTGATGCCCAACAGATCGGCACATTTTGCCTGATTGCCGCCGGTGGCATCCAGCGCGATCTCGATCAGGGGAACCTCGATTTCGCGCAACACCCGGTCATGAAGGCCAGGGGGTGGCAGGGCCTCGCCATGCAAGTCGAAATAGCGTTGCAGATGCCGCGCCACCGATGCGCCCAGCGGCTCATCTGCGCCCAGCCCCCCCGCCCCCATCGCAACGGGCTGACCGGCCAGGGCCGCCTCGACCTCGGCCCGGCCGATCTCGGGCCCGGAACCGGTGACCACCAGCCGCTTCATCAGCGTCTCCAGCTGGCGCACATTGCCCGGCCAGCCATAGGCCTGCAACAGCGCCAGCGCCTCGGGCGCAAGCTGTCGGGCCTGCCCATGATCGCGGGCGTGGCGGGCCAGAAAATGCCCGGCCAGCAGCGCGATATCCTCGACGCGCTCGCGCAGGGGCGGCACCGGGATCGTTACCCCGCCCAGCCGATAGAACAGATCCTGCCGGAAACTGCCCGCCGCGATGCGCGCCGACAGATCGGTCTGGCAGGTGGCCAGAAAACGCGGCGGGCTTTTGTCGCCCATGGCTTCAGCGTGATCCAGCATCCGCACCAGCCGCGCCTGCGTTTCAGGGGTCAGATCGGCGATCTCGTCCAACAGCAGCGTGCCGCCGCCCGCGCGCGCCAGCAGGGACGCCGCCCCCTCGGGCGCGGCCAGATCGTCGGCCTGCGCCACCACGAACGGCCCGGACCGCCGATCCGAGAAATCATGGATCGCCCGGGCGACCAGCGATTTGCCGGTGCCGTTTTCGCCGGTGATCAACAAGGGCAGATCGCTGTTCATCACCCGTGCCACCAGACGAAACAGCGCCTGCATCGCGGCACTGCGGCCCAGCAGCGGCAGATCGTCACCGCCGCCCGCCACCGGCACCGGTTCGGGCGGCAGACCGCGTGTGGGCTTGCGGGCCTGCTCCAGCGCCTTGGCCGAGCGTTTCATCAGGTCGGGCAGATCGAAGGGCTTGGGCAAATAGTCGAAGGCCGCGCCCTCGGCGGCGCGAATCGCCGTGACGATGGTGTTCTGGGCCGAAATCACGATCACCGGCAGGCCGGGGCGCTGCGCGCCGATCTTCGGCAATGCCTTCAGGCCGTTGCCGTCCGGCATGACCACATCGGTGATGACCAGATCGCCCTTGCCCTCCTCGACCCAGCGCATCAGCGTCGCCATCGAGGCGGTGGCATGGACCTTGCAGCCCGCCCGCGTCAGCGCCTGCGTCAGAACCGTGCGGATCGTGCGATCGTCATCGGCAACCAGAACCGTGCCATCCATCCGTCAAGCCTCCTTCGGTTTCGCATCCGCCCGCGGGGCCACCGGCAGGCAGACCCGAAACACCGTCCGCCCCGGCACGCTGTCCACAGCGATCAGCCCGTCATGGTCGGTGACGATCTTGGACACCAGCGCCAGCCCCAGCCCGGTGCCGTTCTCGCGGCCCGAGACGAAGGGGTCAAAGATATGATCGGCGATCTCGGGCGCGATGCCGGGGCCGTCATCAATCACCTCGACAACCAGCGGCAGGGCCGCGCCGCTGCCATCGGGCCGCCTGAGCCGCAGCGCCATGTCATAGCGCGAGCGCAGCCGGATCTTGCCGCCGCCTGCAGGCCGGGCGCGGCCGATCGCCTCGGCGGCGTTGCGGATCAGGTTCAGGAACACCTGCATCAACTGATCGGGATCGGCAAAGGTGGGCGGCAGCGAGGGGTCATATTCCTCGATGATTGTCAGATCGGCGGCAAAGCCCACCAGCGCCAGACGCCGCGCCCGGTCCAGCGCGTCATGCAGATTGACCGCCCGGCGGTCGGGCGGCAGGACATTGCCGAACTGTTCGACCTGCTCCAGCAGCTTCACGATCCGCCGGGTCTCGGCCACGATCAGATCGGTCAGCTCCTGATCCTCGGGCGAGAGGCCCATCGCCAGCAGCTGTGCTGCGCCCGAAATCCCCGCCAGCGGGTTCTTGATCTCATGCGCCAGCATCTCGGCCATGCCGATGGCGGATTTGGCGGCGGTGCGCGCGGCCCCTGTCCGGCCGAAGCGTTCGGCAAATTCGCGCGGGTCGATCAGCAGCATCAGCACACCCGGCTGGCCCGCCAGCGGCGCGATCTGCACCGTGGCCGGCAGGGCCGCGCGCTCGCCCACCCGGACATCGACGTCGTTCAGGATCAGCGGGGCCTGATGGGCACGAACCCGCGCGCAGGCATCGTCCAGATCGGCGTCGATCTGCAGCCGGTCCGGCAACGGCTGGCCCTTCAGGCTGCGGGCCGAGGCGTTCAGCAGCGCCTCCGCCGCGGAATTGGCCTCCAGCACCCGGCCTGCGCTGTCGATCAACACCGCCGCCATCGGCAGCGAGGCCCAGATCGCCCCCGGCAGGTCCGCGCTGGCCAGCGTCTCGCTCATGCCGCCGCCCGATCCGGATCGAGGAAGGTCGCGGCCACCAGCCGCGCCACCTCGGCCTCACTGGCCGCCGTCAGCAGCGGATGGCGCCGCGAGTCGATGCCTGCCGCCTCAAGATACCAGCCCAGATGCTTGCGCGCGCACCGCAGCCCCAGATCGCGGCCATAATGGGACAGAAGGCCCGCGTGATGCTCGAGGACCAGATCGACCAGCGCCGCCCCCACGGGCGCTGCCGGCACGGGCCGCCCCGCCAGATCGGCGGCGATCTGCGCCAGCCGCCACGGCGCCCCCTGCGCGCCGCGCCCCACCATCACCGCATCCGCCCCCGATTGCGACAGCGCCTGCCGCGCGCTGGCCGCATCGGTGATGTCGCCGTTTACCACCACCGGGACCGAGACCGCCTGCTTCACCGCCAGCACCGCCGCCCAATCCGCCTGCCCCTTGTAGAACTGGCAGCGGGTCCGCCCGTGGATCGTCACCATCCGCACGCCGGCCCCCTCGGCCCGGCGCGCAAGGTCGGCGGCGTTGAGACTGCCCGCATCCCAGCCCAGCCGGGTCTTCAGCGTCACCGGCACCGAGACCGCGCCCACCACCGCCTCGATCAGCCGCAGCGCGTGATCGGGCTCGCGCATCAAGGCCGATCCCGACCAACCCGAGGTCACGCGCTTGGCCGGGCAGCCCATGTTGATGTCGATGGCGACAACGCCCGCGGCTTCCAGCCGCCGCGCGGCCTCGGCCATCGGTCGGGCCTCACGCCCCGCGATCTGCACCGCGGTCGGCACGCCCAACCGGGCCAAAGCCTCGGCCCCCTTGAGGCAGGCCCGCCCCTCGGCCTCGGGCGAGCCGCGCAGGATATCCTCGCCCGCCACCATCTCGGAGACCACCAGCCCGGCACCAAACCGCGCCACCATCGCCCGCGTGGGCGCGTCAGTGATCCCGGCCATTGGCGCAAGGATCACCGGGGCTGGCAGCGTCACGCCGCCAATCTGGGGGCCAATCTGGGGGCCTTGCATCATGATCCTCCGGGTCTTTCCTCTGGCTATGCCTGCCGGGTGAACGTCACAAGCCGCGACGCCGCGTTCATGGGCAGGATTTCCATCTTGCACAAAATTCAGGCAGTTTCATCCCGCCTGTCACCGCATTGTCAGCAGTTGCGCCATCGCTTAGACCAAAGCCGCAGGAGGTGCCATGCCCGAGACCCGTTCCGATATCGCCGTCGTGATCCTTGCCGCAGGCCGTGGCACGCGCGCAGGCGGCGGCCTGCCCAAGCAATGGCGCATGCTGGCGGGCAAGCCGGCGGTAGCCCATGCCATCGCGGCCTTCGCAGGCTTGCGCCGGGTGCTGGTGATCCGCCCCGAGGATGCGGGCCTGGCCGCACCCCTGACCGGAGTCGAGATCGTGTCTGGCGGGGACGAGCGTGCGGATTCAGTCCGCGCAGCCCTTGAACATCTGGCCTCGGGCATCAACCCGCCGCGCCTCGTGCTGATCCATGATGGCGCGCGGGCCTGCGTGACCCCCGCCCTGACCGACCGTCTGGTGGCAGCATTGGCCCATGTGCCGGCCGCCGCCCCGGCGCTGGCGGTCACCGATGCGCTGTGGCGCGGCGCGGCCGATCTGGTGTCCGGCACACAGGACCGCAGCGGGCTTTTCCGCGCGCAAACCCCGCAGGGATTCCATTTCGAGGCGATCCTTGCCGCGCACCGCGCGCATCGCGGCCCCGCTGCCGATGACGTCGAGGTCGCGCGCGCGGCCGGTCTGCCGGTTGCCATCGTGCCCGGCGACGAGGACAATCTGAAACTCACCTGGCCCGAGGATTTCGCCCGGGCCGAAAAGATCCTGAAAGGGCGCAACATGGATATCCGGATGGGCAATGGCTATGACGTCCACGCCTTTTGCGAGGGCGATCACGTCTGGCTCTGCGGCGTCAAGGTGCCGCATGACAAGGGCCTTCTGGGCCATTCGGATGCCGACGTGGGCATGCACGCGCTGACCGACGCGATCTACGGCGCGCTGGCCGAGGGCGATATCGGCCGGCATTTCCCGCCCTCGGACCCGCAATGGAAGGGGGCCGCCAGCCATATCTTCCTGCGCCACGCCATCGAACTGGCGCGCGCACGCGGCTATGATCTGGGCAATTGCGACGTGACGCTGGTCTGCGAGCGGCCCAAGATCGGCCCCCATGCCGCCGCCATGCAGCAGGCGCTGGCCGAGATCATGGGCGTGGATGTCGGCCGCGTCTCGGTCAAGGCCACCACGTCCGAGCGATTGGGCTTCACCGGCCGCGAGGAAGGCATCGCGTCGCTGGCCACCTGCCTGCTGGTGCAGGCATGAGCCGCCTGATCGCCACCTTCTTCGGCGCGGGCTATCTGCGCCCGGCTTCCGGCACCTGGGCCTCGGCCATCGCCTTGGGCCTGGGCGTGGCCATCGACCGCTATCTCGGCTTCCCGGCCCTGGTGCTGGCCACCGCCGCAGCCACAGCCGCGGGCTTCTGGGCCTGCCAGGCCATTGTGCAACCCGGCGAAGACCCCTCCGAGATCGTCATCGACGAAGTGGCGGGACAATGGCTGACCCTGCTGTTCCCCGCCGCTGCCTTCTGGCATCGCGGGATCGAGAATTGGGCGGTGGTGGCCTATCCGGGCTGGGTCGCGGCATTTCTGTTCTTCCGCCTGTTCGACATCTGGAAACCCTGGCTGGTGGGCCGGGCCGATCGGCGTGGCGATGCAGCGGGGGTGATGCTGGATGACCTCTGGGCCGGCCTCTTTGCCGGGATCGCGGTGATGATCTCGGCCGGGATCGCGCATGGCGTGTTGATGAGATGACACCCGAGGCCATTCTCGCCGCCGCCCGCGCCAGAGGCTGGCGCATCGCCACCGCCGAAAGTTGCACCGGCGGCATGGTGGCGGTGGCGCTGACCGATATCGCCGGATCGTCCGATGTCTTCGACCGCGGCTTTGTCACCTATTCCAACGCCGCAAAGGAACAGATGCTGGGCGTCCGTGCCACGACGCTCAACGCCCATGGCGCGGTCTCCGAACCGGTTGCCGCCGAAATGGCGGCAGGCGCCCTCGCCCACGCCCATGCCGATCTGGCGGTCTCGATCACCGGCATCGCCGGTCCGGGCGGATCGGGGTTCAAACCCGAGGGCCGGGTGTGCTTCGGCATCGCCACCGCGACAGGCACAATCACCGAAACCGTGGATTTCGGCGCCCTTGGCCGCGCGAAAGTGCGCAGTGCTGCGCGCGAACATGCGCTCACCCTCCTCGCCCGCGCCGTGAGCGGCTGAGGCCGCGTGGGGGCGCTGCCCCCGTCCCTTCGGGACTCCCCCGGGATATTTTCGCCTGAATGATGGGCGAAACCGGGTCATAATCATTCAGGTGCAAATATCCCGGGGGTCCGGGGGCAGCGCCCCCGGCGATCAGCCATACAGCGCGCGGGCACGATCTTCGAAGGCCCGCACGATCCGCTGCATCGCCTCGTTGAAGACGAGGCCGATGATACCGGCCAGTATGGCATTGCGGAATTCGAAATCCACCTGGAAGGAGACTTCGCAGCCGCCTTCGGGCAGATCGTGGAATTGCCACAGCGATTTCAGATGTTTGAACGGGCCGTCAATGTATTCCGTCCCGATCTGGCCGGCAGCGGGCATCAGCGTCACGCGCGAGCCGAAACGTTCGCGGAACACCTTGAACGAGATCACCAGATCGGCCTCCATCAGCTCTCCTCCATCGACCGGACGGCGCGAACGGATGCGGGCGGCAGCGGTCCATGGCAGAAACTCGGGATAGCGCGCCACATCCGCCACCAGGTCGAACATCTGCGCCGCGCTGTAGGGCAGGCGTTTTGTTTCGGCATGTTTGGGCATGGGCTTCGCTTCACAGATCAGGGATGCTGCGCTATTGCAGGCAGGACCGTGCAAAATCAAGAGGCCGCCATGCCGCATCGCCCCCATGTGATCGAACCGATGATCTCGGCCAAGGCCATTGCCGCGCGGGTCGAGGCCTTGGCCTCCGAGATCACTGCCCATTACCGTGGCACCGACAAACTGGTCGTGGTGGGGCTGTTGCGCGGCAGCTTCGTGTTCATCGCCGACCTCGTGCGCGAGATCGATCTGCCGGTGGAAGTCGATTTCCTCGAGGCCTCAAGCTATGGCGACGCGACACATTCCTCGCGCGAGGTGCGGATCCTCAAGGATCTGCGCGGCGAGATTGCCGGGCGCGACGTGCTGGTGGTGGAAGACATCGTCGATACCGGTTTTACCCTGCATCACGTCAAGAACCTGCTTTTGTCGCGCGGTCCGGCCCGGCTGGAGGTCTGTGCGCTGCTGGACAAGCCGTCGCGCCGCGAGGTGGAGATTTCGGCCACCTGGACCGGGTTTACCATCCCCGACGAGTTCGTGGTGGGCTACGGCATCGACTTTGCACAGCGCAACCGCAACCTGCCCTATATCGGCCGGGTGCGGTTTACCGGATGATCCTGCCCGACCATCTGGCGCCGGGGTTGCGGGTGGTGTTCTGCGGCACCGCGCCGGGGCGGATCTCGGCGCAGCGAGGGCATTATTATGCCAATTCTGGCAATGGGTTCTGGGGCATTCTTTACACCGTTGGATTGGTGCCTGAGCGTCTTGAACCGGACCGGGACGCAGAAGTTTTACGCCACGGCATCGGCCTGACCGATCTGGCCAAGCATGTCTTCGGGCAGGATGCGGACCTGCCGGCCGATGCTTTTGACGTGGCGGGACTCCTGCAAAGGATCGCCGCATGTCAGCCCCGGACATTGGCCTTTACCAGCCTGACGGCCGCGCGGGCCGTGCTGGGGCCGCGGGTTTCGGCAGGCATGCAGGCGCCGGACCCGCGACTGCAGGGGATCAGCCTATGGGCCTTGCCGTCGCCGTCCGGTCTGGCGCGCAGCCATTTCAGCCTGACGCCGTGGCAGGCGCTGGCCCTTCATGTGAAAGGTGAGGGATGAACCCCAACTGGTTGCTGCGGATGGCAAAATGGGCGCGACATCCGCCCTCCCCCGGACGGGTCAAGCTGGTGCTGGCCGTAATTGCCGCCTGTCTGGTTCTGGCCGGGATAGAGTGGCTTTGGGGCTGGCCTGAGGCCTTGACCCCGAACCGCATCCCCAGGCGCCTGCCTTAGACCGCCTGCCCGGCCGCCCAGCCCGAACTCCATGCCCATTGGAAGTTATAGCCGCCCAGCCAGCCGGTGATATCGACCACCTCGCCCACGAAATGGAGGCCCGGCACCGCCTTGGCCTCCATCGTGCGGGCGTCCAGCGCCTCGGTATCCACGCCGCCCAGCGTGACCTCGGCGGTGCGATAGCCCTCTGATCCGACCGGTGTGATCCGCCAATCGTGCAGCCGTGTCGCCAACTGGTCCAGACGCGTGCCAGCAGCCTCGGCCAAGGGGCCGGTCAGCCCCCATTCGCACGCCAGATGCCGCGCCAGCCGCTCAGGCATCAGGCTCGCCAAGGCGGCGGCAAACCCTTGCCGACCCGAGCGCGCCTTGAAGGCCCGCAGCTCGGCCCCCAGATCGCGGCCGTGCCCAAGATCAAGGCTGACCGCCTGCCCCTCGCGCCAATAGCTGGACACCTGCAAAATCGCCGGGCCGGACAGGCCGCGATGGGTGAACAGCGCCGCCTCCGCAAATGCCGGACCCGCGGCCGCCCGAGCCGCCACCGGCAAGGCAACGCCGGCCAGCGGCTTGGTGCGCGCAAGCTCTTGCTCGGCCAGCGTCAGCGGCACCAGCGCGGGACGGGTTTCGGTCACCGGCAGGCCAAATTGCTGGGCCAGATGATAGCCGAAAGGGCTGGCTCCCATCTTTGGGATGGATTTACCGCCGGTGGCCACCACCAGCTTCGGCGCCGAGGCTACGCCGCGCGAGGTCTCGACCCGAAAGCCAGCCTCGACCCGCTGCACCGCCGTATCCAGCCACAGAACCCCGCCGGCGTCGCTGAGATCTGCCAGCAGCATCGCCACGACCTGCGTGGCAGACCCGTCGCAGAACAACTGGCCGAGTGTCTTTTCGTGCCAGGCGATCCCCGCCCCATCCAGCCGGGCGATGAAATCCCACTGCGTGTAGCGTTTCAGGGCCGATAGCGCGAAACGCGGATTGCGCCCCAGAAACCGGTCAGCCGCAATGCCGAGATTGGTGAAGTTGCAGCGCCCGCCGCCCGAGATGCGAATCTTCTCTCCGGCCGCGCGCGCATGATCGATCACCAGCACGCGGCGGCCCCGCCGCCCTGCCTCGATCGCGGCAAACAAACCGGCCGCGCCGGCCCCAAGGATGATGACGTCAAAATTGTGCATGGCCCTGCCTAGCGCGTTGACCGGCCGCGCGCGACGAGAAAATTTTTTGCATCATTTCCACGATATGCCCCTTGCACCCCGCGAACCGCTTGGCTAAACACCGCGGCACGGTTGGGGCGTCGCCAAGTGGTAAGGCAGCGGTTTTTGGTACCGCCATACCTAGGTTCGAATCCTAGCGCCCCAGCCAAGAAATCCTTCCAGAAAAATCAGACACCTGCAGGACGATTTGATGCGTCGTGCGTTACAGGTGGGCGAGGCTTTGCTGCATCATCCTGCGAGGGATTCATCGCGTGCATTCAACGTGGTAGCCGGTTTGGATGCGCAGCCCCAATACCCGACACACAAGCCAAGGTCCCGACCGGCCTGTAAACGACCGGCCTGTAAACATGGCTTGATGCGCCGGTTCGTGGGCAATCCGGTTCGACCCCGAGACGAGCCGGGATGTCCTGCCGACAGGCGGGGGGGGCGGCAAGCAAGCGGGCAACGGTTACGCTATCAAGACGTGGCTTTTGTGGAAGGCGCTGTTTGGCGTGGCCTTGCGGCAGACGACAGGCCGCGTCGACGGCCTGCTGCGGCAGGTCAGCCGCGCCCGGGCCGGACCTGACCTCGACGCCCTTCCGCGGCGCCAGAGGACCCTCAAGCACAACATGCCCTGCCTTGGATCGAAAGGCAGCTGCCCTCAGATATCCCGCTGCCCGCGATGTGTCTCACTGCCCGCCAACACACTCGCGGATGGGTCAACGGGGATCTCGGCCCCATTCGCCGGGGCCGCCAGCAGCGCCAGCGCGGCCAGTGCCGCCACTCCCAGGGCCACGATCGCCCACAGGATCAAGACCCAACGCAAGGGCAGCCTTGGCTTGTCGTCAATATCCTGCGGGCCGTCGAGCGCGTCGATCAGCCGGTTCAGGATCGAGCGGCGGCGTGTCATGCGAGACAGTCCTTGCAGGAACGGCGGGTGCGCATTGGTGGCGTGTCACAATCGGCGAAGCCGAGGCCCCGCGTCTGTGCCGCATCAGTATGACGTCAAACGCGGGTTTCGGGCAACATCCGTTTCGGCCGGATCGTCGGGCGTGGCGGCAGCCTCAACCGGGATGGGCCATTGTCGGCATGGCGTTGGTGACAAATATGTTGCCACGCTTCATGGCCGGCCGATGCGGGATGCGGGATGCAGGGCATGGCGCCCTCAGCCTTGCCCGGCCAGCAAGCGCATCGGATGCGGGACGGTGCGCCCGGAGATCCTTTCCGTCTGGCACCGGCAGGAAAATCCGCTGGCGGCGACGGGCATTTGCGTCTCAGTCAGGCTCTGCCACGACATGTCGAACAGCTTGGCGGACACGGGCTGATGGCGCTGCTGGTGGCCGAAAAGACCGGCCATGCCGCAACAGCCGATCTCCGGCACCTCGGCGGCGATACCCACGGCGGCGAAAATCTGCTGCCACAGCTTGCCTGACGCCGGCAAACCGGTGCTTTCGGTGCAATGCAGCATCAGCCGGACCGGGGCGCCCGTGTGCCGCTTGGGGAAGGCCCGGCCCGCCGACAGCTCGGCCGACAGAAACTCCTGCGCCAGCAGCACCGGCGGCGGATGGAAACCCGCCTTCGGATAATCCTGCCGGAGCATCATCACGAAAGCCGGGTCCAGCCCGATGATCGGCGCACCACTCTTGGCGGCCCGTTGCAATGTTTCGGTCAACCGCGCGGCCATGGCGCGAAAGCCTGCCGCATCGCCCAGCGATTGCGCGGCCTTGCCCGCAGGCAGCATGGGCAAGACGCGAGGGCGATAGCCCAGCGCGATCAGCCCATCGAGATGATCGTGCAACACCGCGTCGTCGAACAGCGCGGTAAACCAGTCCTGCACCAGAAACACCGTGCCGGCGGGCTGCCTCTGTCCCAGATCCCGCCGGGGTATGCGCACATGCTGCGGCAACCGATGGCGGGACAATGCCCGCGGCAGATCCTGCGTCCCGGTCAGCCATTCGCCGATCCGGGCCAAAGCCGGCCAGAACGGCGCCGCCACCCCGGACATCTGTTGTGCATATGGGCTGAGGCGTTCGGCCAGCAAGGTCAGGCGGTCGGCCAAGGGCCGGCGATTGCGGCTGAAGTAATCCGCCAGAAACACCGACCGCATCGTCGGAATATCCACCTGCACCGGGCAAGCGGTTGCACAAGCCTTGCATCCCAGACACCCGTCCAGCGCCGCCAGAAGCGCCTTTTCGCCCTCCTCGGTCACGGTGCCACGCTGTCGGCCCAGATGCCAGTCGCGCAGCGCATCGGCCCGCCCCTTGGGGCTGTGGCGCAGATCGCCGGTGGCCTTGAACGAGGGGCACATCGGCGCAGTTGCCGCATAGCTGAGGCATTGGGCATTGCCATTACAGCGAAAAGCCTTGGTCAGCGGATCGCCATCAGGTGCGTTGAAGGCGCGGAATGGGGTGGTGGCGATGCCCATCACCCCCTGCCCGGCATCGACCAGCTTGCCGGGGTTGAAGCGCCCACCGGGATCAAAGGCAGCCTTGACTCCTTGCAGCGCCCGGTAGGCCTCCGGGCCGATCCAGTCGCGCAAGTAAGCGCCACGCACCCCCTTGCCATGTTCGCCCCAAAAGATGCCGCCATGCTTGCGGGTGAGATCAAACACACCGTCCGACACAGCGACCAGTTTCTCGCGGTCGGCGGGACTGTCGATATTCAGCGCCGGGCGGATATGCAGGCAACCGACATCGACATGGCCATAGATGCCAAAGCCCAGATCATGCTGGCGCAGCAGCGCCAGAAACCCGTCGATGAAGGCCGGCAGGTTTTCGGGCGGGACGACGCAATCCTCGACAAAGGCCACCGGGCGCGCCGCCCCGTCCACCTTGCCCAGAAGCCCGACCCCGGCCGAGCGGATCGCCCAGAGGCTGCGGATCTCGGCCAGATCGCTGGCCTCATGCACGGCCTGCACGCCCGGCAGATCGGTCAACAGGGCGCGACAGGAGGCCACCCGCGCCGCCAGCAGGCCAGCATCGTCGCCATTGAACTCGATGAAGGTATAGGCCAAGGCCCGGCCTTCCGGGGCTTGCAAGGCGTGGGGCAGCCCGTCCAGCACGCCTGCCCTGGCGGCGATGGCCTGCACGGTCTCATCCATCACCTCGACGGCGGTGGGGTCGGCCTGCAACAAGGGCGTGGCTGCGGCCAAGGCATTGCGAAAACTGTCGAACCCCACCACCAGCAACCGCTTTTCCGCCTGGGTCCGCCGCAGGCTGACACGGATCCGGGTGACCAGACCCAGCGTGCCCTCGGCCCCCAGAAACAGCCGCCCCCACTCAAACCCGCCCGCGGCCGGGCAAGCGCGCTCAAGATCATAACCGGTAAAGCGGCGGTTCAACCGCGGGGTCGCGGCGATGAAGGCATCGCGACCGGCCCGCGCGGCGGCCTCGGCCTGCGCCAGCATCGGCCGCGCCCAATCCGGCACGGGATCGACACTGGACAACAGGCCCTCCGGCTGCGCGATCTCGAGCGCCAGAACGTTGTCGCTGGTCTTGCCATAAACGCGAGAGCCCTTGCCCGAGGCATCGGTGCTGACCATTCCCCCGATCGTGCAGCGGCTGGAGGTCGAGGTCTCGGGCGCGAAAAACAGGCCATGCGGGCGCAACTGACGGTTCAGATCGTCCAGCACCATGCCCGGCTCGACCTCGGCCCAGGCCTCGGACGGATTGACCGCCAGCAGGCGCGTCATGTGGCGGCGCATATCGACGATGACGCCACGGTTCAGGCTTTGGCCATTGGTGCCCGTGCCCCCGCCCCGCGCCGTGATCGGCAGGTCGGACCAGCGCGGCAGCGACAGGCCGCGCATCAGCGCCACCACATCCGCCGCATCAACCGGTGCCACGATCACATCCGGGGTGATGCTGTAGACCGAATTGTCGGTGGACATCGCCGCACGCAAGGCGGGATCGGCCTCGACCTCGCCGCGAAATCCGTGCGCGCGCAGGTCAACTGTCAGGGCGGTCAGGTCAATCTTCGGCTGCATGGGACTTCCTTGCATCTCTGTCGCCTTGAAACACAAAGTCATTATTCGTAAAATAAAAAGATAATGAACTTATCTTCAAAATACCCGAACCTGAATCTGCGCCACCTGCGCGCCCTGCATGCCATCCGGGCGCATGGAACCTTTGCCCGCGCGGCCAGCGCGCTGGGCGTAGTGCCATCCGCCCTGACCGAGACGATCCGCCAGCTGGAAACCGAGGTCGACGCTCGGCTGTTCGACCGCAGCCAACGCCCCCCGGCGCCCACGCCGCTGGCCCTCGATTTTCTGGCCGAAACCGCCCCGCTGCTGGCGGGGCTTGACCGCGCCTTGCTGCGGCTGCAGGCAGGCGGCGGTCCGGCGGGCGAATTGACGGTGGGCTGCACGCCCTCGGCCGTGTCGGGGTTGCTGGCCCCGGCCTTGCTGCGCTTTCGGCACAGTCATCCCGCCATCCGACTGCGGGTCCATGACGACATTGCCGAACATCTGGCGCGCGGCGTCATTGATGGTGATCTGGATCTTGCCGTGGCCGGGCGGGCGCTGCACTCGCCCGACCTGCGCCAGACCGAGATCCAGCGCGACCCGTTCGGCCTTGCCTGCGCATCCTCGCATCCCTTTGCGGAGCGCCCCTTCATCACCCTGGACGAGATTGACGCAGGCGAAGTGATCGTCGTGGGGCCGGGCACCGGCACATGGCAGTTGCTGGCCGATGCGCCCGCCGTGCCGGCCGAACTGCGCCTGGGCACGATCGAGGCGCATTCGACCATTTCCCAGATCAGCATGATCCGGGCCGGGCTGGGCGTGGGCTTGATGCCGCGCAATGCCCTGCTCTTGTTCGGAGATCCCACGCTGCGCTTTGTCCCGGTCAAGGATCTTGACCTGTGGCGCAGCCTCTACCTGCTGCTGCCAACCCGCCGCCGCCTGGACGCCCCTGCCCAGGCGTTGGTCGATTACATCGCGGCACTGCCCAAAACCTGATCCAACCGGATGTGAAAGCCGGCCCGTCGCGATCCAGATCGGGCCTCAGGGCGCTCGGCCGCCAAGCCTAGCGCATCTGGAACAGTTCCTGATGAAACCGCGCCGCGGGCCAACCCTGCGCCACCATATCCTGCCGGATCGCCTGCCCAAAGCCCTCGGGGCCGCAGAACCAGATGCTCGCCTTGCGCCAGTCCGGCACGGCGGTGCGGATCCGATCGCCGGTCAGCAGGCCGTCCCGCGGGCTGATCGCCAGATGCAGCGTGACACCCGCCTCTGCAGCGGCAGCACGGATCTTGTCGAGGGCGATGTCGTCAATCTCGGCGGTGGCGTGAAAGAGGTGAACCTGCTTGTCCGCGCCCCACCCTTGCCGCGCCCGGGCCTCCATCGCGCCGATGAAGGGCGTGATGCCGATGCCCCCACCGATCCAGATCTGCACCGGGCAGTCGTCCTTGAAGGTGAAACAGCCATAGGGCCCCTCGACCACCACCGACTGGCCGACCGCAAGCCGCTTGCCCAGCTCGGATGTATGATCGCCAAGCGCCTTGGCGACAAACTTGATGCGCCGGTTCTCGGGCTCCCAGGCCGAGGCGATGGTATAGGGGTGCGGGCCCTCGCGGGGGTCCGAGGTCACGAAGGCAAATTGCCCCGGCTGATGGCCCGACCAGCCCGGCGCCAGCGTGATCAGCTTTTCAAGGGACCGAACGCCGGGATAGCCGATCAGTTCAGTGATTTGGCCAGGGATCCGCCGGGCTGCCCCAATTCGGCCAAGGATCGAGATGACGGCGGCAACGCTGCCGCCGACCAGCAAGACCGCCAAAACCACCCCCACCGGCTGGGACCAATAGCTGAAATCGGTCAGGATGACGGTGTGGAACGCCAGCGCGAGATAGATCGGCGCCAGCAACCGGTGCAAGCGACGAAAGACGCCGTAGGGGATCATCCGCACCAGCGCCACGGCGATCAGGGCGACCGCAGCATAAAAGGCCCACTCTCCCACGCCCTCGGCCACCCCGCGATAGCTGGCAAGAAAGGCTGCGACCGGATCTTCGATCGGGGGGCGCTGACCGCGCTCGGGCCGCTCGACAAGACCCATGCCGACCGCCCATTTCGGCCCCTCGACCCAAAGCCAATGCGTGATCGACAGCACCAGCCCGCCGATGCCCAGCCATTTATGCAGCCGATAGGCCTTGTCGAGACCATCGAGGTGTCGTTCAACCCAGCGCAATCGCAGGGACAGGATCATTGCGACACTCATCATCGCAAAGGCCAAAAGGCCGGTGTATTGCAGCATGAAGGCGCGCAAGGCAAAAACATGCGGCACGGCGAAAACGCCAGACGCGGCCAGAAGCCACAGGCCCGTCAGACCCACAAACCCCACCCAGAACACCAGCTTGATCCGCGACATCTTTTCTTCTCCAGAATGGCAAGGCCGGGTAAATCGTTCCCTTTTCAGCATGTTCCACGCAAGGCAGCCATGATTCCGTCGCGACGGGCCCGACGAAAAGGATGCAACGCAGGGGCAAACTGTGCTGGCGCGCGCCCCCGGACGCCCAGGTTGCGACAATTTGCGCATCGACAAGCGAAGCCCAAGTTGATGGGCTGGTCGCATCTTGACCAGATGGAGCCGAGATGACGCGTTCTGCAATCCCCTTGGTCTACTCCTGTTCTGGCTGCTCAAGTGCGGCACAGATGGCCAACCATCTGGCCATCGCACTGGATCGGCGCGGAGTGGCCGAGATGTCCTGCATTGCCGGCGTGGGCGGTGATGTGCCGAAACTGGTGCGCATCGCCAAATCCGGGCGCCCGATCATCGCCATAGACGGTTGCGCCCTGGCCTGTGTGCGCCAATGTCTGGCCCGGCACGGCGTGGCGCCGGCCCAATATCACCTGCTGTCTGACCACGGCGTCAGAAAACGCTATCAAGCCGATTTCGATCCGCAGGAAGCCGAGGCTGTCTTGCAGAACCTGATCGCCAGCCTGCCCATGGCGGAAACCCAGACCGCTTAGGCAGGTCACCCGCCAACTGTCACGCGCCGTTTCATTGCCCGCAAGAAGCGTTGGTTCTCGATGCTTGATCGGCCGAGCCGTGAAACCGCGCGACGATCCGCCCGTTTTGCGACGACTGTGGCAAAGATGCACCTCTCTTGGCTGCCATCATATGGGGCATTGGCAAGGCACGACCACAGCCTCCGCCCGCTTGCTGTCTGGCGACAAGCGACCCAAAACGCGCGAAAAGCGTCATTTGCGGGCAGTTCGGACTGCCTCCGGCCCGCTTTTGCCATTTGCCCGAAAAATGCGGGGCGCCAGCCATGCAGAATATGCAGGCGGGCTTTGCATTTGCCCCGATTGCTCAGCATCCGCAGCACGCCTATTTCGCCCGACATGAACGAGATCACTTGTTCAGGAAAATGACGGAGAACGACAATGACCATGGCAGCCCTCGATACGACCACCCGTTCGGTGCCGTTCGGCGCCATCTCCACCTACCGCGCCGTGCAGGCCGTCAGCGCGCTGTTTGCCGCTGTTGCCGCATGGAATGAGGCCCGCGTGACCCGCATGGCCCTGTCGCGCCTGACGGACCGTGAACTGGCGGATATCGGCCTGTGCCGTGGCGACATCGGCATGATCGGCCGCCACTGAGACCACGATCCAGAGCGGTGCAAACCAGCGCCGCAGGTGAAAGGGCCGTCCGCAGGGGCGGCCTTTTGGCATCCAGATCAAGACACGCGCGAAGACCGACGTAATGCGGGCAGGCCATCACCGGCGTTTGGTCCCGGGCTGCGTGACCAACCAGTGCAGCTTGCGCTGTGAACCACGCCGGGGGTCACCGGATTTGCAAAGCTGATCTTTATAGACGCGCCAGCCATGCGCGCCTTCGATCAGGTAATCAGAATCGCACGAAAGTCGTTCACATTGGTCCCGGTTGGCCCGGGGCTGAACAGATCCCCAAGCGCGGCAAAGGTGAGAACGGCGGTGCAAAATTGGTCCACGGTAGCGGCGGGATAGTCCTGCTG
>CAYTMV010000032.1:0-20788 GCA_964439015.1 uncultured Gemmobacter sp.
AGCTGAAGGAAGACAAGCATGTCGAGCGTCTGTTCGCGATCCTCGGCCCGCGCTACCAGTCGCGCGCTGGGGGTTACATCCGCGTGCTGAAAGCTGGCTTCCGCTATGGCGACATGGCACCAATGGCGATCATCGAATTCGTGGATCGTGATCCGGCTGCCAAGGGCGCCGCTGACCGCGCCCGTCTGGAAGCCTTCGAGGCCGAAGAAGAATAAGCCTTTTCACAAGGCATCAAGGCCCGCCTCTGGCGGGCCTTTTTCGTTTGCGGGACGCCCTTTCCTCCCCATATGTCTTGGCAAACCGAATGCCGAGGAAGCCCATGCTGCGCCCGCTGATCCTGTCCCTTTGCCTTGCCCTGCCCGTCGCCGCCCAGACCGTGCCACAAAGCCCGGCCGAGATATCGTTGTCCTTCGCGCCGGTGGTGCGGCAGGCCGCGCCGGCCGTGGTAAACATCTACGCCTCGGTTGTGGTGCAAGAGCGGGTCAGTCCGTTCATGGGCGACCCGTTTTTCGAGCAGTTGTTCGGCGACCACGCCCGCACCGTCCCGCGGGTTCAAAATGCGCTGGGGTCCGGGGTGATTGTCGATCCTTCGGGGATCGTGGTGTCCAATTATCACGTCGTCGGGCAGGCGACCGAAATCCGGGTCGAGCTGTCCGACCGCAGGCAGTTCACGGCGCATGTGCTGCTGGCCGATGAGGAAAGCGATCTGGCCGTGTTGCAGCTTGAGGATGCCACGGCGCTGCCGGCGCTGGCGTTCCGCGACTCGGATCAGCTTGAGGTGGGAGAACTGGTGCTGGCCATCGGCAATCCGTTCGGGGTTGGGCAGACCGTGTCGTCGGGCATCGTCTCGGCGCTGGCGCGCTCGACCATGTCGCTCGGATCCGGGTTCTTCATCCAGACGGACGCGGCGATCAATCCGGGCAACTCGGGTGGGGCATTGGTGGATGTGAACGGCCGATTGCTGGGGATAAACACCGCGATCCTGACCCGGGGCGGCGGCTCCAACGGTATCGGCTTTGCGATCCCCGCCAATCTGGTGCGCAGCGTGGTCGAACAGGCCAAGGCCGGGAACAGCCAGTTTCAACGGCCTTGGGCGGGCATCACGGCGCAGGCGATGGATTCAGACATGGCGGATGCGCTGGGGCTTGCGCGCCCCGAGGGGACGGTGGTGGATGATCTGCACCCCGACAGCCCCTTTGCAGCGGTGGGTGTGAAGCCGGGGGATGCAATCCTGTCGCTGGGGGGCCTGCCCGCCGATAGCCCGCAGGAAATGATTTATCGTCTGGCCTCGATCGGCATCGGCAAGACGGTTCCGGTGAAATGGTTGTCGCGCGGTGAGGAACGGACGGCGGAAATCCGGCTGATACCGCCGCCCGACAGCCCACCCCGTCAGCCGCTGACGCTGGGGCGCGATTCGGTTCTGGCAGGCCTGTCGGTCGCCAACGTCAACCCGGCCGTGATGGCCGAGCTTGGGCTTTCCGCCGATGCGGCGGGTGTTGCCGTCACCGGCGTCGAGGGGCGCGCCGCGCGTATCGGTCTGCGGCCGGGTGATGTGGTATTGGCGGTCAACGGGGTGGCAGTGGCCAATACTTCGGAACTGGCGATGCTGGCGGGTCAGCAGGTGCGGCGCTGGCGGATCGATCTCCAACGCGGGTCCGAGCGGCTGGCGCTGAACTTCCGTCTCTGATCTTGCACGGCGGGGCAGGGGAGCGCAGAAAGGGGCATGGCCGATCTGTTCGACACCCCCGCCAAACCGCAGCCAGAGGCCCCGCGCCCGCTGGCCGACCGGCTGCGCCCTCGTCACCTCTCTGAGGTGATCGGGCAAGAGCAGGCGCTGGGGCCCGATGGCCCTCTGGGCGCGATGCTGACGGCAGGGGCGTTGTCGTCACTGATCCTGTGGGGGCCGCCCGGCGTGGGCAAGACCACGATCGCGCGGCTGCTTGCCTCTGAGACCGAGCTGTCCTTCGTGCAGATTTCGGCAATCTTCACCGGCGTGCCCGAACTGCGAAAGGTGTTCGAGGCGGCGAAAATCCGGCGGCAGAACGGGCAGGGGACGCTGCTGTTCGTGGACGAGATCCACCGGTTCAACAAGGCCCAACAGGACGGGTTTCTGCCTTATATGGAGGATGGCACCATCCTGCTGGTGGGCGCCACCACCGAAAACCCGTCGTTCGAGCTGAACGCCGCGCTTCTGTCACGGGCGCAGGTGATTGTGCTTCAACGGCTGTCGCTGGCTGACCTGGAGCGGCTGGCGCAGCGGGCCGAGCGCGAATTGGGTCGCGCCCTGCCCCTGACGGGCGAGGCGCGCGAGGCCCTGCTGGAGATGGCAGATGGCGATGGCCGTGCCTGTCTGAACCTGATCGAACAGGTTATTGCATGGAAGCTGGACAAACCTCTGGGCCGGGAAGAGCTTTCGCGGCGCCTGATGCGCCGCGCCGCTCGATACGACAAGGGCGGGGACGAGCATTACAACCTGATCTCCGCCCTGCACAAATCGGTGCGCGGGTCGGACCCCGACGCGGCGCTTTACTGGTTTGCCCGGATGTTGGAGGGGGGCGAAGACCCGCGCTTTCTGGCCCGCCGGATCACCCGCATGGCGGTTGAGGATATCAGCCTTGCCGACCCGCAGGCGGTCGAGCAGTGTCTGGCGGCATGGCAGACCTATGAGCGGCTTGGCAGCCCCGAGGGCGAGTTGGCGCTGGCGCAGGCGGTTGTCTATCTGGCGCTGGCGCCCAAGTCGAACGCGGTCTATGCCGCCTACAAGGCCGCCCGGAAATCGGCGCGCGATACCGGCAGCCTGATGCCGCCAGCGCATATCCTGAACGCACCGACGCGGATGATGAAGGATCTGGGTTATGGGGCGGGATACGCCTATGACCACGATGCCGAGGATGGCTTTTCCGGTCAGGACTATTTTCCCGATGGCATGAAACGCCCGGTCTTCTACGCCCCGCCCGAACGCGGGTTCGAGCGGGAGTTGCGAAAGCGGGTGGATTACTTTGCCAAGCTGCGCGCCAAGCGGCACGGCGGCTGAGGGCGCGTCAGACGTGCTGCGCGCCGTTCACCTCGATCTCGGCACCCGAGATATAGCTGGATTGGTCCGAACACAGGAACCAGATCACGTCGGCCACCTCGGACGGTTGCCCCAGCCGCTGCAACGGCAATTTTTCGACGATCTTTTCGGTTCCCGGCGACAGGATCGACGTCTCGATCTCGCCGGGGGCAATGGCGTTCACCCGCACGCCCAGCGGTCCGAAATCATGCGCCATCTCGCGCGTCAGCGCCGCCAGCGCCGCCTTGGAGGTGGAATAGGCCGCCCCCGCAAAGGGATGAACGCGGATGCCCGCGATCGAGGTCACGTTGACCACCGATCCCTTGGCGGCCGACAATTCATCCTGAAGCCCGCGGGCCAGCACGATCGGGGCAAAGAAATTGACGTGGAACACCTGACCCCAGGTCCGCAGGTCGGTGTCCAGCGTGTTCAGCCGTGCGCCACCCGGACCCTTGGGCGAGATGCCGGCGTTGTTCACCAGCGCGTGCAGCTTGCCGCCGATCTTTTCCTTGATGATCGAGATGGCCTCGATGGTTTTCGACGGGTCTGCAAGGTCGATCTCGATATGGTTTTCGCGGCCATTGGGCCAAGGGCAGCGCGGATCGAAGGGCTGGCGCGAGCAGGTCAGCACACGCCAGCCTTCCCGCTCGAACCGCTTGACGGTGGCGTGGCCGATCCCGCGGCTTGCCCCGGTCAAAACCATGCATTTCTGATCGGACATCCTGGCCTCCCATTTTGCGCCACCCTATCTGCAGGCGCGTGGGGTGCAAGGGGTGATCCGCGCTTGGCAGGGCGAGGCAAAGGGGCTACCAAAGACCCGCCCGGAGGTTCCCCATGAGACAGCAGACCGTGACCATGCAAGACGCGATGAACACCGCCAAGATGCTTTCCGAAGCCCTGCCTTACCTGCAGCGGTATTCCGGGGCGGTCGTGGTGGTGAAGTTTGGCGGCAACGCCATGGGGGATGATGCCGCTATGGCCGAATTTGCCCGCGACATCGTGCTGATGAGGCAGGTCGGCGTGAACCCGGTGGTGGTGCATGGCGGCGGTCCGATGATCAACGACATGCTGAACAAACTGGGCATCAAGTCCGAATTCGTGCGCGGCAAGCGCGTGACCGACAAGGCCACCGTCGAGGTGGTCGAGATGATCCTGTCGGGTCTGGTCAACAAGCGCATCGTGCAGGCGATCAACGATCAGGGCGGCCGCGCGGTCGGGATCTCGGGCAAGGATGACGACCTGATGGTCTGCGAGGCCGATGATCCCGAACTGGGCTTTGTTGGCAAGCCGGTCGAGATGAATGTGCAGGTGCTGCGCGACCTGTATAATGCCGGGATCATTCCGGTCGTGGCGCCGGTGGCGACGGGTGTCGCCGATAACGAGACCTTCAACGTCAATGGCGATACCGCGGCGGGGGCGATTGCCGGTGCGTTGCAGGCCGATCGGTTGCTGCTGCTGACCGATGTGGCGGGCGTGAAGAATGCTGCTGGCGAGGTGATGACCCAGATCACCCCCGAGGAAATCCGTCAGATGACCGCCGAAGGCGTGATCGCCGGCGGGATGATCCCGAAGACCGAAACCGCGCTGATGGCGCTGGATCAGGGCGTGCGGGCGGTGACGATCCTTGATGGCCGTATCCCCAACGCCTGTCTGGTCGAGCTGTTCACCGATCACGGCGCCGGCAGCCAGATACGCTCGACCGAGCCTCGGGTGAAGCCGCGAGTGCGCCGTTGACCCTAGCCGAGCGACTGGCCGCCGGACTGGCCGAGGCCCGGCTGACGATCCTGGGCGGCTTTGCCGTGGCAGCGGATGAGCCGGGCTTTCCGCCCGGCACGCGCAGCCTGCTGATGATCGGTCCAGCCGAGCCAGGGTTCTGGGATCATTTTACCCAAAGTCCGGAATGGCTGGATGGCTCAGCAAACCCGTTGGATCGCTGGTCTCGGCGGGTGATCGGCCGTCTGGCCTGTGATCTGGGGGGCAAGGCGCTGTTTCCGTTTGGTGGGCCGCCCTACCATCCGTTCTTTCAATGGGCGTTGCGGACCGGGCGCGCCTGGCAAAGCCCGGTGCGGCTGCTGGTGCAGGCGGATCAGGGGCTGCTGGTCAGTTTTCGGGGTGCGCTGGCCTTGCGCGAGGCGGTGGATCTACCGACGCCCATGGCGCGGCCCTGCGACACTTGCGCCACCCCTTGCCTGACAGCCTGCCCCGCGGGGACCCTGGATGCCGCGGGATATGACGTTCCGGCCTGTCACGATTGGCTGGATGGCCCGCGCGGCCCCGCTTGCCTGAATGGCGGCTGCCTCACCCGCCGCGCTTGCCCCCTGTCCCAAGCCTATGCCAGACTGCCCGAGCAGTCGGCCTATCACATGCAGGTCTTCCACGCAGGCTGGCGAGACAGAAAGGCGCAAGAATGAAACGGTTGATTCTTACCCGGCACGCGAAATCCAGCTGGGATGATCCGATGATGACGGATCACGAGCGGGTGCTGAACACCCGCGGGCGGGGCGCCGCGGCCGATCTGGGCGTCTGGCTGGCCTCGCGCGGCTATCTGCCCGGACAGGTGTTGTGTTCTGATGCGGCCCGCACCCGCGAGACGTGGGAGCGTATTGCCCCGCATCTGCCCTCGGCCCCCGAGGCGGAACTGAAGAATGCCCTCTATCACGCTGGCCCCGACGTGATGCTGGCCGTGTTGCGCCACGCAACGGCCGATGTCGTCATGATGGTGGGTCACAATCCCGGCATTGCCGAGTTTGCGCATCGCCTTGTCGCCCGCGCGCCCTTGAACCCGGATTTTCAGCGATATCCGACCGGCGCCACGCTGGTGGCTGATTTCGCGGTCGACAACTGGGAGCAAATCGATTGGGGGCAGGCCAGCGTGGATGATTTCATCGTCCCGCGCGAACTGCCCTGACAGACCTTCCAGATTGGCAAAGGGGGCGCGAGGCCCCCTTTTTCAATGGCCGAGGATCTGGCTGAGAAACAGCTTGGTCCGCTCGCTTTGCGGATTGCGAAAGAACGCGCCCGGCTCGTTCTGCTCGACGATCTGGCCTTGATCCATAAACACCACCCGATCGGCCACCGCCTGCGCAAAGCCCATCTCATGGGTGACGCAAATCATGGTCATGCCGTCATCGGCGAGGCTGATCATGGTATCCAGAACCTCCTTGATCATCTCGGGGTCCAGCGCGCTGGTCGGCTCGTCGAACAGCATGATTCGGGGTTTCATGCACAGGCTGCGCGCGATGGCGACGCGCTGCTGCTGACCGCCCGACAGTTGGGCCGGATACTTATGCGCCTGTTCGGGTATCTTGACCTTTTCCAGAAAGTGCATCGCGGTTTCCTCGGCCTCGCGCTTTGGCACCTTGCGCACCCAGATCGGCGCCAGCGTGCAGTTTTCCAGAATCGTCAGATGCGGAAACAGGTTGAACTGCTGGAACACCATGCCGACCTCGGACCTAACCTTTTCGATGTTCTTCAGGTCAGAGGTCAGCTCGGTTCCGTCGACGATGATCTGCCCGGCCTGATGCTCTTCCAGCCGGTTGATGCAGCGGATCAGGGTCGATTTGCCTGATCCGGACGGGCCGCAGATCACGATCCGTTCGCCGCGCATCACCGTCAGGTCGATGTCGCGCAACACGTGAAAGAAGCCATACCATTTGTTCATGGCGCGGATCTGGATGGCAACCTCGTCCAGGGGCTGCGTCCGGCTGCGGTCGGTGGCTTGGTTGGTCATGAGCCCTCTCAGCGGTGATCGGTCTTCAGCTTGCGCTCAAGATACATGGAGTAGCGCGACATGCCGAAGCAGATGATGAAAAAGATCACGCCGACAAAGATGTAGGGCTCCCAATAGATGCCCTTCCAGTTGATGTCGGCGCGGACAACCATGGTCACACCGCGCAGCGGGTCCAGCAGGCCCACAAAGCTGACGAGTGTGGTATCCTTGAACAGTCCGATGAAGGTGCTGACGATGCCGGGGATCGAGATCTTCAGGGCCTGCGGCATCACGATCAGACGTTGCGCCTGCCAGTAGTCCAGCCCCAGCGAATCTGCGGCCTCGTATTGCCCGCGGGGCAGGGCAGCCAGGCCGCCGCGGATCACCTCGGCCAGATAGGCCGCGGCAAACAGGGTGACGAGGATGATGACCCGCAGGATAAGATCAAAATTGGTTTGCGGCGGCAGAAAGTATTGCAGCAGCAGCGATGCGGTGAACAACAGCGTGATCAGTGGCACGCCGCGGATGAACTCGATGAAGCCGACCGACAGAACCTTGATCAGCAACATGTCTGACCGTCGTCCCAAGGCCAGCAGGATTCCCATCGGCAGGGACATGGCGATGGCCGTCACCCCGATCAGGATCGCCAGCAAAAAGCCGCCAAACCGGTCCGAGTTGACGGGCGACAACGCCAGCGGCAGCATCTGGGCCAGCGGGCCAGAGACCAGCCCCTGCACCAACAGCCACCACAGCGCCGCCGCGATCGCCCCCGCTGCGGTAGCCAGAACGACGCCCAGCCGGGGGGCCAGCAGCCGATAGACCAGCACCAGCAGGCCAAACCCCAACAGCGTGGCGACAGGCCGGGCGATCGGTCCGCCCCACAGCAGCCAGAAACCGATGAAGGGGTAAAGCAGCGTCAACCACAGCAACTGGGCGGGGCGGGTCCATGCCACCGCCAGCAGGGCGGCAAACACCGCCAGCAGCAGCACCACATGCGGGCCGGCCCCCTCCAGCGCCAGCACGCTCAACACCGTCAGCGCGCCGGCGGCCGCGATCAGCACCGCACCCGCCCGCAGGCGGTAATACAGCACAGGCGCCAGGGCAGACAGCAACAAACCAAAGGCCAGAAGCGGCCGCCAATACAGATCGGGCGGGTAAAACCCGAAGATATACTGATGCCAGCGCGCCTTGATCACCGCCCAGCAGGCGCCGCTTTCCGCGCCTTGCGCGGCCACGATGGCGCGACATTCGCCCAGCGAGGTCGCATTCCAGACCGAGTTCATCCACCATGGCAGCGCCATGCTGGCGATCCAGACCACAAAGCCCAGACCCAGCACCGTCAGCGCCGTGTTCAGCGGGCCTGAGAACAGGTTCTCGCGCAGCCAGCCCAAGGCTCCGCGTTGGCTGGCGGGGGGCGGGGCGGCGGGCAACATCTGGTCGCGGACGAAGAATTGGGCCATCTCAGCGCTCCTTCAGCTTTACAGCGGTGTTGAAGGCGTTCATCGCCGCCGAGATGATGAGGCTGATGGTCAGATAGATCAGCATCAACAGCAACATGCACTCCAACTCGCGGCCGGTCTGGTTCAGGGTGATCCCGCCCAGCGTGCCGCGCAGATCCAGATAGCTGACGGCAATCCCCAGCGAGGTGTTCTTGGTCAGGTTCAGAAACTGGCTGATCAGCGGTGGCACGATCACCCGCAACGCCTGCGGCAACACGATCAGCTGCATGGTCCGCCCCGGTTTCAGCCCAAGCGCAAAGGCCGCCTCGGACTGCCCGCGCGAGATCGCCATGATCCCGCCGCGCACGATCTCGGCGATGAAGGCGCCGGTATAAAGTGACAGCGCGATCAGAAGCGCCGTGAAACTGTGCTGGATCAGGATGCCGCCCTGAAAGTTGAAGCCCTTGGAAACCCCGGCCTCGTCCGTAGGAAACGCCGGAACTTCAAGGTGAAAGCCCATCGCCCACAGCAGCGCGGCGGTCGGCAGGAACAGGATCAGCAGCGACTTCCACCATGTGGTCGGCCGCAGCCCGGTTTCTTCCTGCTGCGCGCGGGCAGACCGCAGCATCCGCGCATTGATCCAGATCGAGGCCGCAAACAGCCCCAGCACCGCCAGCGCCGACAAGCTGACCGGAATACCCGCAACCGTGACATGACCCAAACCGCGCTCCAGCAACGGGGCGGGGGCATAGACGCCGCGGATCGTCACCGCCGTCGTGTCGAACAGGATCTTCTGCGCCGGCGGCTCGGTGCCGGTCTGGATCATCTCGGCGGTCACCTTGAAGTCCTTGGGCTGCGGCGCGGTCTCGGAGGAGACGACAAAGATCACCAGGATCCACAACAGCAGCGGCACATTGCGGAAGGCTTCGACGTAGATCGTCATCAGCCGTGCCACCAGCCAGTTGTTCGACAGGCGCAGCACGCCGGCGAACACCCCGATGACGGTGGCGCAGATGCAGCCCAGCCCGGCCAGCAACAGCGTGTTCAGCAGCCCCACCATGACAGCCCGGCCATGCGTGCTGTCGTTGGTATAGGGGATCAGGGTCTGCTCGATGTCATAGCCGGCCCGCGTCCAGAGAAAGCCAAAGTCGATATTCTTGTCCTTGGCCGCAAGGTTCTGGACGGTGTTGTCGACCAGCCAGCCCAGAAACAGCAGGACGAGGATCAAGACCACGACCTGAATGGTCAGCGCGCGGAATCTGGTGTCATAGATGAGCATGGACAGCCGAAAACTGTCCCTTGGCGCCTCAGTGGCGTGGGCCATTGCGTTCTCCCTGATACCCGTCCAGGTGCGGCGTTTGCGCCGGTTATGCCGCGGATCGCGGAGGACGGTCTTTCGAACTGGCTTGGGGATGCGCGCGGTGGCGCATCCCCGGGTCGTCTCAGCGGAACGGCGCGGCGTATTGCAGGCCGCCTTGGGTCCAAAGGGCGTTCAGGCCGCGGGCCAGACCGATCGGCGTCGATTGGCCGATATTGGCCTCGAAGATCTCGCCGTAATTGCCGACGGCGGCGATGGCACGCTTGAAGGCGTCATTGTCCACGCCCAGCATCTTGCCCATGTCGCCCTCAAGCCCCAGCATGCGCCGCACTTCGGGGTCGGTGGACGAGGCAGCAACTTCCTCGATATTGGCCTTGGTGATCCCCTTCTCCTCGGCGATCAGCAGCGCGTTGAAGGTCCAGCGCACCAAGTCGCTCCACTGGTTGTCGCCATGGCGGACGGCCGGGCCCAGCGGCTCTTTCGAGATGATTTCAGGCAGGATGATGTGGTTTTCGCTGTCGGCCATCGTGGCGCGCGAAGATGCCAGCCCGGACGCATCGGTGGTGTAGGCATCGCAGGCGCCGGACAGATACTGGCGCTGCGCCTCCGAGTCATCCTGCACCGTCACCGGGGTATAGCTGATATTGTTGAACTTGAAGAAATCCGCGAGGTTCAGCTCGGTCGTGGTGCCGGTCTGGATGCAGACGGTTGCCCCGTCCAGCTCCTTGGCCGAGGTCACGCCCAGGTCCTTTTTCACCATGAAGCCCTGACCGTCGTAATAATTGATCGCCGGGAAATCGAGTTTCAGGTCGATGTCGCGGGTGAAGGTAAGGGTCGAGTTGCGGGCCAGCAGGTCCACCTCGCCCGAGGCTACGGCGGTAAAGCGCGTCTCGCCGGTGGTGGGCACAAACTTGACCTTGGTCGCATCCCCCAACACGACGGCGGCCACTGCGCGGCAGAAGTCCACGTCAAAACCCTTCCACTCGCCGGCGGCATCGGGGGCGCCAAATCCAGCCAGACCCACGTTCGAGCCGCAGACCAACTCGCCACGGGCCTTGACGTCGTCCAGCGTCGCGGCGCTGGCCAGCCCGGCCGACAGGGCGACCGACGACAAGGTGGCAAGGAAAACCGTCTTGTTCATATTGACCTCATCCTGATTGATCCAGCCATGCAGCCGGTTGTTATCGTTAGCCCGCAGCGTGGCGGTTTCCGGGTAACCAGATGTAGGACCGCCCCCGTGAAAAGAGTGTCGGGCAAAAACCTTTGATCCGTCAAGACTTTCCATCCCCGACAACGCAATTGTCATGGACACAATGTTTGTGGCTGTCCTGGGTAATATTTGACGCCTCGAGGCGTGGTCTGAAGTAATTATCCTACCGGCAGGCCGACAGAAACTGCGCGGCAAAGGCCAGATCGGTGCGCCGCACGGCTTCCAGCGCATCGGCCTCTTCGTCGCGCCCCCATTGCTCGGCCTGCCAGCTTTCGTCGATGCGCGACAGATCGAAAGCCTCAGCGGCGCCAAGCCGTCCCCTTGCCACAGCCAGCGCCAGCACCAACGAGCCGCTGATGGCGATCAGGTCGTGAAGAGCTGCAAGCTGGAAGGCAGAGGCATCGGTCAGGGGGCGTGCCAGCCGCGCCACGGCATCGGCGTCCTGCGCCACATGCATGACACCCTGGCCCGTGGCCAGCCGCGCGCCGAAGGTTTCGGCGGCCCAGTCCAGCAGCGGATCCCACGCCGCCGCTTGCCGGGCGATCAGGGCCTCGGGATCGGGGGCGCGATAGCAGAGCAGATCCGTGCCGCCGTATTCGGCCAGCATCGCCGCTACGGCGTCGAATTGCGGCGCCACCTTGTCCAGCGCCGAGTTCGCCATCCGGGTTGCCGGCATGGTTTCGGGCCGGACAGCGCCGTCTTGCGCGTCCCATTCGGCCGCGATCATCCTGGCCAGCGCCTCGGTCGGCACCACCAGCGGCGTCTTGGCCGGGGTTTTCACCCCACGCCCGTCCAGCTTGACGGCAAAGCCGCCGCCGCAGGCCTCGACCGTGGATTCCTTCCAGAAACGTTTGGCTATCCAGGCGCTCATCTGATCTTCTCGAACGGGTCTTCGGGCACATCGCCCTCTTTCCAATCCAGCAATTCCCACGTGCGGGCCATATGCTCGGGCAGGGGGGCGGTAAAGGTCATGAATTCCTTGGTGACGGGATGCTGGAACCCCAGCCGGCGGGCATGCAGATGCAGCTTGCGCGACAAGCCGCCCACGCCGGCCCCCCAGCCATCCCCCAGATTCTCACTCGATGACCCGCCATATTTGCCGTCGCCGAGGATCGGGTGCCCCAGCTCGGCCATATGGGCGCGCAACTGATGGGTGCGGCCGGTCAGCGGCTCCAGCGCCATCCAGGACAGCCGGTTGCCGAGGAACCAGAGCGTGAAATAATCAGTATGGGCGCGTTTGGCGTCTGGGTAATCGGCGATCTTGGCGGGATGGATGCAGACCATCTTCTCGCCCTCGCCGCCGCGCCCATGGCCGCCTGCCTTCATCAGCGCATATTTGATGCTGCCTTGCCTGGGATGCGGCACACCTGCCACGACCGCCCAATAGATCTTGCGGGTGCCGCGATGGCGAAACGACTCGGACAGGCCACGCGCCGCGCGATCCGTGCGCGCCAGAACCAGAACGCCCGAGGTGTCCTTGTCCAGACGATGCACCAGCTTGGGGCGCTCCTTGTAGCCGAACTTCAGCGCCTCGGTCAGCCCGTCCACATGACGGTCGCCCTGACCCGAGCCGCCCTGCGAGGGCAGGCCTGCCGGCTTGTTCAACACGATGATGTCATTGTCGCGATAGATCACGCAATCCTGGATCATCTTGGCGTCCGCCGCGCTGACCCCATCGGGCCGCGGGCGCGAGGGCGCGTCATTTTCCGGCAGCGGCGGCACGCGCACCACCATGCCCGGCCCCACGCGGTCGCTGGCCTTGGCGCGGGCACCATCGACCCGCACCTGACCCGTGCGGCACAGCTTTTCCACTGCGCCTTGCGTCACATGCGGGAAGCGCCGCTTGAACCAGCGGTCGAGGCGCATTTCGCCTTCATCTTCCGAGACGGTCAGAAGTTTCACAGCCGACATCAGGCAAGCCCCCGCGTTGCGAGTTGATGGAACAGCGCCGCCCCGGCCGCAACTGCTGCAAGCGACAGCAGGCCCGAGCCCAGCACATAAATCGCCGCCGTTGCGACAGCGCCCCCTTGCCACAGGCGAAGGGCGTCAAGGGAAAAGGCCGAAAAGGTGGTAAAGCCACCCAAGATCCCGGTCAGCAGCAGCGGCGACAGCCCCATCCGCCCGGCCGGAACGAACAGAAGGCCGATCAGAAAGCTGCCCATCACGTTGATCCCCAGCGTCCCCCAAGGGGCAGCGACGGCCTGCAAGGTGGCGTGGCGCAGCATCGCACCGACCGCCCCGCCGATGGCAACCTGCAAAAAGCTCATGCCAGCCCCGCGATGATGGCGCGCAGGGTCTCGATCCCCTCGCCCTTTTCCGACGAGGTCATCACGATCTCTGGGTAGGCGGCGGGATGGCGGCGCAGCACCTCCCGCACCTGCTCGAGGTTCTTTTCCCGCTCGGGGCGCGACAGCTTGTCCATCTTGGTCATCACCACCTGAAAGGTCACGGCTGACCGGTCAAGCAAGGTCATGATCTCTTCGTCGACCGCCTTGGCGCCATGGCGGCTGTCGATCAGCACGAAGGCGCGACGCAGGGTCTGGCGGCCCTGCAGGTAGGATTTCAGCAGCTCCTGCCATTTGCGCACTGTCGCCACCGGCGCTTCGGCAAAACCATAGCCGGGCAGGTCGACCAGATAGCGGGTCTCTCCCAGGGCGAAGTAGTTGATCTCTTGCGTGCGCCCCGGCGTGTTTGAGGCCCGCGCAAGGCTTTTGCGCCCGGTCAGCGCATTTATCAGGCTGGATTTCCCGACATTCGAGCGGCCGGCAAAGCAGACCTCTACCCGGTCGGCAGGCGGCAGGCCCGACATCGAGACCACGCCTTTGACGAAATCGACCGGACCGGCAAACAGCAGGCGGCCCGCCTCGCGCGCGAAGTCATCAGGCTCGTCAGCCAGCGGAAAGGGCAGGACGGTCATTTTAACGCCACCTCATCGTTCAGGGCGATCTCGCCCCCCTCTAGCACTACTGCATAAACCCCGAAATCGCGATGGCCCCAACCTGCCTCCAGCGCGCCCAGCGTATCGGCATCGACGCGCCCGGTTTCAACATCGACCATGGTCGCCCTGCAGCGGGTGATCCGTTCGCGTATCTCGAGCAACGCATCACCGATCCGCAGCCTTTGGCCGATCATCTGCCATTCGTCCCATGCCTCCCAGCCTTCGACCCAGAGGTTTGCGCGGAAGCGGTGCGGCGAGAGCGTCATGCCCAGCCGTGCCTCCACTGCGCGCAGCGACGCGAGGTTCAGGATCGAAACCGACGGATAGTCGCTGTCGGTCATGGCCACATCCGCCTTCATGATCCGGGCGGGCAGGGCGCGGTCGGGCGGGTTCAGCGGCATGACCCAGTCCAGAAACCGCGCCTGATCCTCGGGCCGATCTGGCGAGAACCGGATTTCACCCCGGTCTGGATGGTTGAGGGTGATCCGGCTCAAGGCTTCATCAAGGCGACAGTCGATGGCCATCAGCAGGGGCGCCTTGGCGCCGCGGGCGAAATTGGCGCAGGGGTTCCAGCCGGGGTGCAGCCGGGCCGCTTCATGCGCTACGGCCCAGTGGCGGTCGTAGGGCATTGCCTGTCCCGCCAAAAGCCGAACGGACGCGAGGGCTTCGCGTCCGTGGCTCTTGATCGGGTGGCGGCAGATCTGGACCAGCCGTGCCGTCATTTCTTGCCTTTCACCGGCGGAGCGGCAGCCTTGCGTTTGAAGCCGGCCCTTATGTTGCCGAAGATGTCCGGCTTGTGACCATGGCTGCGCATGATCGTATATTGCTGGACGAAGGTGATCACGTTGTTGGTAATCCAATAGACCACCAGACCACTGGCGAAAGACCCCAGCATGAACATGAACACCCAAGGCATCCAGGCAAATATCGCCGCCTGCGCCGCATCTGCGGGTGCCGGGTTCAGCTTCTGCTGCAGCCACATCGAGATGCCGAGAAGGATCGGCAAAACCCCGATGAAGATCGTCGCCATAAGCGTGCCGGGCGTGGGGGCGGCCCAAGGCAGCGCGCCGAACAGGTTGAAGATCGACGAGGGATCGGGCGCCGACAGGTCCTGCAGCCAGCCAAAGAACGGCGCATGACGCAGCTCAAGCGTGACGAAGATCACCTTGTAGAGGCTGAAGAAGATCGGGATCTGGATCAGGATCGGCAGGCAACCCGCTGCGGGATTGACCTTCTTTTCCTTGTAAAGCTGCATGATTTCCTTTTGCAGCTTGGCCTTGTCGTCGCCCGCGCGCTCTTTCAGGGCTTCCATCTCGGGCTGCAACTCTTTCATGCGCGCCATGCTGACATAGGATTTGTAGGCCAGCGGCAGCACGATCAGTTTCAGCACGAAAGTCAGGCCGATGATCGCGAGGCCCATGTTGCCGATCAGCTTGTTCAGCCAGTGCAGGACAGCGAAGATCGGCTTGGTCAGGAAGAAGAACCAGCCCCAGTCGATGCTGTCCAGAAAGCCGGGGATGCCGGCCGTCTGATAGCCGCGGATCGTTTCCCATTCCTTGGCGCCAGCAAAGAGTTGCTGGGTCACAGCGGCCGAAGCGCCGGGCGCCACGGTCAGAACGGCCTGACGGGTCTCGGTCTGGTAGATGTCTGCGCCAGGGATGTATTTGGTCACCGCCGAGAAGGGCTGGCCCTGCGGCGGAACCAGCGTCGCCATCCAGTATTTGTCGGTAAAGCCGATCCAGCCATCGGTGTTAGCGTCGGTTTTCTCACCCTGCGCGCCTTCCAGCGCGGGCAGGCCGGCGACGTCGTCATAGTCGATCTCGACCAGTTTGCCATCCGTGCGGCCGACCACGCCTTCATGCAGCACGAAAAAGTTCTGCAGATCGGCGGGGGTGCCGTGGCGGGCCACTTGGGCATAGGGCGCAAGGCTGGCTGCGGTGGTGCCGGTATTGGTCACGGTATCGGTCACGGTGAACAGATACTTCTCGTCCACCGCAATTTCGCGGCTGAAAGTCAGCCCTTGACCGTTCTGCCATTCCAGCGTCACCGGTTTGCCTGGTGAGAGGGTGTCACCCTTGACCAACTGCCATTCGGTCATGGCCCCGGGAACGGCGTCAGCAGGCAAGCCTGCCGGAATCCAGCCGTGCAGCGCATAATAGGCCCCGGCCTCTCCGGCGGGTGTCAGCACCCTTACGATGTCCGACCCTGGATCCTGCGTGACCTTGTAACCTTTCAGGCTGAGGTCATCAAAGCGCGCGCCCATCAAAGAGATCGAGCCGGTGAGCGCGGCGCTGTCCACCTTGACCCGAGGCGCAGCGGCCACGGCACTGGCGCTATCGGCCGCTGCTGTGGCCTCGGGCGAGGCGGTGGTGGCAGGTGCCTGCATGGTCGTTTCGACCGCGGCCGGTTCTGCCGGAGCAGGGGCCTCGGGCGGCGGAAAGAGGATGAACCAGACAAGGATCACCACAAAGCTGAGAGCCGTCGCCAGAAAGAGGTTCCGGTTGTTGTTGTCGTCCATGAGAAGGGCCGCCCGTGCGTTCAGGGTTTGGGCTGGTTCAACAGAAGGGGGGCGGAAAGGTCAAGCGGTTTTGGCCGCGGGCCAAGGTTGAGGCGGGGGCCGGGGCGGGATCGGCAAGAGGGCGCGCAGGATCTGCGATCATTGGATGCCGACCCGTGCGCGGAGCCGAAACGGGGATGGGTCCGGCCCGGCCGGCAGCAGGCGCTGCCACGAATCGCGCGCCGGCTCAGCGCGCGCGGTGGCCGATGCGTTGCAGATTGGGCAGCCTTGCCCGGTGCTGGCTGATCCAGTCGAGGGTTTGCTCGAACGCCATGGGGCGCGCAATGCCGAAGCCCTGGACATGATCGCAGCCCAACTGGGCCAGCATCGCATGTTCGCCCGCAGTCTCGACTCCTTCGGCCAGCGTTTCCAGCCCCAGCCGCTCGGCCAGCGACAGGATGGCGGCGACCATCTTTTGTTGCTCGCGGTCCTCGTCGACGTGCATCACGAAGCTGCGATCAATCTTCAGGCGCCGCACGTCAAAGCGGCGGATCGTGGTGATCGAGGCATGGCCCGTGCCGAAATCGTCGAGGTCGATGCCGCATCCCAGCCGCGCCAGCGCCGCGATATTGCGCACCACCATGTCGTCATCGGTGCTGGCAACCACGGTTTCCAGAATCTCGATCGACAGCCGCTCGGGGCGCAGGTCGAAACGGTCCAGTTCCCATTGCAGTTTTTCAACGAGGCGCGGGTTGCGCAACTCGGTGGCACAGAAATTGACGCCCACCGAGGGCACAGAGAATCCGGCCCGGTCCCAGCGCACCAGCGCGGCCAAGGCCTGATTCAGCATCACATCCCCCAGGCTTTCCGAAAGGCCGGCCTCCTCGATCGCCTGCAGGAACTCACTGGGTGGGACGACGCCGCGCTCGGGGTGGTGCCAGCGGGCCAGCGCCTCGAACCCCGAGATCAAGCCGGTATTGGTCGAAAGCTGCGGCTGGAAATGCGCTTTGATCTGCCCCTCGCTCAGCGCCACTTCCAGCATGTCGCGCAAGGCGTCGCGGTCGGCCCGTTTGCGGGCCATGTCGGGTGCATAGGCGCGGATTGCGCCGGGACCCTGTCGGCTTGCCTCATCCGCTGCGACCTGTGCGGCATCCAGCAATTCGGCCCCGCGACGGCCGGGCAGTTGCTGCGACAGAGCGAAACCCAGCGAGGCAGAGACGTATAGCCGCGTGGCGTCGATGCTGACCGGCTCGCTCAGTGCCGATTGCAGTCGGGCTGCCATCTGCACCAGCCCTTCCAGATCCAGCCGCCGCTGCGGTGCCAAGGCCACGGCAAAGCCGCCGCCTTCCAGCCGCGCGACCGAATCGCCCTGCCGCAGCGCCCCGATCAACCTTTCGGCGCTGCGGGTCAGCACCTCGGTCTGGGCGGCCCGTCCATGGCGATCCAGAAACGTCTCGATATTGTCAAACTGCACGACCAGACAGGCGGTGCCGCGACCGGTCAATGCCGCGTCCTCAAGACTGCGGTCCAGCGCGGTGATGATCTGCGGGCGCAGCGCAAGGCCGCCCAGCCCGTCGACCTGATAACCCGGCTGATCGTGGAAGCGGAAGGCGCCGGCCAAGGCAAAGACCATCGGTGCGATCAGCGCCACCAGAATCAGACTTTGCTCGCCACCGAGCCAGAAGGCCGCCAGCGTCACTGCTGGCAGGAACACCATCAACTCCGCCCGGCGCAACTGTGCGCCCAGCCAGACCAAAGCCGCCACGATCCCGCCTTGCCCGCGCATGTCCCGCCTCATCCGTTAGGGGCGTCATCCGCCCGTTCCGGTGCAATCTGCAGCGGGTGTCTTGGGCCTTCGTTAATCTCCGCCGCGCAAATTCGGAGGATTTTCGACAAATGTTCCGCTTTCCTGCGCCATCAACCCTGCAAAGTCGAAGATTGACGGGTCCAGCAGATGCGAGGGGCGCACGTTCATCAGCGCGCGGAACATCACCTGACGGCGGCCGGGGCTGCGGGCCTCCCATTCATCCAGCAGCTTCTTGACCTGCTGGCGTTGCAGGCCTTCCTGGCTGCCGCAGAGATCGCAGGGGATGATCGGATAGTTCATCGCACGGGCGAAACGCTCGCAATCGGCCTCTGCCACGAACGCCAGCGGGCGATGCACGTAAAGGTCGCCATCCTCGTTCAGCAGTCGCGGCGGCATCGTCGCCAGCCGCCCGCCGTGAAAAAGGTTCATGAAAAAGGTTTCCAGAATGTCGTCGCGGTGATGCCCCAGCACCACGGCCGAACACCCCTCCTCGCGGGCGATGCGATACAGGTTGCCCCGCCGCAGCCGCGAACAGAGCGAACACATCGTCTTGCCGGCCGCGATCTTGGAGGTGACGATGGAATAGGTGTCCTGATATTCGATCCGGTGCGGCACGCCCATCCGGGTCAGAAACTCGGGCAGGACGGTCGCAGGAAAGCCCGGCTGGCCCTGATCGAGGTTGCAAGCCAGCAGGTCCACCGGCAAGAGGCCGCGCCATTTCAACTCGGTCAGCACGGCCAGAAGGGTATAGCTGTCCTTGCCGCCCGACAGGCAGACCAGCCAACGATCGCCGCGTTTGGCCATGCCGTATTGGTCGATGGCGGCGCGGGTCTCGCGCACCAGCCGTTTGCGCAGCTTGCGGAACTCTGTGCTGGAGGGGGCGCCCGCAAACAGCGGGTGGATGTCGCCCTCGGGCAGATCGTCGGTCAGGTCTTCGTCCAGCATTGCGGCCTCCGGGGTTCGGCATCCCTATGCCAGAAGGGCCGCGGGGATGCAAAGGCGACTGGACGAATCTGCGGCGCAGCGCGATTATGTTCCATCTTTGTTCCGAGATTCTGATGGGATTTGCCGAGCTTTCCGCCACCTCCAACTTCACCTTCCTCACCGGGGCCTCCCACCCCGAGGAGCTGGTGACGCGCGCCGCCGAGTTGGGCCTGGGTGCCGTGGCGGTGGCGGATGTGAACTCGGTCGCGGGGGTGGTGCGGGCGCATCTGCAGGCGCGCGAGGCGGGGGGGCGGTTGCTGCCCGCCGCGCGGATCGTGCTGGAGGAAGGGCTGGTGTTCACCGCCCTGCCGCGGGACCGGGCGGCCTGGGGGCGGCTGTGCCGGTTGCTGACGCTGGGGCGCAGACGCGCGGCCAAGGGCGCGTGCCAGTTGACCGGAGACGATCTGGTCGAGTGGGCCGAGGGGATGGAGCTGCTGCTGCATCCGCCGCGCGCGCCCTGGGGCCATGATCTGCCCCCCCAACGCCCCGCCCAGTGGCGCGCGCAGGTCGAGCGGCTTTTGCCCCGCCTGCCGCCCGCCCATCTGCTGATCGCGCCGCATTACGATGGCGACGATCCGGCGCGCATTGCCGCGCTGATGCGGCTGGCCCAGCGGCTGGGCCTGCTGCCGGTCGCCTCGGCCCTGCCGATGATGCATCGCGCGGCGCGGCGGCGGATGGCGGATGTGCTGGCGGCGATCCGTCTGGGCCGCCGGGTCGAGGATCTGGGCCAACACGCCGCCCCCCATGCCGAGCAGCGCCTGCGATCCGAGGCCGAGATGCTACGGATCTTCGCCGGCCATGAGGATGCCGTGCATCGCGCGGGCGAGATCGCGGCACGCATCGGCTTTTCGCTGGACCAGCTGCGCTATGAATACCCCTCGGAGGTGTCGGGGGGCGAGACCGCGCAGGATCGGCTGGCGCGGCTGGCGGAGGAAGGGCTGCGCTGGCGCTACCCTTCGGGCGCGCCGGCCAAGGTGCAGGCACAGATGGCGCATGAATTGGCGCTGATTGGCAAGCTGCGCTATGAGCCATATTTCCTGACGGTGCATGACATCGTGGCCTTTGCCCGCGCGCGGGGGATCCTGTGTCAGGGGCGGGGGTCTGCCGCCAATTCGGTGGTCTGCTATGCGCTGGGCGTCACTTCGGTCTCGCCCGAGATCGGCACGATGGTGTTCGAACGCTTCGTCTCCGAGGCCCGTGACGAGCCGCCTGATATCGACGTGGATTTCGAGCATGAGCGGCGCGAGGAGGTGATCCAGCACATCTATGACCGCTATGGCCGCCACCGCGCCGGGCTTTGCGCCACGGTGATCCATTATCGCGGCAAGCGCGCGGTGCGCGAGGTGGGGCGCGCGATGGGTCTGGCCGAGGATACGCTGGCCGCGCTGTCGGGGCAGATCTGGGGCTGGGGCGGGCCGGGCGCCATCACCGAGGCCCGTCTGCGCGAGATCGGGCTGGACCCCGGCGATCCCCGGCTGCGGCTGACCTTGCAGCTGATTGACGAGATACAGGGCTTTCCCCGGCATCTGTCACAGCATGTTGGGGGATTCATCATCACCGAAGGCCGGCTGGACGAGCTGGCCCCGATCGAAAACGCCACGATGGAGGGGCGCACCGTCATCCCTTGGGACAAGGATGATATCGACGGGCTGGGGATACTCAAGGTCGACATCCTGGCGCTGGGCATGCTGTCCTGCATCCGGCGCGGGTTCGATCTGATCGCCCGGCATCATGGTCCACGCTTTGATCTGGCGACCCTGCCACCCGAAGACCCGGCAATCTATGACATGCTGTCGCGGGCCGACAGTCTGGGGGTGTTTCAGGTCGAAAGCCG
>CAYTMV010000032.1:20888-24984 GCA_964439015.1 uncultured Gemmobacter sp.
TCTATGACATGCTGTCGCGGGCCGACAGTCTGGGGGTGTTTCAGGTCGAAAGCCGGGCGCAGATGAACTTTCTGCCGCGGATGCGGCCGCGCTGCTTTTACGATCTGGTGATTCAGGTGGCGATCATTCGCCCCGGACCGATTCAGGGCGATATGGTCCACCCCTATCTGCGCCGCCGCAATGGACAGGAAGTGGTCAGCTTTCCCTCGGACGATCTGGGCCGGGTGCTGGGCAAGACGCTGGGCGTGCCACTGTTTCAGGAACAGGCGATGCAGATCGCCATCATCGGCGCGGGCTTTTCACCGACCGAGGCTGATCGGCTGCGGCGGTCTCTGGCGACCTTCAAGAAGCACGGTTCGGTGTCCGAGTTTCGGGACCGGTTCTTGCAGGGCATGGCCGCCAATGGCCACGATCCCGATTTTGCCGCGCGCTGTTTCGCGCAGATCGAGGGGTTTGGCAGCTATGGTTTCCCCGAAAGCCACGCTGCCAGTTTCGCCCTGCTGGTCTATGCCTCGGCCTGGCTGAAACGGCACCATCCCGGCATCTTTGCCTGCGCGCTGCTGAACAGCCAGCCGATGGGCTTTTACGCCCCCGCCCAGATCGTGCGCGACGCGCGCGAGCATGGGGTGCGGGTGCTGCCGGTCTGCATCAATGCCTCCAGCTTCGATTGCACGATGGACATGCAGGAGGATGGCGCGCTGGCGCTGCGGCTGGGCTTTCGCCAGATCCGCGGGTTGGCCGAGGATGACGCGCAATGGATCGTGGCGGCGCGGGGCAACGGCTATCAGACCGTGGCCGATGTCTGGCGCCGGGCAGGGGTTCCGGCGGCGGTGCTGGTGCGGCTGGCCGAGGCGGATGCCTTTGCCGCCCTGGGTCTGGACCGGCGGCAGGCGCTGTGGGCGGTGCGCGGTGTGGCTGGCGCGACCACGGCGGGCGCCAAACCCCTGCCGCTGTTTGACGGGATCGAGGGCGAAGGCGGGGCCGAGCCCCCCGTGACCCTGCCCGAGATGTCCCCGGGCGAGCAGGTCGTGGCCGATTATCGCGCCCTGCGCCTGACGCTGCGCGCCCATCCGCTGGCCTTCCTGCGTCCCTTTCTGACACCCGATGAAAACACTGCGTCCGGCGCGATTGCGTCGGGGGCAAATCGGGGTTTGACCTCTGCGGCGGACTGACGCAGTTTGCGCCGACCAACGGAGGACGCGATGACCAAGGCCCCGATCCTGACCCCGGTGCTGATCGCCGGCTGCCTTATCCTGATGGTGGGCTTTTCGATCCGCGCCAGTTTCGGGGTGTTCCAGATCCCGATTGCCGAGCAGTTCAACTGGCCGCGCGCCGATTTCTCGCTGGCCATCGCGATCCAGAACCTCGCCTGGGGCATCGGTCAGCCGATCTTCGGCGCGCTGGCCGAGCGGTTTGGCGACCGCCGCGCGATCATTCTGGGGGCGCTGTTCTATGCGGGCGGTCTGGTTCTGTCAGCCTTTGCCACCACGCCGTTCCAGATGCAGGCGCTGGAGGTTCTGGTGGGCTTTGGCATCGCCGGAACGGGCTTTGGCGTGATTTTGGCCGTGGTGGGACGGGCGGCCGCGCCCGAGCATCGCTCGCTTGCGCTGGGCATTGCCACGGCAGCAGGATCGGCCGGGCAGGTGTTCGGCGCGCCCTTGGCCGAGTTCTTGCTGCGCCACTACACCTGGCCCACGGTGTTCATCATCTTTGCCGTGATCGTGCTGGCCAGCCTGATGGCGCTGCCCTTCATGCGCAGCCCCACCGTCGCCACCCGGGCCGAGCTGGAGGAAAGCCTTGGCGTGGTGCTGAAGCGGGCCTTCACCGACCCGTCCTATATCATGATCTTCCTCGGCTTCTTTTCCTGCGGCTATCAGTTGGCCTTCATCACCGCGCATTTCCCGGCCTTTGTGACCGAGATGTGCGGTGCGGTGGACCCCTCGGGGATGCTGGCCGCGCTGGGGATCGACACGACCTCGGCGCTGGGCGCGGTTTCGATCTCGGTGATCGGGCTGGCCAATATCGTCGGCGCGATCACCGCCGGCTGGATGGGCAAGCGGTTTGTGAAGAAATACCTGCTGTCGCTGATCTATCTGGGCCGCACCATCGCGGCGGCGGCCTTCATCCTGATGCCGATGACACCGGCCAGCGTGCTGATCTTCTCGCTGGTGATGGGGGCGCTGTGGCTGGCGACCGTGCCGCTGACCTCGGGTCTGGTCGCGCATATCTTCGGGCTGCGCTACATGGGGACGCTGTACGGCTTTGTGTTCCTCAGCCACCAGATCGGCGGCTTTCTGGGCGTCTGGCTGGGCGGGATGATGTATGACATCACCGGCAACTACACGCTGGTCTGGTGGATCGGCGTGGGGGTGGGGGCGTTTTCGGCGCTGGTCCATCTGCCGATCCGCGAGGCGCCGTGGCAGGCAGCGCCCTCGCGGGCCTGATCACGGACCCGCTTAATTCGACATCGGGCTGACCAGAAGGATCGCCAGATCCCGCTTCGGCGTGAAATCGCGCTTTTCCCACACAAAGGTGGTGGGGCCGGTCTTCTTGATGCCATCCGCGCAGAGCGAGACGAGGTTGCGCTCGCTGCCCTTGTCCAGCGTCAGGCGAAACAGCCGGATCGGGCCGGCCCAACTGTTGGCGGTGCGCAGCACATAGTCGATGAACAGCGCCATGCCGACCGCATCGTCCATGTCGGCCTGTTTCAGCCGCTTGGCGATGCCTTTCGATGTGGCCTCGTCGATGCAATACTGCCGGGCCAGATCAAGGGACCAATCATCCCTGGGCGGATGCTGCCAGACAAAGATCCCGCCCGGCGCGCGGTTGACATAGCCATGCTCGATGGCCAGTGGCTGGCCTGCCGGGAAGGTCTGTGTCCAGTGATAGCGGGTGACGATCGACCAGCGCGGATAGGCCTCGTCCGTGCTGCCCTCCATGGCGGGATCCGCCGGATAGAACTCTGCCAGACCTGCCGCCGCCACTGCCGCGCGTTCGGCGGGCGAAAGCGCCAGAAGATGGGCGGCCACCCGATCCACATCCAGCGTCAGCGGGATACCCCAAGCCTCCAGATCCGCCGTGACATCGCGCCCGGGCGCATCATAGCTCAACGCCGGTGCGCGCCCGGCTTCCTCGCGCGGTTCGATCACGGCGATGCGGTCGATGCCGGTTGCAACCGGGCGGCCCGCGACCTTTGCGGTAAAGGATACAAGATCTTCCTGGTTTCGATCCTCGGGCAGGTTGAAATCGCTCTGCATCAGCGCGCCCAGCGGCACGGGCGGCAGCGGAAAGATCACCTCGCCGGTGACATCGGCATCGGTCAGGTTGCGAAACTGATAGCTGACGGTGATTCGGTCCGGGCTGATGAACAGATCCTCGGTCTCCAGCGCGACGTCCTCGGTCTGGCTGAAGGTCAGGCCGGTCGCGGACAGGCCGCCGAAACCGTCATTGGCCAGCGCCGGAAGTGGCAAAAGGCAAAGCGAAAGCAGGATCGGGCGCATGGGAACCTCCGGGTTCTGCGCCAGACAAACCCGGACGCGTGCAAAAGGCAACGGGCTTGCAGGAACCTGCGGCGCCTGACAGTCTGCCGCCATGACGATTGCATCCTCCTCCACCCGCTCCGGCCTCTGGCCGGGAATCGCCTGCCTGTTCGCGGGCTATGTCCTCAGCCAGTTCTACCGCGCCTTTCTGGCGGTGCTGGCCCCTGTGCTGAAAACAGATCTCGGCGCCACGCCCGAGGATCTGGCGGCGGCATCGGGTCTGTGGTTCCTGATCTTTGCGGCCATGCAGGTGCCGGTTGGCATGGCACTCGACCGGATCGGACCGCGGCGCACGGCCTCAAGCCTGCTGATGATCGGCGCGCTGGGGGCGATCCTCTTTGCGACGGCCGAGGGGCCGCTGTCGATCAAGTTTGCGATGGCGCTGATCGGCATCGGTTGTTCGCCGGTCATGATGTCCGGCTACTACATCTTTGCGCGCAGCTTTCCGGTGGCGATGTTCGGCACACTGGCAGGCGCGATGGTGGGGATCGGCAATCTGGGAAATATCGGCTCGGCGCTGCCGCTGTCGGCGGCGGTCGATGCGATCGGCTGGCGTG
>CAYTMV010000033.1:0-24700 GCA_964439015.1 uncultured Gemmobacter sp.
GTGCGGGTGCGGTCGTCATAGATCACCATCGGCCGCTCATCATCGGTCAGGATCGTGACCTTTCGGCTGTCGGCATCGTCATGCAGCACGTCACCCCCCAGCACGAAATGCCGCAGCACCCCGCCAAAGGCCGCGGTCAGGTTCTCCTGGGTGAAGGTCGTCTCGGTCGGCCCGTAGGCCAGCACCCCGCCCTTGACCAGAACCGTCTGGTCGCAGAACTCGGGCACCGAGCCGAGGTTGTGGGTCGACACCAGCATCACCCGCCCCTCGGCGCGCAGATCGCGCAGCAGGGCGATTATTGCCTCTTCGGTCTGGACATCGACACCGGTAAAGGGCTCGTCCAGCAGGATCACCTGCCCTTCCTGTGCCAGGGCGCGGGCCAGAAACACCCGCTTGCGCTGCCCGCCAGACAGTTCACCGATCTGCCGCTTGCGATACGCGGCCATGCCCACGCGCTGCAGCGCGGCAGTGACGGCGGCATGGTCGGCGGCGCGCGGGATGCGCAGCCAGCCCATCCGGCCATAGCGGCCCATCATCACCACATCCTCGACCAGAACCGGAAAGGTCCAGTCCACCTCCTCGGCCTGCGGGACATAGGCCACCAGCCCGGCACGCAGGGCCTGGCGGACCGGCTGGCCAAGGATTTCGATCCGGCCGGACGAGACGGGCAGAAATCCCATGACCGCCTTGAACAGCGTCGATTTTCCGGCGCCGTTCACCCCCACCAAGGCGGCGATGGTGCCGCGCGGGATGGCGAAACTGGCGTCGCGCAGCGCCGTCAACCCGTTGCGATACGTGACCGAGGCACCCAGCACCCGCAGCCCAGCCGCAGGATCATCCAGCGCCACTTGCCGGCTCATGGCGCGCCCTCAGCCTGACCGGTCAAGCCGCGGGCGATGGTCTCGGTCGTGACACGCAGCATGTCGAGGTAGGAGGGCACCGGCCCGTCAGGCGCGGACAGGCTGTCGACATAAAGCACGCCGCCAAAGGCCGCGCCTGTCTCGCGCGCGACCTGGCGGGCGGGATCGTCATTGGCGGTGCTTTCGCAAAACACCGCCGGCACCGATTGCGCGCGCACCGCATCGATCACGGCGCGCACCTGCTGCGGCGTGCCGGTATTGTCGGCATTGATCGGCCAGAGATAGGCCTCTTGCAGGCCCAGATCACGGGCGAGATAAGAAAACGCCCCTTCGCACGTCACCAGCCAACGCTGTGGTTCGGGCACGGTGGCAATCAGGTCGCGCAGGGGGGCGATGGTGGCCGCAACCTCGGCCTTGTAAGCGGTCGCATTGGCGGCATAGGCGGCGGCGTTTTCGGGATCGGCGGCCGACAGCGCCGCGGCGATATTGTCGATATAAACTGCGGCATTTTCGGCCGACATCCAGGCATGCGGGTTAGGCTTGCCTTCGCTGCCACCTTCGCGGATCGGCATCGCTGCGATCCCCTCGGTCAGGGTGGCCGCAGGCAGATCGCCCAGATTGGCCAGAAACTGCTCGAACCAGCGTTCAAGGTTCAGCCCGTTCCAGAGCAGCAGGTCGGCATCCATCGCCGCGACCAGATCGCGCGGCGTGGGCTCATAGCCATGCACCTCGGCCCCCGGCCGGGTGACAGAGACGACGGTGGCATGATCGCCCGCCACCTGCCGCGCCATATCGGCGATGACGGTGAAGGTGGTGACGACCTTGAACTCCTCTGCCGCGGCCGGTGTGGCGGCGAGGGCGGCAATCCATCCGATCAGGGGCAGGCGCATGTGACCTCCTATGTCGGAATTGATGATGAGAACGATTCTCGAAAAGTCAAGAGTTGCGACTCATTCGCAACTTGAGCGCCCCGCATCGAGCGGTTAGATTGGCCGAATGATGGACGCGTCCGACGATCTGGAAACCGATCTGCGCAGCGAAGGCGTGCGCGTGACCCGGCAGCGGCTGGCGATCCTGCATGTGCTGCGCGAGGCGAAAGACCACCCCCGCGCAGAAGACATCCTCAGCCGCGCGCGCGCGCAGGACCCCAGCGTGTCTCAGGCAACCGTCTATCGCACGCTGGCGGTGCTGGAAAAATCAGGGACCGTGCTGCGCAACGAGTTTGACGGTGCCGGCGCGCGGTATGAACTGGCCAACCGCGACCATCACGACCATCTGATCGACCTCGATACCGGTGCGGTGATCGAGTTCCAGTCCGACAAGATCGAACGGCTGCAAGCCGAGATCGCCGCCGCGTTGGGCTATGACATCGAGTGGCACCGGCTGGAGCTTTACGGCCGCAGACGCCCGCGCGACTGAGCGCGCGGGCCTTGGTCAAGGCCCGGCGTCAGCGGACAGCCGCCCGCGCAACCCCCGGCTGCCCCGCAAGAAAGCCATCACAGAAGGAGGCACCGGGCATCAGCGTCTGCAGCTGTTGCGCCAACCTTGGCAGGCCCGCCAGCGCGGCATCATAGGCCGTGGCCACCGCGGCAAAATCGCCGATATGCGGCGACAGGCGCAGGCTGGCGACACCGGCCGCGCGCAGGTCGTCCAGCTGATCGGCGACGGTGGTGATCGCCCGCCCCATGGTCTGCACGCCGTTCACGGTCAGGAAGGGCTGTCCGTCCAGCGTATCCACATCGCGGCCGTCCGGGTCCTCGCCGCAGACGAACTGACAGCTGTCCTTGGCGCGGTCATGCAGCCGCGCGTGATAGCACCGACCCGAAATTGCCAGCGGCGCGCGGCCGTGGCCCCAGACCTCGATTGCCACGCCCGCCGCCTGCCCGGCCTCGGCCAGTCGCGCAACCGAGTCCAGCGGCAACTCGGGCGGCAGGCAGATGCGGGTCGCGCCGCGACGGGCCAGCCAGTCCAGCGTGCCTTCGTTATAGACATTCACCACCGGGCCAACCCAGAACTCGGCCCCCTCGGGGATGTGGCGCAGGGCCGAAAGATCGTTGATCTCGACCGGCAGACCCATCTCGACCAGCTCGGCGGTCTGGCGCCGCTCGCGCGGCAGGGTGATCAGCGCCAGCGAGGTGATCGCCACCTGTTTTCCGGCAAGCTGCAGCGCCTCGACCGCGCCGGGGATCTCGTCCTGCCAGAACGGCAGGCGTTTCGAGCAGACCCATTCGCCCACCACCACCCGCGACACCGGGCTGGCCGCGACCGCGCGGTAGAAGGCGCGCACGGCCTCGGCCGTCCAGAAAAAGGCGTTGGGGCCAATCGTCAGATCCATCGCCTTACCTCCAGGTCTTGGCATAAGCGCCGGTGGTGGCGGCCTGACCCTCGGTCAGCTTGGCCAGCAACCCTTCCGGCATCGGCGCGCCGGCATCCGCCGCCTCGACCGCGGCGCGGAAGGCCCGCACCACCTGCCCCACATAGGCGCGCGAGCGTTGCCGCCCCTCGATCTTCAAGGCACGCACCCCGGCCTTCTGCAGCGCGGGGATCAGCCGGGTCGCGTCCAGGCTGACCGGATCTTCAAAGATATGCCCGGTCTGGCTGGCCCCCTTGCCATCGGGCGAGGTAAAGCACCCCTTGCACAGCGTGGGATAGGGCACCGGCGCCCCCTTGGGGGTGCGGTGGATCAGATAGCCGCCCAGCCGCGCCTCTTGCGCGCCGCTGTTTTCAGCATAGGCGACATGACTCGCGGGCGAGCAGACGCCGTTCATGTTGGGCGACAGCCCCGTGGCCCAGGACGAGAGCGAACACCGCCCCTCGGCCATAACGCACAGGCCGCCAAAGACAAAGACCTCGGTCTCCACGTCGATCTCGCGGTTGATGGCGCGGATTTCATCGACCGTCAGCACCCGCGGCAGGACCACGCGCTGCACGCCGAAAGCCTGCGCATACAGGTTGATCGCATCCGGGTTGGCGGCGGCGGCCTGCACCGACAGATGCAGCCGCAGCTTGGGATGACGCTCGGCCGCATGGGCCAGCAGGCCAAGGTCGGCAAGGATCACGGCATCGGCACCCGCCGCCTCGGCATTGGCCAGCGCGCGGTGCCACAGCGCCTGCGCGCCCGCGCGGGGGAAGGTGTTGATCGCCACCAGCACCTTGGCCCCATGGCGATGGGCGAAGGCCACGCCTTCGGCCAGTTCTTCGGGCGAGAAGTTCAGGCCGGGAAAGTTGCGGGCATTGGTCTCATCGGCAAAGCCGCAATAGACCGCATGGGCCCCCGCCTCGACCGCGCCGCGCAGGGCGGCGGGGGTGCCGGCGGGACAGACCAGTTCCATCATGCCAAGGACTCCTGACGGGAAAGGGTGAGGCCCGATTGCCGGGCAATGGCGCGGGCCGCACCGCGCAACAGCGGACCGGCGCGCCCGACCTCGGCCACCAGTTCTTCGGTCAGATCCAGTTCGGCGTCGTCCAGCGCATTGCGCAGCGCCAGCACCACCGAGGTGTCGCCCGCGATCTCCAGCTCGCCGGAAAAGAACAGCGCATCGCCATCCTCGCCGCCGTGCAGCATCGCCAGAAAGGCGCGCAGCTTGCCGCGGATCTGGGCATCGGCGCGCGGGGCCGCGCTGCGGCGATGGGCTGTCAGGCGGCGCAGCGCGGGTTCCATCAGCAGCAGAAGCGGCGCATCGGTCACATCCAGCAGAATCCGCGCGCCGGCATGCGCGCCCAGCCGGCGCAGGATCGACGGGTGACGCGCGGCCATGCCACGCATCAGGCGTGACAATGGCAGATTGAGCGGGGCCAAGGGCAAGGGCGGCAACGGTGCAGGCATGGGGCATGTCTAGGTCCAAGCCGGGGGCGGAGGAATTGACCAAGATCAAGTCCGCCCTCCCGCAGGGTTGCTAGGCCCGAGGCAGCCGTGAAGGAGCCGAGATGCGCAGCCTGCCCCCTTTTCCCGACCTTCGGTCCTTTCTGGCCCATGCCGACGCGACGGGTGATCTGGCCCGGATCGCAGTCCCGGTCGATCTGCAGGGCGAGATGACCGCCGTGATGCTCAAGGCCCTGCAAAACAAGGGGCCGGTGCTGCGCTTTGATGCGCCCTGTCAGGGGGGCAACAAGGCCGCCATGCCGGTGATCGGCAACCTGTTTGGCACCCGCGCGCGGGTCGCGGCGGGGCTGGGCGTGGCCCCTGATGGTGTGGCCGATCTGGGCGCGTTTCTGGCGGCCCTGCGGGCCCCGGCCCCGGTTGAGGGGATGCGCGACGCGTTGTCGCGGTGGCCGATGCTGCGCGCCGCCCTGTCCACCCGCCCCCGCGTGATCCGCCGTCCGGCCGTGCAGGCCGGGCGGCTGGCCAGTCTGGGCGATATCCCGGTGCAGACCCCCTGGCCGGGCGATGCCGGGCCGCTGATCACCTGGCCCGTGGTCATCACCCGCCCGCACGGGTCCGAGGCGGCGGCGATGCCGCGCTATAACCTCGGGGTCTACCGCGCGCAGGTGATCGGGCCGGATCGGCTGATCCTGCGGTGGCTGGCCCATCGCGGCGGGGCAGCGCATCACCGCAGCTGGCTGCGCGCGGCCGAGCCAATGCCCGTCGCCATCGCCCTTGGCTGCGATCCGGCGCTGTTGCTGTCAGCCGCCCTGCCCCTGCCGGAAACGGTATCCGAGTTGACCTTCTCGGGCGTGCTGCGCGGCGCGCGGGCCGAGGTGGCGGCGGCGACCACGGTGCCGCTGATGGTGCCCGCGCAGGCCGAGATCGTGATCGAAGGCTGGGTGCATCCCGGCGAAACCGCGCCGGAGGGGCCGTTTGGCGACCATACCGGTTACTACAATGCCGCCGAGCCGTTTCCGGTAATGCGGGTCAGCGCCATCACCTGCCGCCGCGATCCGTTGTATCTGTCCACCGTCACGGGAAGGCCGCCGGATGAGCCCTCGGTGATCGGCGAGGTGTTCAATGATCTGGCGCTGCCGGTGGTGCAGGCGCAGATTCCCGAGGTGCTGGACCTGTGGCTGCCGCCCGCCGCCTGTTCCTATCGCATGGCGGTGGTGCGGATCGCCAAACGCTATCCGGGGCAGGCGCGGCGGGTGATGATGGCGCTGTGGGGGATGCTGCCGCAGTTCAGCTATACCAAGCTGATCGTGGTGGTGGATGACGATATCGACGCGCGCAACATGGACGATGTGTTGTGGGCGATCTCGACCCGGATGGACCCGGCGCGCGACTTGATGGTGATCGACGGCACACCGATGGATTATCTCGATTTCGCCAGCCCGCGCGAGGGATTGGCCGGCAAGATGGGTATCGACGCCACCACCAAGATCGGCGCGGAAACCACGCGCGACTGGGGTCAGGTGATGGCGCTGGACCCTGCTCATGAGGCGCGCGCGGCCGAGTTGCTGAAAGGGGTGCTGCAATGAGGCCGCGGGTCGTTCTGGGGATCTCGGGCGCGTCGGGCGCGGCGCTGGGACTGGATGCCGCTCGGATGCTGCACAGCGCCGGGGCCGAGATTGATCTGGTCGTCTCGCCCATGGCCGAACGCACGCTGACCGATGAGGTCGGGCCAGAGGCGCTGGCCGAGGTGTCGGCGCTGGCCAGCCGTCGCCATGACATCCGCGATCTGGGGGCCAGCATCGCCTCGGGCTCGGCACCGCTGGCGGGGATGATCGTGGCCCCTTGCTCGATGCGCAGCCTTGCCGCCATCGCCCACGGGCTGGACGACAATCTGCTGACCCGCGCGGCGGGCGTGCAGTTGAAAGAACGCCGCCCGCTGATCCTGCTGGCGCGCGAGGCGCCGCTGACGCTGGCGCATCTGCGCAACATGACCGCCGTGACAGAGATGGGGGCGGTGGTGCTGCCGCCGGTCCCGGCCTTTTACCTACGGCCCGCTTCGGTGCCGGAGATCACGGCCCAGATCGCCGCAAGGGCGGTAGACCTGCTGCGGCTTGGCCCGCAGCAGGCGAGGGCTTGGGACGGCGATCAGTAACGGCTGATCGCCAGATCCTTGGCGTCGATCTCTGGCTTGCGCCCGGAAACCAGATCGGCAATCAGCCGGCCCGAGCCGGTGCTCATCGTCCAGCCCAACGTGCCGTGGCCGGTGTTCAGCCAAAGGCCCTGCACCGGGGTCGCGCCGATCACCGGCGTGCCGTCGGGGGTCATCGGCCGCAGCCCGCTCCAGAACTCGCCCTTGCTGGCATCGCCGCCCGGAAACAGGTCTGTGACCGAATGTTCCAGCGTGCGGCGGCGCGAGGCCTCCAGCCGGTTGTTGTAGCCCGAGATCTCGGCCATGCCGCCAACGCGGATCCGGTCGCCCAGACGCGTGATGGCGATCTTGTAGCTTTCGTCCATGATCGTCGATTCCGGCGCGCGGGATGGATCGGTGATGTCAATGGTCAGCGAGTAACCCTTGACCGGATAGACCGGCAGCTTGATCCCCAGCGGCGCCAGCAGCATCGGCGACCAGCTGCCCAGCGCCATCACCACCGCATCGGCCTGCAAGGTGCCGCGATCGGTCACCACGCCTGTCACGCGGCCCATCGAGGTGTCGATCCGGCGGATCGTCTCGCCCCAGCGGAAGGTGACGCCGCGGGCGGTGCAAAGGTCCGACAGGCTGTTGGTGAACTTGAAGCAATCGCCGGTTTCGTCCAGCGGGGTTCGCAGGCCGCCCACGATCCGGTCGCGGGCATGGGCCAGCGCGGGCTCCACCCGGATGCAGCCCTCGGGGTCCAGGACCTCGCAGGGGATGCCGTCGGCCTTCAGCGCCTTCACGTCCTTGGCCGAGGCGTCCAGCTGCGCCTGGGTGCGGAACAACTGCAACGTGCCCTGCATCCGTTCGTCGTAGGTGATGCCGGTCTCAGTGCGCAATTCGGCCAGCGACAGGCGGGCATAGTCGGACAGGCGCAACATCCGGCTCTTGTTGATCGCATAACGCTCGGAGGTGCAGTTGCGCAGCATCCGCACAAGCCAGTTCAGCATCGCCCAATCGGGTTTGGGGCGCAGGATCAGCGGCGCATGTTCCATCATCAGCCACTTGATCGCCTTCATCGGGATGCCCGGCGCAGCCCATGGGCTGCAATAGCCGAACGACACCTCACCGGCATTGGCATAAGACGTCTCAAGCGCCGGGCCGGGCTGACGGTCGACCACCGTAACCTCATGCCCGGCCTTGGCCAGATACCAAGCTGAGGTCGTGCCAATCACACCGGCCCCCAGAACCAGAACCTTCATCGCGCGCTTCCTTCCTGCAACCCGGCCCCTGAACCGGAATATCCGGCTGATGCTGCTGAATTTTAGCTCGAATGTCCTGTGAATTTGCGCAATATCATGCGATAGTGCGCTGCTATTCACAACTTTCATGCAGGCTACACAATATCATGCCAGACCTGGATCGCATCGACCGCGCCCTGATCCGCGCCCTGCGGCGCGATGGCCGACTGTCCAATGTGGCGCTTGCGGCCGAGGTCGGACTGTCACCCTCGGCCTGCCTGCGCCGGGTGCGGATGCTGGAGGAAAGCGGCGTGATCCGCGGCTACACCGCGCTGGTGGCAGGCCCGGCGGCCGAGGCGCGGCAGGCGATGATCGTGCGCATCTCTCTGGCGAGCCAGACCGGCGATGCCCTGCGCGCCTTTGAGGCCGAGGTCTTGAAACATCCCGAAATCCGGCAGTGCTATCTGATGACCGGCGACGAGGATTACCTGTTGCATCTGGAGACAGAAGGACCGGGCGATTACGAGCGGATCCACAAGGACATTCTATCGCGATTGCCGGGCGTGACCCGCATCAATTCAAGCTTTGCGATCCGCAGTGTGATCTGACACGCCGCAGCGCGGCAATCTTCGATCCGAAACTTCGTTCACGGCGAATGTTTCATGCGAAAAATGCCCTTTACTCATACGAATATTCGCTATTAGGGAAGTTTCCGCGATTCCCGGAGATACGAAAGGCCTGCCCGTGAACAGTGTTGATGAAAAACTCCAACCCATCCTCGCAGAGGTCATGCAGCGCAATGCGGGCGAGCCCGAGTTTCACCAGGCCGTGGTCGAAGTTCTGGAAAGCCTCGGCCGCGTTGTGGCCAAGAACCCGGACTATCTGGACCAGTCGCTGATCGAGCGGATCTGCGAGCCCGAGCGTCAGATCATCTTCCGCGTGCCGTGGGTCGATGACAAGAACAAGGTCCAGATCAACCGCGGCTTCCGCGTGCAGTTCAACTCGGCGCTTGGTCCCTACAAGGGCGGCATCCGCTTCCACCCTTCGGTGAACGTCGGGATCATCAAGTTCCTGGGGTTTGAACAGACCTTCAAGAACGCGCTGACCGGCATGCCGATCGGCGGCGGCAAGGGCGGCTCGGACTTCGATCCCAAGGGCAAGTCGGATGGCGAGATCATGCGCTTCTGCCAGTCCTTCATGACCGAGCTGTGGCGCCACCTGGGCGAATACACCGACGTGCCCGCCGGCGATATCGGCGTGGGCGGCCGCGAGATCGGCTTCATGTTCGGCCAGTACAAGCGCCTGACCAACCGCTATGAGGCGGGTGTGATCACCGGCAAGGCGCTGGCCTATGGCGGATCGCGCGCGCGGACCGAGGCCACCGGCTATGGCAACACCTATTTCGTCGAGTCGATGCTGAAAACGCGCGGCACCGATTTCGACGGCAAGCGCGTGGTGGTGTCGGGCTCTGGCAACGTTGCGACCTATACCATCGAAAAGGTGCAGGAGTTCGGCGGCAGGGTTCTGGCTTGCTCGGATTCCAGCGGCTATGTGGTCGACGAGAACGGCATTGATCTGGAGCTGCTGAAAGAGATCAAGGACGTCCGCCGTCAGCGCATTTCGGAATACGCGCGCCGCAAGGGCGATGGCGTGCATTTCATCCCGGCCGGCAAGGGGTCGATCTGGGATGTGCCCTGCGAGGTGGCGATGCCCTCGGCCACCCAGAACGAGCTGTCGGCCAAGGATGCCGCCAAGCTGGTGAAGAACGGCGTGATCGCCGTTGGCGAAGGCGCCAACATGCCCTCGACCCCCGAGGCGATCCGCACCTTCCAGCAGGCGGGCGTGATGTTCGCCCCGGGCAAGGCGGCCAATGCCGGTGGCGTGGCCACCTCGGCGCTGGAGATGCAGCAGAACGCCAGCCGCGACAGCTGGACCTTCGAGCAGACCGAGGCCCGTCTGGCCACGATCATGCGCAATATCCATGACACATGCTATGCCACCGCCGAAGAGTATGGCACGCCGGGCGACTATGTGCTGGGCGCCAATATCGCCGGCTTCGTGCGCGTGGCCGAAGCGATGCGAATGATGGGCGTGGTCTGATCCTGCCCGGATCGTGGTTCATCAAGGGGTCCGGCGCATCGCGCCGGGCCCCTTTCCTTTCAAGACCAAGGCGTCTCGCTCAGTATCCTGCGCATTTTCTTGCATCCCAAGCCCGACAAGACAGCACAATGAATTGTGCGCCCCGCGCCGGGACCCTATGCTGGCCCAAACCGGCAGACAGCGCAGGTGGCGTGAATGAACGATTTTGACGTTGGCTTTCGACTGAGACAGATGCGGCAGGCGGCAGGATTGTCGCAGCGCCAGCTGGCCGAGGCCTCGGGCGTGCCACATGGCCAGATCTCGATGATCGAAACCAACCGCTCCAGCCCATCGGTGGCCTCTCTGCGCAAGATCTTGGGCGGACTGGGCGTCTCCATGTCGGAGTTTTTCGAACCCGACACCCCTTCCAGCAACGCCGTGTTCTTCAAACCGTCCGAGTTGCGCGACCTGACGACCCGGCTTTACTCGACACTGGACGATCCGCGCGGCAAGATCACCCTGCAACAGGTGGGCGATGCCAAGGCGCATAACCTGCAAGTGCTGTATGAGCGGTATGAGCCCGGCGCCGATACCGGCGAGGCCATGCTGGAACATGTCTCGCATGAGGGGGGCGTGGTGATCGCCGGCGAAATCGAGATCACCGTGGGCGAGCATTGCGCGGTGCTGAAGGCCGGCGACAGCTATCTGTTCGACAGCACCCTGCCGCATCGGTTTCGCAATCTGGGCGACCGCGAGGCGTTGGTGGTCTCGGCCTGCACCCCGCCCTATCTGTGAGGCGCGGCCCCGAAGGGCCGCACCAGGATCATCAGTAACGCTTGGCCATTGCCTCGGTCGACAGCGGGCGGATGCGGTCGGCCCAGCCGGCGGTCCCGAAAGCCTCAAACCGGGCCTTGCAGACCTCGGACATCATGGCCATCGCGGGCTTCAGATACTTGCGCGGATCGAATTCGGACGGCTCTTCGGCCAGCATCCGGCGGATCGCGGCCGTCATCGCCAGGCGGTTGTCGGTGTCGATATTGACCTTGCGCACGCCGGACTTGATGCCGCGCTGGATCTCTTCGACCGGCACGCCCCAGGTCGGCTTGATGTCGCCGCCGTAGTTGTTGATGATCTGCTGCAGATCCTCGGGCACCGAAGACGAGCCGTGCATCACCAGGTGGGTGTTGGGCAGGCGGCGGTGGATCTCCTCGATCACATGCATCGCCAGGATGTTGCCATCGGGCTTGCGGGTGAACTTGTAGGCGCCGTGGCTGGTGCCCATGGCGATCGCCAGCGCGTCGACCTTGGTGTCGTTGACAAAACGCACCGCCTCATCAGGGTCGGTCAGCAGTTGGTCGTGGCTGAGCTTTTCGGTGGCGCCATGGCCATCCTCCTGATCGCCCATGCCCGTCTCGAGGCTGCCCAGAACGCCCAGTTCCCCCTCGACCGACACGCCGCAGGCATGGGCCATATCGACCACCTGCCGGGTGATGTCGCGGTTATAGGCGTAATCTGCCGGGGTCTTGCCGTCCTCGCGCAGGCTGCCGTCCATCATCACCGAGGTGAAGCCGTTCTGGATCGCGGTGGCGCAGGTGGCCAGATTGTTGCCGTGGTCCAGGTGCATGCAGACCGGGATCTCGGGATAGGTTTCGCACAGGCCGTCGATCAGGCGCGCCAGCACCCGGTCATTGGCATAGGCGCGCGCGCCGCGGCTGGCCTGCAGGATCACCGGCGCATTGCAGGCGCTGGCGGCCGACATGATCGCCAGCCCCTGCTCCATGTTCGAGATGTTGAAGGCCGGCACGGCGTAACCGTTTTCGGCGGCATGATCGAGAAGTTGACGGAGGGTAATGCGGGCCATGGCGAACCTTCAGGACTGGTGGGACAGATAGCGGGCAATGAGGTCCACCTCATCGGCCGCGCCGAATATCAGGGCTGTGTTTTCATGCAGGGCAACGGGCACGCGGTCAAGGATCGGGTTCAGCCCGTCAGTTGCACGCCCGCCTGCCTGTTCGATCAGAAAGGCGATAGGCACCGCCTCATAGATGGTGCGCAGGCGACCGTTTTCATACCCTTTCCGGGCATCCGCCGGATAGAGAAAGCAGCCGCCCAGCAGCAGGATGCGATGCAACTCGCCCACCGCAGCCGCCAGCCAGCGCATGTTGAAGTTGCGCCCGCGTGGGCCTTCCTTGCCGGCGCGCAGGTCCAGCGCCCACTGTTGCAGGCCCGGCGACCAATGCCGCTCGTTCGAGGCGTTGTAGGCGATGGTCTTGGCCTCGGCCGCCAGACGAACATTCTGGCGCAGCAGGCGAAATGCCCCGCTCAGCGGGTCCAGCGTGGCGATATGCACGCCGTCGCCCAGACTGTAGCCGAAATCGACGCTATGCCCGAACGAGGCGTAACCGGCAGCCACCGCCGCCCGGCCCGGACGCAAGAACCCCTCATGCGCGGCGGGCAGGATCGAGAACAACAGCCCCAGGGGCGCGCCGATGCCGATGGAACCCGAGCCGTCGATCGGATCAATGGCCACATCCCAGGCCCCTTCGGGGTTCAGGGTGGCGACATGCGGGTCTTCCTCGGACAGCACGCAGCGCACACCGGCGGCCGCCAGCGCCGCCAGCATGTGCTGATGCGCGCCCACATCCAGCGCCTTTTGCGCGTCGCCACTGTCATTGGTGCCGACCAGCGCGGCAGGATCGCCATAGATCCGACCTGCGGCAAGCCGCTGCGCCAGTTCCGGCACGGCGGCGGCAATGGCAGCCACGATCTCGGCCGGGCCGCCTTTGCCCAGCAGGTGATCCATCAGCGGCGTGCCGGTGGCCTCGCCATCATTGGGCAGTTTCAGCATGATGCCTCCGGTCAATTCCGGCGCGCTTGTGCGCGCGCGCGAGGCTTTCGTCAATGGCCGGCGTGGCGCATCGGCAGGAAGCGATTGATCTGCGCGCGCAGCACTGTATTTTGTCTGTCGACAGGAGGCCTCCATGGCAGAAGAACGGCAGGAAAGACGGCGGGGCGAAGGCGCGCGACTGGTCTATGACACGATGCGCGATGAAATCCTGAACCTGACCCTCCCCCCCGGCGAGGCGATCGACGAGATCGGTTTGGCCGAACGTCTGTCGATGTCGCGCACGCCCATCCGCGAGGCGCTGGTCCGGCTGGCCGGGGATGGGTTGGTGCTGACGCTGCCCAATCGCAGCACCGTGGTAGCGCCGATCGACTTTCTGAACCTGCATCATTTCTATGACGCGTTGACCTTGATGTATCGCGTCACCACCCGGCTTGCGGCCGAACATCACCGCCCCGCTGATCTCGAGGCGATCCAGGCGCGGCAGGCCGAGTTTGCTGCCGCCGTCACGGCCGGGGACGAAATGTCCATGATCGCCACCAACCGCAATTTTCATCTGGCCATCGCCGAGGCGGGCGGCAATCCCTATTACATCCAGCTGTTCACCCGCCTGCTGGACGAGGGGCGGCGCATCCTGCGGCTTTACTACTACCCCAGCTTCCAGCCCAGCCTGCCACATCCCTACATCACCGAGCACGCGGCAATGATCGCCGCCATTACCGCCCGCGATGTGGCCGAATGCGACCGCTTGGCCACGGCCCATGCCAATCAGATCGTCCAGCAAATCCGCGCATTGGTCGCCCGCGATACGCGACAAAATCACCCGCTGTGAGTTTTGACATTTTTGTCGACTAGAAAAATGCAAGACTTATACTAACCACAGAAACCCAAGATTCGCCTGCAAGGAGCCTCCGATGTCCACTATCTTCTCCGGCACCATCCCCGCGCTGATGACGCCGTGCAAAGCCGACCGCACCCCCGATTTCGACGCGCTGGTGCGCAAGGGGAAAGAGCTGATCGAGCTGGGCATGTCAGCTGTTGTCTATTGCGGCTCGATGGGGGATTGGCCGCTGCTGACCGATGCCGAGCGGATGGAAGGCGTCGAGCGGCTGGTGCGCGCAGGCGTTCCGGTGATCGTGGGCACGGGTGCCGTGAACACCAGGCAGGCGGTGGCCCACGCCGCCCATGCCCAAAAGGTGGGCGCGCAGGGGCTGATGGTGATCCCGCGCGTGCTGTCGCGCGGATCGGTGATCGCGGCGCAGCGGGCGCATTTCAAGGCGATCCTGTCGGCTGCGCCTGACCTGCCGGCAGTGATCTACAACAGCCCCTATTACGGTTTCGCCACCCGGGCAGACCTGTTCTTTGCCCTGCGGGCCGAGCATCCGAACCTGATCGGGTTCAAGGAGTTCGGCGGCAATGCCGATCTGTCCTATGCGGCCGAACACATAACCTCGCGCGATGACGAGGTGACGCTGATGATCGGCGTCGATACCGCGGTCTATCACGGCTTCGTCAACGCGGGGGCCCGCGGCGCGATCACCGGGATCGGCAACGTCCTGCCGCGCGAGGTGCTGCACCTGTCGGCGCTGTGTCAGGCCGCCGCGACAGGCGACATGATCGCCCGCCGTCTGGCGAAAGAATTGGACGATGCGCTGCAAGAACTGTCGAAGGTCGATGCCGGCCCCGATCTGGTCTTGTATTTCAAGCACATGATGGTGCTGAGAGGCCAGGAGGAGTATCGTCTGCACTTCAACGAGACCGACGCGCTTTCGTCCAGCCAGCAAGGTTTCATCGAGGCGCAGTTGACCCTGTTCGACCGCTGGTATGCCCAATGGGCGGCCCAGCCCGACGCTGCGCGTTACGCGGCCTGAGGTCCGGGCGATGCGGACGGATGTGATCGTAATCGGCGCGGGCGTGGTGGGGCTGTCCGTCGCGCTGACAGCGCGGGCCCGCGGCCTGACGGTGACGGTGGTAGAGCGTGAGGGGCCGGCCGCCGGCGCCTCGACCGGCAATGCCGGGGCCTTTGCCTTCACCGACATCCTGCCGCTGGCCTCGCCGCGGATCATCCGGCAGGCCCCGAAATGGCTGCTGGACCCGCTGGGCCCCCTCAGCGTGCCGCCGGCCTATGCGCTGAAGATCGCGCCGTGGATGTGGCGGTTCTGGCTGGCCTCGTTTCCGCGGCAAGTGGCGGCCTCGACCCGCGTGCAGACTGACATGATGCGGCTGTCGCGGGAGGCGCTGCTTGCATTTCTGGACCGTGAAGGTCTGACCCATTTCCTGCGCCGCGAGGGCAATCTGCAGGTCTACGAGGGCGAGGGCGAATTTCGCGCCTCCCTTTCCGGCTGGCAGGCGCGCGACGCCGAGGGGATCGAATACCGCCACCTGAAAGGGGACGAGATCGCCACGATCCAGCCCGGCCTCGCGCCCCGCTTTACCCATGCGACCTTTACGCCCGGCTGGTGGTCGGTCACCGATCCCCGCGCCTACACTCTGGCGCTGGCCGAACGGCTGCGCGAACAGGGCGGCCGGATCGAGATCGCCACCGCCCTGCGGCTGGTGCCGGGCGGGGTGGAAACCTCGGCCGGGGTAATGCAGGCGGGCAAGGTTGTGATCGCCGCGGGGGCCCATTCGCACCATCTGGCCCGCACCGCTGGCGTGAAGATCCCGCTGGAGACCGAGCGTGGCTATAACACCACCCTGCCCGCCGGCGCCTTTGACCTGCGCACGCAAGTCACCTTTGGCGGCCACGGCTTTGTGGTCACCCGGATCGGGGACGGCATCCGCGTGGGTGGCGCGGTAGAGTTGGGCGGGCTGACCCTGCCGCCCAATTATGCCCGCGCCGATGCGATGCTGAAAAAGGCCGCGAACTTTCTTCCCGGGCTCAAGACCACCGGCGGCACGCAGTGGATGGGCTTTCGCCCCTCGCTGCCCGATACGCTGCCGGCGATTGGCGCGCTGAAACCCATGCCTGACGTGATCTGCGCCTTTGGCCACGGCCATCTGGGCCTGACCCAATCCGCCGGCACCGCCGCGATCGTGGCCGACCTGCTGACCGGACAGACGCCGGGCATCGACCTGGCCCCGCTTTCTCCGCACCGCTTCTGACACGAGGGCATCATGGCAACCCATACCTTTTCCTGCATCGACGGCCACACCTGCGGCAATCCGGTGCGCCTTGTCTCGGGCGGCGGCCCGCGGCTGGAGGGGGCCGACATGCTGGAACGGCGCGCCCATTTCCTGCGCGAATTCGACTGGATCCGCACCGGCCTGATGTTCGAGCCGCGCGGCCATGACATGATGTCCGGCTCGATCCTCTATCCGCCGACCCGACCGGATTGCGACGTGGCGGTGCTGTTCATCGAGACCTCGGGCTGCCTGCCGATGTGCGGGCATGGCACCATCGGCACGATCACCATGGCGATCGAAAACGGCCTGATCACCCCGCGCGAGCCGGGCCACCTGTCGATCGAGGCGCCTGCCGGCAAGGTCGACATCGCCTATCGGCAAGAGGGTCGCTTTGTCGAAGAGGTGCGGCTGACCAACGTGCCCTCCTATCTGCATGCCGAAGGCCTGACCGCCGAGGTCGAAGGTCTGGGCGAGATCGTGGTGGATGTGGCCTATGGCGGCAATTTCTACGCCATCGTCGAGCCGCAGAAAAACTTCCGCGACATGGCCGATTTTACCGCTGGCGAACTGATCGGTTTCAGCCCGAAACTGCGCGCGGCGTTGAACGCGAAATATGAGTTCATCCACCCCGAACATCCGGCGATCAACGGGCTGAGCCATATCCAATGGACCGGCAAGCCCACTGTCGAGGGCGCGCATGCCCGCAATGCGGTCTTCTATGGCGACAAGGCCATCGACCGCAGCCCCTGCGGCACCGGCACCTCGGCCCGGATGGCGCAGCTGGCGGCCAAGGGCAAGCTGACGGTGGGCGACGAGTTCTGGCACGAATCGATCATCGGCTCGATCTTCAAGGGGCGGGTCGAGGCTGCGGCAACCGTGGGCGACCGCGCCGCGATCGTCCCCTCGGTCGCTGGCTGGGCGCGGATGACCGGCTACAACACCATCTTCATCGACGATCGCGACCCCTTCGCCCATGGTTTTGTGGTGAAATAAGCCCGGATACGGCGATGGGGGCGGCCCTCGCCAGAAAAAAAGCGAGAAATTTGAATCACCCCTCGCAAAACCAGCCCCCATCGCCTATATTGGGCTTGCAACTCTTGTCGGACCTGTTCCTTTCGGCTCAGCTTTCGATCTTCAGCTCTGCCGGGCCGTTACATTCTGTGAACGGCATCTATGAAAAGGAATATCACGATGGCCAAGGGCACCGTGAAATGGTTCAACACCACCAAAGGTTTCGGCTTCATTGCTCCGGAAGGTGGCACCAAGGACGTTTTCGTCCACATCACCGCGCTGGAGCGTGCCGGCATCCGCGGTCTGAATGACGGCCAGGCCGTTTCGTTCGACGTGGAGCGTGACCGCAATGGTCGCGAGTCGGCGACCAACCTGCAGCTGGCCTGATTCTACCGATACGACTTTGAACGGGGTCGGCTTTGCGCCGGCCCCGTTTTCTTTTGCGCCGGTGACGGATAGCGCCTGTTCTTGTTGAAGACATGAAAACGGGGGCCTAAGCCCCCGTTTGCTGTTTCAGATCAATGCACCAGGCCTTCCGGTGGCGATGTGCGGCCCGACGGCACCACCCGATCGGCGATGATCAGACCGTCCGGCCCGGCGCTGACCTTGACCACGGCACCATCCAGAACCTCGCCGCCGAGGATCATCTGCGCCAGCGGGTCTTGGAGATGCCTCTGGATCACCCGCTTCAGCGGGCGGGCCCCAAAGACCGGATCATAGCCTTCATCCGCCAGCCAGTCGCGCGCCGCCTGATCGAGATCCAGCGTGATCTTGCGCGTCTCAAGCCGTTTTTCCAACCGCCGCAGCTGAATATCGACGATACCCGACATGTTGCTGCGGTTCAGCCGGTCGAAGATGATCTGCTCGTCCAGACGGTTCAGGAACTCGGGGCGGAAATGCGCCCGCACCGCTTCCATCACCTCGCGTTTGGCGGCCGAGGCATCCGCACCGTCCGGCAGTTCGCTCAGCGCCCGCGCCCCGAGGTTCGAGGTCAGGATGATCAGCGTCTGCTTGAAGTCGACCGTGCGGCCCTGACCATCGGTCAGCACCCCATCATCCAGAACCTGCAACAGCACGTTGAAGACATCGGGATGGGCCTTTTCGACCTCGTCGAACAGCACGACCTGATAGGGCCGGCGCCGCACGGCCTCGGTCAGCACGCCACCTTCATCATAGCCGACATAGCCCGGAGGCGCGCCGATCAGCCGTGCGACCGAGTGCTTCTCCATGAACTCGCTCATATCGATCCGCACCATCGCGTTGTCGTCGTCGAACAGATATTCCGCCAGCGCCTTGGTCAACTCGGTCTTGCCGACGCCGGTCGGGCCGAGGAACAGGAAGCTGCCGAGCGGCCGCCCCTCGTCGTTCAGCCCCGCCCGCGCGCGGCGCACGGCGTTGGACACCGCGACGACGGCTGCCCGCTGGCCGATCACCCGACGGCCGATCTCATCCTCCATCCGCAGCAGCTTTTCGCGCTCGCCCTCCAGCATCTTGGAGGTGGGGATGCCGGTCCAACGCTCGATCACCTCGGCAATCTGCTCGGGGCGCACGGCCTCGGCCACCAAGGCTTCGCCTTCGCGGGCCTCGGCCTCGGACAGGGCCTTTTCCAGACCGGGGATGCGGCCATATTGCAGCTCGCCGGCCTTGGCAAAATCGCCCTCGCGCTTGGCTTGCTCCAGCTCGGCGCGGGCGCGGTCAAGTTGCTCTTTCAGATCGCGGCTCTGCTCCAGCTTGTCACGCTCTGCCTGCCACTGGGCAGTCATCTCTGCGGATTTCTGTTGCAGTTCAGCCAGCTCTTTTTCCAGCTTTTCCAGACGGTCGCGGCTGGCGGCGTCATCCTCGCGGCGCAGGGCCTCGGCCTCGATCTGCAATTGCAGGATCTGGCGATCCAGCGCGTCCAGCTCCTCGGGCTTGCTGTCGACCTCCATCCGCAGGCGGCTCGCGGCCTCATCGACCAAGTCGATGGCCTTGTCGGGCAAGAAGCGGTCGGTGATATAGCGATGCGACAGCGTTGCCGCCGCCACCAGCGCCGAGTCGCTGATCCGCACGCCGTGGTGGAGCTCGTATTTTTCCTTGATGCCGCGCAGGATCGAGATCGTATCCTCGACCGTGGGCTCCGACACCATGACCGGCTGGAAGCGGCGGGCCAGGGCTGCATCTTTTTCCACATATTTGCGGTATTCATCCAGCGTCGTCGCACCAATGCAGTGCAACTCGCCCCGCGCCAGCGCCGGCTTGATCAGGTTCGCCGCATCCATCGCGCCATCGGATTTTCCCGCGCCGACCAGCGTGTGCATCTCGTCGATGAACAGGATGATTTCGCCGGCGGCGGTCTCGATCTCTTTCAGGATCGCCTTCAGGCGCTCTTCAAACTCGCCGCGGTATTTCGCCCCGGCAATCAGTGCGCCCATGTCCAGCGCCATCAGCTTCTTGTTGCGCAGGGATTCCGGCACGTCGCCGTTGACGATCCGCAGCGCCAGACCCTCAGCGATCGCCGTCTTGCCAACACCCGGCTCGCCGATCAGCACCGGATTGTTCTTGGTGCGGCGCGACAGAACCTGCATCGCGCGGCGGATTTCTTCGTCACGACCGATGATCGGGTCGATCTTGCCCGAGGCCGCGGCCTCGGTCAGGTCGCGCGCGTATTTCTTCAGGGCTTCCATCGTATCCTCGGCCGAGGCGCTGTCAGCGGTGCGGCCCTTGCGGATTTCATTGATGGCAGCATTCAGGCCCTGCGCGGTCACGGCACCAGCCGACAGCGCATCCTTGGCCCGGGTGTTCACCAGCGCCAGCGCGGTCAAAAGCCGCTCTACCGGCACAAAGGCATCGCCGGCCTTCTTCGCTACCGCCTCGGCTTCATCCAGCACGCGCACGAGACTGGGGTCGATATAGGTCTGGCCGTCGCCGCCCGAGACCTTGGGCTGCTTGGCGACCAGCGCCTCAACAGCCTCGCCCACGCGGGCAGGCTCGCCCCCCGCTTTTCGGATCAGGTTCGAGGCCAGCCCCTGCTCGTCATCCATCAAGGCTTTCAGAAGGTGTTCAGGCAAAACGCGCTGATGGCTTTCGCGCATGGCGATGGTTTGCGCAGCCTGCAGGAATCCGCGCGACCGTTCCGTGAATTTTTCGAAATTCATCGGCATTCTCTCCTTTTCACAGCACCGCTCACGGACGCCCTGAAAGGCACGCCCGCCCGGCCTTATCCCTCACTTGGGTAAGGCATTCGGCCCCTGCAAGGCCCTTGGGGAGCAAAGCCCCGAAAATCTTGTCGGCATTCGACGCGCTTGACAGGCCCGCCCGCGCAGCGCAAAGCCAGCCCCACCCAGACAGGAGCCCAAGATGAGCGACGACCGCCTGATCGTGGCACTCGATGTGCCGAACATCCTGCACGGACAGGAAATGGTGCGCCGCATCGGCGATGCCGCCAGCTTTTACAAGATCGGGCTGGGCATGTTGACCGGCGGCGGGCTGGCGCTGGCCAATGAACTGAAGCACGAGATGGGCAAGCGCGTGTTTCTGGACATGAAGCTCTTTGATATCGGCGCCACGATCGAGGCGGCGGTGCGCGGGCTGGCGCAATACGACCTGGACTTCCTGACCGTGCATGGCGATCCGCAGGTGGTGCGCGCGGCAGCCGAAGGCAAGCGCGGCACGGGGCTGAAGATCCTTGCCGTGACGGTGCTGACCTCGCTCGACCGGAACGATCTGGATGCCAATTGCATCAAGCCCGGCGACATCCACGACATCACGCTGGAGCGCGCCGCCCGCGCGCTGGAGGCTGGCGCCGACGGCGTGATTGCCAGCCCGCAAGAGGCCGCGATGATCCGCGCCCTGCCGCAAGCCGCGGGCAGGCTGATCGTCACGCCGGGGGTGCGCCCCGCCGGTGCTGCGCTGGGTGACCAGAAACGCGTGGCCACGCCCGCCCAGGCGATTGCCGATGGCGCGGACCATATCGTCGTGGGCCGCCCGGTCTGGGCCGCGGCTGATCCGCGGGCCGCCGCGCAGGCAATCATCGCCGAGTTGCCCGCCCGGCGGTAACGGTTGCGCAACTTGTCGCGCAGGGGGGATGCAAGGCCGCCCCTGCGGGCCTATATTCGGCCCATGATGCTGCGCAAACACCTCCTCGCCCCGCTTTTCGCCCTCGGTCTGGCGCTTCCTGCTCAGGCCGAGAAAATTCCGCTGGCCACGCTGTCCAAATACCTGAACGGCATCAGCACTGCCGAGGCCGATTTCACGCAGGTGAATGGCGATGGCACGATCTCGACCGGCAAGCTGGTCATCAAGCGCCCCGGTCGCGTGCGGTTTGAATATGCGCCGCCGGATCGCACGCTTGTGCTGGCAAGCGCCGGTTCTGTCGCGATCTTTGACCCGAAATCGAACCAACCGCCCGAGCAATACCCGCTGAAGCGCACACCGCTGAACCTGATCCTGGCTGAGAAAGTCGATCTGGGCCGCGCAAAGATGGTTGTGGCGCATGTCGAGGATGGCACCACCACCCGCGTGCGCGCCCAAGACCCGGAGCATCCCGAATACGGATCGATCGAGATGGTGTTCAGCGCCAACCCGCTCGCGCTACGGCAATGGGTCATCACCGACGATGCGGGCGGGCAGACCACCGTGATTCTGGGCGAGATGGCGACCGGCCGCGGTTACAAGGACTCGTTGTTCTCGATCTCGACCGAGGCTGAAAAGCGCGATCAGCGCTGATCAGTCCTTGCCGCAGGCCTGCAACTGCGCGTGGTAGACCGCTGCCCGGTCGCCCACGCGGTTTGCGACATCCATCAGCCAGCTCTTCTGCTCGTAAGACTGCTTGGCATAGCCGCTGCGCCCCTCGTGGTAGGCAAGGTATTGCGCCCGTGCATCCCATTTCGAAATGCCCAGCTTTTCCTCGCTTTCGTCCATATACCAACCCATGAAGTCGGTCGCATCGTCGATCCGGTCGCGGCGCGACCCGCGGCCGCCCTCTTCGCGCTGGTATTCCTCCCAGGTGCCATCCAGCGCCTGGCTATAGCCATAGGCACTGGATTGGCGACCCATGGGGATGATGCCCAGCGCAAAGCGGTGTGGGGTCTTGGCGTTACCGATGAACTTCGATTCCTGATGAATCACGGCCATCTGAACCGCAACCGGCACGCCCCATTTGCGTTCGGTCGCCTTCATGGCGCGGTGATACTTGGGCCTCTCCCGCAGGATAGCGCAGGCATCGTCCAGATTACGGGGCGCCGAATACCTGCCGCCCCCGCAGGAGGCCAACAACAACAGCAGGATCGACGCGCGGAGAAGTCTGCTCATCTGCCCCTCGCGTTCTTCTTTTGGGGCATAATAGGGCAAAGACCCAGCCACGCAAAGGGGCGACGCTTCAGTTTAACGCGAGCGGACCTTTGTGGGGCCTGTCCCTACAGACTGTTTCCCCGATTCGCGCCGCGATGCGATGGACAGGGCGCGGCCAGAGGTTTACAAATTAAGCTCAAGGGGGCCGCTGAATGTTGAAGACGCAGGCGAAATATAACATCGGACAGGTGCTGAAGCACCGCAAGCACGCCTTTCGGGGCGTGGTGTTCGACGTTGACGCCATGTTTTCCAATACCGAAGAATGGTATGCGGCAATCCCAGAGGACAGCCGGCCCGAGCGGGATCAGCCTTTCTATCATCTTCTGGCCGAAAACGACCAAAGCTATTACGTCGCCTATGTGTCCGAACAAAACCTTGTTCCGGACGAGACCGGCGAGCCCGTCGATCACCCGGATCTGCCGGACATGTTTGGCGATTTCGAGGACGGGCGTTACCCCCTCGCCCTGCATCTGAACTGACGCGCCAACGCCCCGCAGGCTGACAAGATTGACCTCGGCATCGTGGTCTGGGTGGGGGCACTGAACCACGGCGCCGAGGGTAACCTTATGCAGCTACCCCGCTAGTCTGCCCCCAACTTCAGGCGAAAAAACGGGGGAAATGCGGCACGCTTGCGACACATCCGCCGGGCCGGAAACAGCACCACTCAACGATCAAGATCTAAGCGGGATTTCGAAACAAAGCAGGTTGGACCCGCCGGTCCGCAGATAGCTGAGCCGGACGGCGAGACTGCGAATCAGATGCCAACCAAACCCCCCCTCGGGCAGTTCGCCCTCCATATCCACCGGCAGGCCGGCAGGCAGGGCGCCACCGGGCATCGGCCGCCCGTCATCCTCGATGCGGAAGATCAACCGACCAGGCAGTAGCTGCACGGTCAGGTCAATCCGGCCTCCGGCGCCGGCATAGGCATGTTCGGCGATATTGTTCATCACCTCGGCCAGAACGATCTGGGCGCGATCCAGCAGCTCCGCCGGAAGCGGGGACAGCAGTGGTGCAGCCATCACCACCCGCAATCCGTCGCGCACAGCCAGCGGCTCGGCGTGAATCAGCAGCCGCAACAGCCCGCCGTCTTCGGCGACTAGGCGCATCGGCGCGTCAACCTGCATCCCGCAACCCGTCGGGCAGGCCAGCGTGAATGACAAAGACCGAATCCATCCGTGTCAGACGGAAGACCTTTTCAACCGTAGGCGTCAGCGCCGCCAACTCAAGCTGATGCTCTGGCCCCAGCAGTTTCATGACCGCGACGACAGCCCCCAGCCCCGAACTGTCGAGAAACGTCACCCGTGACATGTCCAGCACCACCCGCCGCGGCGCCCGCGTCGCCAGATCCCGCATCTTTTCCTTGAACTGGATCGCGCAGGCGGCATCCACCCGATCATCCAACACCTTGACCAGCAGCAGGTCGCCCTGCTTTTTCGCGACAAGTTCCATCATCCGCTCCACAAGAGTTTGATGCAGGCTATGGCCGGATTATTAGGATTCCCCTAAGACAGTCGCATCTCTCGGGCCAAGGGGCGAAGAACATGGATCATGCCGGGCTTGCCGCGCGCCTGTTGGCGCTGTGCGAAGGCGAAACGGATACCGTCGCACTGATGGCGACTTTTGCATGCGAGCTGCATCATGCCGATCCGCGGTCCGACTGGACCGGGTTTTACAGGGTCGTGGCACCCGATTTGCTGAAGATCGGCCCCTACCAGGGCGGACATGGCTGCCTGACGATCCCGTTTTCCCGTGGCGTCTGCGGGGCTGCGGCGCGCACGCGGCAGGTGCAGCTGGTGCCGGATGTCGATGCCTTTCCCGGCCACATCGCCTGTTCGTCCTCGACCCGTTCGGAACTGGTGTTGCCGGTCATCAACGGCCAAGGCGTGCTGCTGGGGGTGCTGGATCTGGACAGCAACACGCCTGCCGCCTTCACCAACGAAGACGTGACCGCCCTGACGGCGCTTTTGGCACGGGTCTTCCGGGATGCCCGCTGAATGATCGCCGATTTCACCTATGACCCACCGCCGGGCGATCCGGTGATCCTGTTCGAGGATACGCGGCTGATCGCCGTGGACAAGCCCTCGGGACTGCTGTCAGTGCCGGGCAAGCTGGAGGGGCGGCAGGATTGCCTGATCGCACGGCTGGAGGCGATCCGCCCCGGGGTCCTGCTGGTGCATCGGCTGGATTGCGACACCTCCGGTGTGATCCTGTTTGCCAAGGACAAGAAGGCGCAAGGCTATCTGGGGCAGGAGTTCG
>CAYTMV010000034.1:0-24060 GCA_964439015.1 uncultured Gemmobacter sp.
CGTGATCGAGGCCCGCGCCAATCTCGCGCAGCGCCGCGCGCAGGTCAGCGCCTATTCCGGAACCGATGCCGCCCGCCTTGCCGCCGCCGTCAGCCGGGCGGGTTTTGCCGCAGCGCCTCTGGCCGAGGCCAACCCCGATGCGCGGGTGGCCGAGCTGGCGCGCCTCAAGCGCGATGCGATCCTGGCCGGACTTCTGGCGCTGCCGATCTTCGTGGTCGAGATGGGCGGCCATCTGATCCCGGCCTTTCACCACTGGCTGATGGCGCAGGTGCCGATGCTGTGGCTTTGGGCGGGGCAATGGCTGCTGGCGACGCTGGCGCTGGCGGGGCCTGGGCGGCGGTTTTTCACCAAGGGCATCCCGGCGCTGCTGCGCGGGGGGCCGGACATGAACAGCCTTGTCGCCATCGGCACAGCGGCGGCGTGGATCTGGTCGAGCATCGTGATGATCGCCCCGGATCTGGTGCCGCCTGCCTCGCGCGCGGTGTATTTCGAGGCCGCGGCGGTGATCGTGGCGCTGATCCTTGCCGGGCGCTGGATGGAGGGGCGTGCGCGCGGTCAGGCCGGTGCCGCCATCGAGCGGCTGTTGCAGCTGCAACCGGCCACCGCGCTGGTCGAGACCGGCGAAGGCTGGGCCGAGGCCCCGATCGCCGCGTTGCGCCCCGGCCAACGCCTGCGCATCCGCCCGGGCGAGCGGGTGGCGCTGGACGGCGTGATCGAGGAGGGGCGCTCGGCCATCGACGAGTCGATGCTGACCGGCGAGGCGCTGCCGGTCTCCAAGGGGCCGGGCGATGCGGTGACGGGCGGCACGGTCAACGGGCCGGGCGGGCTGGTGATGCGGATCACGGCGGTGGGCGGCGATACCGTGCTGTCGCGGATCGTGGCGATGGTCGAACAGGCGCAGGGCGCGAAATTGCCGGTGCAAGCGCTGGTGGACCGGATCACCCTGTGGTTCGTGCCGGCGGTGCTGGCGGTGGCCGCGCTGACCGTGGCGCTGTGGCTGGCCTTCGGTCCCGATCTGGCGCATGCGCTGGTGGCCGGTGTGTCGGTGCTGATCATCGCCTGCCCCTGCGCGATGGGGCTGGCGACCCCGGTCTCGATCATGGTTGGCACCGGCCGCGCCGCCGAGCTGGGGGTGTTTTTCCGCCGGGGCGAGGCGCTGCAATCGCTGGCCGAAGTGCGGCTGGTGGGCTTTGACAAGACCGGCACCCTGACCGAAGGCAAGCCCGCGCTGGTGGCGATGGAGCCTGCCTCGGACCATCTGCTGCGTCTGGCTGCGGCGGTCGAGGCCGGGTCAGAGCATCCCCTGGCCCATGCCGTAACCAAGGCCGCGGCCGAGCGCGGGCTGGTTCTGCCTGACGCGCAGGATTTCAGCGCCGTGCCGGGGCAGGGCGCCTTGGCCACGATCGAGGGGCATCGGGTCGCCATCGGCTCGGCCCGGATGATGCCGGCCGAGATCCCGCCCCATCTGGCGCGGCAGGCCGAAAGCTGGGCGGCCTCGGGCATCACGCCGGTCTATCTGGCGGCGGATGGCAAGGTGCTGGGCGCGCTGGGAATCGCTGACCGCATCAAGCCGCAATCAGCCCCGGCGCTGGCGGCGCTGCACGATCTTGGCGTGGGGACCGCGATGGTCACCGGCGATACCGAGGCCGTGGCCCGGGCGGTCGCCGCGGAACTGGGGATCGACGAGATCCGCGCCGGCGTCCTGCCTGCGGGAAAGGTTGAGGCCGTGACCGATCTGGGCCGCGCCGGCCCGGTGGCGTTCGTGGGCGACGGCATCAATGACGCGCCCGCGCTGGCCGCGGCGCGGGTGGGTATCGCCCTGGGGTCCGGCACCGATATCGCCATCGAGGCCGCCGAAGTTGTGCTGATCGGCGGCGATCCGGGTGGCGTGGCCACCGCGATAGCCCTCAGCCGCGCCACGTTGAAGAACATCCGCCAGAACCTGATCTGGGCCTTCGGGTATAACGTCGCGCTGATCCCGGTGGCCGCCGGGGCGCTGGTGCCGTTTGGCGGGCCGCAACTCTCGCCGATGCTGGCCGCCGGGGCGATGGCGGCCTCGTCGATCTTCGTGCTGACCAATGCGCTGCGCCTGCGCCGGGTGGCCCCGGCGGTGCCGCCTGCGGCGCGGTCGTGACCTCTGGCACTTCCCCGCCGCCCGTGGCAGGTTAGCCCAACTGCGAATTGACGGGGACGGAGATGGAAGTGCTTCAGCCGGTGTTCGACGGCCACAACGACCTGCTTTTGCGATTGCAGATGGCACCGCGCAACCGGGCAGCGATCTGGTCCGGGACCGAAGGCGGCGGTCATCTCGATCTGGCCCGGATGCGGGCGGGCGGTTTTGCTGCGGGCTTCTTCGCCGTCTATATCCCCAGCCCCTCGGTTCCTGGCGCGCCGGATTATGACGCGATGATGGACAACCCACCCTATGAGGTCGAACTGCCCGCCGCGATCCCCTTGGGTGTGGCGCAGCCCGTGGCGCTGTCGATGATCGGGCATCTGATGTGGATGGAGCGTGAAAGTGCCGGGGGCTTCCGCCTGGTCCGCTCGGTGGCCGAGATCGAGGCCGCGCGGGCGGCGGGCGCCATCGCCGGCATCCTGCATTTCGAGGGCGCCGAGGCCATCGACGAGCGGCTGGACGCGCTGCACGTCTTTCACGCCATGGGGCTGCGCAGCGTCGGCCCGGTCTGGTCGCGGCCGACGATCTTTGGCCATGGCGTGCCGTTCCGCTTTCCGGGCAGCCCGGATACCGGCCCGGGCCTGACCGATGCCGGCCGGCGTCTGGTCAAGGAATGCAATGCGCTGGGGATCATGCTGGACCTCAGCCATCTGAACGAAAAGGGCTTTGACGAGGTGGCGGCGCTGTCCGACGCCCCTCTGGTCGCCACCCATTCCAACGCCCATGCCATCACCCCGTCGAGCCGCAACCTGACCGACCGGCAACTGGCGATGATCGCTGAACGCCGCGGCATGGTCGGGCTGAACTTCGCCACGGTCTTCCTGCGCGAAGACGGCAAGCGCGGCGCCGAAATCGGCTGGGAACCGTTGCTGCGTCACCTCGATCATCTGATCGACTGCTTGGGCGAGGATCACGTCGGCTTCGGCTCGGATTTCGACGGGGCGATGGTGCCGCAGGGGATCGGCGACGCAGCCGGCCTGCCGCGGCTGATCGCCGCCTTGCGCGCGCACGGCTATTGCGACGGGCTGATCCGCAAGCTGGCGTGGGAGAACTGGCTGGGTCTGCTGCAGCGCACCTGGAAAGACTGACCGACGGCCAGCACCAATCCGTGTCGGGGGCGCTGCCCCCGGCCCTGCGGGCCTCCCCCGGGATATTTTTTCCTGAATGATGATGCGCAATCGCGCGCGCGCCAGGGCAAACGCGCTTTGTGCATCACGCAGGCACAAATATCCCGGGGGTGAGGCGCGATCCGCGCCGAGGGGGCAGCGCCCCCTTTTTTGCGCTCAGGCGACCTTCAACACCTGTTCCAGATCGCAATTCCCCTGCACCATATCGGCGAGGGTATAGCGGTCGAGGGATCCGTAGAAACTGTCCAGTGCCTCGGACAGGGCGCATTTCAACCGGCAGCACTTGGCCAGCGGGCAGTCGATGCGGGTGGCGGCCATGCATTCGGTGAAGGGCAGGCTGCCTTCAAACACCCGAAACACCTCGCCGACGTGGATCTCGCACGCGGGGCGGCTGAGCATCAGCCCGCCCGCGCGGCCGCGGATGGTGCGCAGATAGCCTTTCTGGGCAAGGGCGTGGATCACTTGCGCCAGATGGTTCTCCGAGGCGTGTGTCGCCTCGGCGACCTCGTGCTTTCGGACGACGCGGCCGTCATTGACGGCGCAGAACATCAACGTCCGCATTGCCAGATTGGTGCGTGTGGTCAGTCGCATCGCGGTCTCCGCCATGACTTCGGGTGGTTTTGTCGCAGGAGCGGATTGGCCACCATGATCCAGATCATTGTCTTTTCGATACATTCCATGTGCAATTTTTTCGTGGGGAAGGCGCTGTGGCAAAGTGTCTTTGCCGGGATTTTGGGCGCTTCCGTGCTGGCTTGGCTTGGCAGGAAGCTGTATGAAATATTCAAAAGGACGCATATTTAGCGAGAGGGGAGCAGAGGCGATGACGGATTTGCTGAACGCTGCGGCTTCGCGGCGGGGCTTTCTGGGGCTGGCCGCTGGATCGGCCGCGCTGGCCATGGCTGGCGGTCAGGTGCAGGCGTCCCGGGTGCAGACCAAGGCGCGGATCGTGATTGTCGGCTCGGGCGCGGGTGGGACCGGGCTTGCCAATCGTCTGGCCGAGCGGCTGGACGGGGCCGAGATCACCATCGTCGACGGTCGCAAGCAGCATTGGTACCAGCCGGGCTTCACGCTGATCGCCGCCGGCCTGAAGAAGGCCGACTATTCGATTTCGCAGACCGGCGAATGGCTGCCGAAATCGGTGAAATGGATCGAGGAATATGCGGCGGACATCGACCCCGTGGCGCAGGTCGTTACCACCGAGGGCGGCACGAAGCTGGAGTATGACTTTCTGGTTCTGGCACCGGGCCTGACGCTGGACTGGGCTGCCATCGAGGGGTTCTCGATGGATCAGGTGGGCCAGAACGGTCTGGGCGCGCTTTATGCCGGGCCCGAGCAGGCCGCCGCCACCTGGCGCGCGATGGATGCCTTTACCGACAAGGGCGGTGTGGCGCTGATGGGTCGCCCGAACACCGAGATGAAATGCGCGGGCGCGCCGCTGAAATACACCTTCATCACCGACGATTACCTGCGTCGCAAGGGCACGCGCGATAAAAGCCAGGTGATCTACGCCGCCAACAACAAGGCGCTGTTCTCGGTGCCGGTGGTGCATGAGAAGCTGAAGCTGCTGTTCGTCGATCGCGGCTTTGATGTGCGCTGGTCACATGTTCTGAAGGGCGTGGATATCGGCGCACGCACCGCCACCTATACCATCCCCGAGGTGCAGGAGATCAAGGACGGTCAGATCGTCGTCACGCCCGCGCGCGAGGAAACGATCGCCTATGACTTCATCAACGTGATCCCGCCGATGCGGGCGCCCAAGGTGGTGCGCGAGTCGGGTCTCAGTTGGGCCGACAAATGGGTGGATCAGGGCTGGATCGAGGTCGATCAGGGCAATCTGCGCCACCTGCGCTTTCCCAACATCTTTGGCGTGGGCGATATCAACGGCGTGCCCAAGGGCAAGACCGCGGCCTCGGCCAAATGGCATATCCCCGTGGTCGAGGATCATCTGGTCGCCCAGATCCAGGGCAAGGAGGGCACACAGGTCTTCAACGGCTATACGTCCTGCCCGATGATCACCCGGATCGGCCGGGCGATGCTGGTCGAGTTCGACTACAAGGACAATCTGGTGCCGTCCTTCCCCGGCGTGATCGCGCCTCTGGAAGAATTGTGGATCTCCTGGCTGATGAAGGAGATCGCGCTGAAACCAACCTACAAGGCCATGCTGCGGGGCAAGGCGTAAGGAGAGCGAGAGATGAAGGAACTTACCCTCGAGACCCTGATCGCCGTCTGGGAAGAGATGTTCGGTCGCGGGCTGTTCTGGACGATGGTGGCGCTGGCGGCGCTGATCACGCTGGCCTATGTCTATGTGCTGCTGCGCGACCGAAAGCTGTCTTTTCACAAGTTCTTCTGGGCGCAAGTGTCGATGCCGGTGGGGGCCGTGGCCGCCGTCTGGTTCGTGCTGAAGATCACCCGCTCGCGGTTGGCTGACATTGGTGGGCCGATCGACTGGCTGGTGGTGCTGGGCGTGGCCGGTGCCGGTGCAATAGGCTTTGCGATCCTGATCTACACGGCACAATCGCTGTTGTTCCGCCACGCGGATTGAGGCTGGGCGATAAGACGAAAACCGGGGCGGGCCGTGTCGGTCCGCCCCTTTTCCTGCGGGCGGGTTGAACATCTGCGGGACGCCCGATCGCCGGGTTTCAGCCCAGCCCCGCATGCTGCCTCGACGCTGCCTCTTGCCCTGCCGCCGGACGCATGGCACCTGATGCGCACCATCGCCCAACCCATTTGTAACCGGCCGGCGCAACGCCGCGTCGCCTTCGCCGCCCAAGGATCGCCATGACCGTGCAGACTATTGTCACCCAGCCCATCCCCGGACAGAAGCCCGGCACCTCGGGCCTTCGCAAGAAGACCAAGGTGTTCCTGCAGCCGGGTTATCTGGAAAACTTTGTGCAGGCCACGCTGGAGGCCACCGGCGGCGCTGCGGGCAAGACCTATGTCCTGGGCGGTGACGGGCGCTATTTCAACGACCGCGCGGCGCAACTGATCCTGAAGATGGCGGCGGCCAATGGCGCGGCGCGGGTGATCGTCGGGCGCGGCGCGATCCTGTCGACGCCCGCGGCCAGCCACCTGATCCGGCTGCGCGGCACCGATGGCGGCATCATCCTGTCGGCCAGCCACAATCCCGGCGGCCCGGAGGAGGATTTTGGCATCAAGTTCAACATGGCCAATGGCGGCCCCGCGCCCGAGGCCGTGACCGAGGCGATCTTCGCCCGTAGCCAGTCCCTGACCGAATGCCGGCTGCTCGATGCCCCCGATGTCGATCTCGACCGCCTGGGCGAAAGCCGCCTTGGCGCGATGGTGGTCGAGGTGGTGGACCCGGTCAGCGATTACGCCGCCCTGATGGATACGCTGTTCGATTTCCCGGCGATCCGGGCGATGTTTGCGGGCGGCTTCCGGATGCGGATGGACAGCATGTGCGCCGTGACCGGCCCCTATGCGGTCGAGATCCTGGAAAACCGGCTGGGCGCGCCCAAGGGCACAGTGGTCAATGCCACGCCGCTGCCGGATTTCGGCGGCATGCATCCCGACCCCAACCCCACCTGGGCCCATGCGCTGATGACCGAGATGATGGGCGAAAATGCCCCCGATTTCGGCGCGGCCTCTGACGGCGATGGCGACCGCAACATGGTGGTCGGGCGCGGCATCTATGTCAGCCCCTCGGACAGTCTGGCGGTGCTGGCGGCCAATGCCCATCTGGCGCCCGGCTACCGCGCCGGTCTGAAAGGCGTCGCCCGCTCCATGCCCACCTCGGCGGCGGTGGACCGGGTCGCGCAAAGCCTCGGCCTGCCGGCCTATGAGACGCCGACCGGCTGGAAGTTCTTCGGCAACCTTCTGGATGCCGGCCGCGCCACGCTGTGCGGTGAAGAAAGCTTTGGCACCGGGTCCGACCATGTGCGCGAAAAGGACGGGCTCTGGGCGATCCTGTTGTGGCTCAACATCCTTGCCGTGCGGGGCGACAGCGTTCAGTCCATCCTCACCGATCACTGGGCCCGCTATGGCCGCAACTACTACAGCCGCCACGACTTTGAGGCCATTGCCAGTGACCGCGCCGATGCCATGATGGCTTCCTTGCGCGAAAACCTCGGCACCCTGCCGGGGCAAGTGATCGAGGGGCTGGACATCGCGGCCGCCGATGATTTTGCCTATACCGACCCCGTCGATGGCTCCACCAGCGTGAAACAGGGCGTGCGGGTGCTGTTTCGCGACGGCAGCCGCATCGTGCTGCGCCTCTCCGGCACCGGGACCGAGGGCGCGACGCTGCGGCTCTATCTCGAAAGCTATGCGCCGGGCCCCGGGGGTCTCGACCGCGACCCGCAACAGGCGCTGGCCCCCGTGATCAAGGCCGCGCATCGCATCGCCCGGATCGAGGACTTCACCGGCCGAACCGCGCCCGACGTCATCACCTGAAAGCCACAACCCGACCCGGTATCCAGACCAGCCGGCCCGCCATCCCGCGGACCGGTCATGTCTCTCACCATGACCCAAATACCCATGCCCCGGGCTGGGCCGGGGGCTGCGGTCAGCCGTTCAGATGCACGGCGCAGCCGGTCAGCGCGGCATAATCGTCATGGACCACCTGCACCCGAAACGCGCCCATCAGCGCCACCCGCCGCGGGCGGTGGAAATGGGCCGCCAGATCAAAGCGCGCGACATGCGGCGCCATCGCCTGAGACATGCCGCCGATCAGGTAGATGCCGCCATAGGGCAGGTGGATCAGCGCCTGATCCGCCAGCATCTGCGCCAGAATGCGGGTATAAAGCCGCGCCGCATGGATCGCCTGCGGTGCCTCTGCCGCCAAGCCCGCCAGCACCTCGGCCGAGCTGGCCTTGGCGCCCTCGTCCCCGGCCTGATGCGCGGCGAAATCCTGCAGGTTGGCCAGACCCCGGCCAGACAGCGCCTCTTCGACGCCGGCATGGGGCACCTCGCCGCGCGCGCCCAGCCGCGCCTCAAGCCATTCGACCAGCGCCAGCATTTCCGCATCCTGCGCGGCAAGGGCGACATGGCCACATTCCGACGGCGGCACGATCCGGCCCGCGGCGGTAAGATGCACCGGGGCCGCGTTGACGCCGGTGCCAAGACCCACGACCAGCATGGTCGCGCCGGCCTCGACCGGGCCGTCCACCACCGTGGTCAGGCGGTCGGCGGCGATATGGCCCAGCGCATGGCCCTGCGCCTGCAGATCGTTCAGCACCGCCACCCGGCCCACCCCGGTTGCCGCCGACACGCGGTCTGCGTCGATGATCCAGGGCGCGCCATCGGCATCGCGCAGGTTGGTCATCGTCACCACCCCGTGCCGCACCGGCCCCGCACCCGCGACACAGGCCCCGTCCAGCGCACCCGGACGTTCCTCGGCGACATAGCGCGCCAGCACCGCATCGATCCCGGTAAAGCCCGCGTTGCGATAACGGCGAACGGTTTCGGGGAACACGCGCGCGCCTTCGGCCAGCGCCACGCGGGTGTTGGTGCCGCCAATATCGGCCAGGATGGAAAGGCGGCGCATCTCGGTCCCTCGCTGCTTCGGCATGGCCTGACCGTGATAGTCTGCCGCACTACCGCACCGCAAGCGGGCAGCGTCGGGGGGACCGCTGTTCCGGCAGGAAAGTCGCGCGTCCGACAAGAGTTGACGTTTGATCTGATACACGCAAAACGTGTGTCTGGTGAAACATCGGCTGGCGCTGCCGGAGCGCAACATGGGGACGAAACAGGGCATGACTGCACACCTGCTTACCTTGACTGCCGCGTTGGCGCTGCTGGCGTCACCGCTGCGGGCGCAGGATCTGATCTTTCCGCCCGGTGCGGGCGGGTTCTCATGGGACAGCCACGCCGCCTTTGCCTTAGCCCACGACCTGCGGGGCCAGCGGCTGACGATCTTTGGCCCGTGGCGGGGCGAGGATCAGCGGCTGTTCGAGACCGTGCTGGATTATTTCCGCGCCGCAACCGGGGCCGAGGTCATCTATGCCACCTCCGAGTCGCATGAGCGCCAGATCGTCATCGACGCCGAGGCCGGCAGCCCCCCCGATGTGGCAATCGTGGCGCAGCCCGGCCTGATCGCCGATCTGGTGGCGCGCGGCCATGTCCAACCGCTGCCCGCCGACACCCGCACCTGGATCGCGCAGAACTACGGCGCGGGCGCTTCATGGGCCGATCTGTCCACCCATGTGGGCCCGGACGGGCAACCGGCGCTTTATGCCTTTCCCTACAAGGCCGAGGTGAAATCGCTGGTCTGGTATGTGCCCGAAACCTTTGCCGATGCGGGTCTTGCCGTGCCGCAAACGCTGCAGGATTTGCGCGCCCTGACCACGCGGATCGCAGCCGGCGGTGAGACGCCGTGGTGCATCGGGTTGGGTTCGGGCGGGGCGACCGGCTGGCCCGCGACCGATTGGGTCGAGGACCTGCTGCTGCGCCGGCAGCCGGTCGCGGTCTATGACCAGTGGGTCCGCCATGAGATTCCCTTCGATCACCCCGCCGTCGTGTCCGCGATCGAGGAGTTTGGCTGGTTTGCCCGCACGCCCGGCCATGTGGCGGGCGGGGCCGCTGCGGTAGCGGCCACCGATTTTCGCGACAGCCCGGCGGGGCTGTTTGCATCGCCCCCCGGCTGCTATCTGCACCGCGCGCCCTCGTTCATCGCCTCGCATTTCCCGGCCGGGGTCGAGATCGGCACCGATGTCGATTTCTTTGCCTTTCCCTCGGATCCGGGGATGGGCGCGGATCGGCCGGTGCTGGGCAGTGGCACCTTTGCGCTGGTGATGCGCGACGGCCCGGCTGCGCGGGCCTTCATCGCCTTTCTGCAAACGCCCCTCGCGCATGAGGTCTGGATGGCGCAGACCGGGTTTCTGACCCCGTTCAGGGCGGTCAATCCGGCGGTTTATGGCTCGGAGACGCTGCGACGGCAGGGGGCGATCCTGGCCGAGGCGGGCACCTTTCGCTTTGACGGCTCGGACCTGATGCCGGGGGCGGTGGGGGCAGGGCGGTTCTGGACGGCGATGGTGGATTTTGTCGGCGGCAAAAGCGCCGCCGAGGCCGCCGCCGCGGTCGAGGCCGGCTGGCCGGAATGACCGGTGTGCGGCCGGGCGGGGGGTGTCGTCGCACAGGCCGCGCCGCGCGGTTGCGGGCGCTGGCGTTCATCGCGCCGGCGCTGGGGATGCTGACGGTATACCTTCTTTGGCCAGTGCTGGCGACGGCATGGGCCTCGATCTCGGCCCCCGGGCCGGATGGGGCGCGGTTTGTGGGGGGACGCCACTATGCGCGGCTGATGGCGGACCCGGAGTTCCGCGAGGCGCTGGCCAACACGCTGGTCTGGCTGGCGCTGGCGCCGGTCGTGACGACCGCGCTGGGGCTGGGGGCGGCGGTGCTGTCGCTGCGGCTGGTCTGGGGCGCGGCCTTCCGGCTGGCGATCCTGGCGCCGATGGCGGTCAGTGCCGTCGGCGCGGCGGTGATCTGGAAACTGGTCTATGAGGTCCGCCCGGAAGGCCAGCCGCAACTGGGCATCCTGAACGCGCTTTGGCTGGAGTTTCAGGGCGGCGGCGTGTCGATTGGGGTACTGCAACTGCTGCCCGCCGTGGTTTTGCTGGGGCTGGCGGCCCGGGCGCTTTGGGCTGCGGTCCGATGCAGGCGGGCAAACGCCGCGCGCAGCATGGTCGCCGCCGTGGCGGGGCTGGCGCTTGTCACCCTCGCCGTGGCGGTGTTGCGGGCCGATCTGCCCTTTGGCCAGCCTTTGGCCTGGTTGCAGGTGCCGCTGTGGAACACGGTCTTCCTGATGGTGGTGCTGGTCTGGGGGCATGTCGGTCTTGCCATGGTGATCCTGCTGGCGGCGCTGCGCGCGATCCCGCGGGACACGCTGGAGGCCGCGCGTCTGGATGGCGCGCGGCCCTGGCAGGTCTTCGTGCATATCCAGCTGCCGCAGATCCGCGGCACGCTGGCGACTGTCTGGGCGGTGCAGGCGCTGATCGCGCTGAAGGTGTTCGATATCGTTCTGGCCCTGACCAATGGCCAATGGCAGAGCGGGGTTCTGGCGCATCACGTCCATGGGCAGCTGTTCGTTGCGCTGGACCGCGGCGTCGGATCGGCCGCGGCGATGGTGATGGTGGCCCTGGTGGTGCCGGTGATCGCGGTGCAGCGGCGGGTCGCGCGCGGCCTTGGGGCACGCCTGTGATCGCCGCGCGTCTGCGCCACCTGGCGCTGCACCTGACAGCCCTGGCGCTGATGGCGCTTTGGCTGCTGCCGGTGGCGGGGTTGGTGACCACCAGTTTGCGCAGCGCCGATCAGGCAGCGGCCAGCGGCTGGTGGCGGGCGGTTTTGGTGCAGCAGGTCCACCTGCCGGCGCAACGGCTGCGCGGCGCGTCCGTTCTGCGCGACGGCTGGCATGGGACCGAGGGGGTTCTGTTCGACGATGCGACGGCGCGGGCGCAGGTCTTGCGCTGGGGCACCTCGTCCCGCGCGCCGCAGGCATATCCTCCGGGGGCCACGGTGACGCTGGAGGGGGGCGCGCGGCTGCAGGTCCGGGCCGACGGCGGCTGGCGGCTCAGCGCGCCTTCCCCCTTGACCGGGCCGGAACCGCGGGTCTTCGTGACCGCCACCCTCCCGCCGGCCTTCACGCTGCAGAACTTCCGGCAGGTGGTCTTTCAGCCGCTGGCCGGTCCGGGTTTGGGGCGGGCGCTCGCGAACACCGCCCTTGTCGCGATCCCGGCCACGGTGATTCCGCTGACGCTTGCGACGCTGGCCGCCTATGCGCTGGTGTTCATGGCGGTGCCGGGCAGGGCGGTGATCGGGGCGGCGGTGGCCGGGTTGATGGCGGTGCCGCTGCAGGTGGCGCTGGTGCCGCTGTTGCAGCTGCACAACCAGCTTGGCATCGGCAAGGGCCTGGTCGGGGTCTGGCTGGCGCATACCGGCTTTGGCCTGCCGCTGGCGATCCTTGTGCTGCGCAGCGCCATGGCCCGCCTGCCGTCCGAGGTGATCGACGCGGCCCGGCTGGATGGCGCGCGGGATTGGCAGATCCTGACCCGGATCGTTCTGCCGATGGTCTTTCCGACCCTTGCCGGGCTGGCGGCGTTGCAGTTTCTGTGGACGTGGAATGACTTGCTGGTTGCACTGGTGTTTCTGGGCAGCGGGCCGGATCAGCAGGTGATGACCGCCACCCTGCTGAATCGAATGGGCACCCATGGCGGGCAATGGCCGCTGCTGGCGGCGGCGGCGGTGGTGTCGATGGTGGTGCCGCTGGCGGTTTTTGCCGGTCTGCAACGGTATCTGACCCGTGGCCTCGCCGCGGGCCTTCAGATTTAGGGAGCAAAATGGCCGAGGTGGATCTGATCGGGCTCAGCAAGTCCCATGGCAACCAGCCGGTGTTGCGCGACCTGTCGCTGCGCGTTGCTGCCGGCGAGATGGCGGTGGTGGTCGGCCCCTCAGGCTGCGGCAAGACCACGCTGCTGCGGCTGATCGCCGGCCTCGATCAGCCGGACGCGGGCACGGTGCGGATCGGCGGCCAGCCGGTGGACCATCTGCCGCCCGACCGGCGCGGTGTGGCGATGGTGTTCCAGTCCCATGCCCTTTATCCGCATATGACGGTGGCCGAAAACATGGGGTTTGCGCTGCGCCTTGCCGGACGCCCCCGGTCTGAGATCGCAGCCGCTGTCGCCCGCATCGCCGCGCTGTTGCAACTGGAGCCGCTGCTTGCGCGGCGGCCTGCGGCGCTGTCGGGCGGGCAGCGGCAGCGGGTGGCGATCGGTCGGGCGATCCTGCGCGATCCGCGGGTGTTTCTGTTCGACGAGCCACTGTCGAGCCTCGATCCCGGCTTGCGCGCCACCCTGCGGGCCGAGATCGCCGCGCTGAAAGATCGCCTGCCCGACCGCACGATGATCCTTGTCACCCACGATCAGGCCGAGGCGATGGTGCTGGCCGACCAGTTGGTGGTGATGGCGGCGGGCGCCATCGAGCAGGCGGGCAGCCCGGCCGAGGTCTATCAGCGCCCGCGGACAAGTTTTGTGGCGCGCTTCATCGGCGCGCCGGGGATGAACCTCCTGCCGGCCAAAGTGATCGGCATCGGCGATCAGACCCGGCTGCGGCTGGCGGGGGACGGTGAAGTGGTCTGTCCGCTGCCCCTTCGGGCCGAGGATCTCGGTCGGGAGGTGCTGCTGGGGGTGCGGCCCGAGGATCTGCGCCCGGCGGCGAGGCCGGGGCTGCTGGGCGGTCGCGTCACGCGGGCCGAGGGGCTGGGCGAGGCGACCCTGGCGCATCTCGACACCGCTGCGGGGCAGGTGGTGGCGCGGCTGCCGGGCCTGCATCCCGGCCTGCGTCATCAATGGTTTGACCTGCATGCCGCGCCCGACCGGTTGCATCTGTTCGTGGACGGGCTGTCGGTTCTTCATCGCTAAAGCACCGCCAACGCGCCGAGCCAGAACAGGCTGAGGGACAGCGCGATCAGCAGGGGCACCCACAAGGTCGGGCGCGGGGGCGGGGGCAGCTGCATCTTGATCCTCCTGCTGCCGTTCATCGCCGATTAACCTTTCCGGTGTCTTAACGGAGGCATGGAAATCCATTGGCATGACCTGACTCAACCGCCGTCCGACTGGCAGGATTGCGCCCTGCAGCAAAGCCTCGCCTATGGCACGGCGATGGCCTCGCTGGGCGCGCGGGTCCGGCTGGCCAAGGTGGCGGGTCTGGGCCGGGCGCTGGTTCTGCACCGCGGCGGCCTGCGGCTGATCAATCGCGGGCCGAACTTTTCGCCGCACGCCACGCTGCGCGACCGGGTGCAGTTTCTGCGTAGCCTTGCCCGCCACGCCGGGCTGACCGTGGCCACGTTTGAGACGCCCCTTGGCGGCTTTGGGCTGATCCCGCTGATCACCCCGCGCCATCACGCGATTTGGGATCTGCGGCCGCTACCCCACGCCTTGCGCGCAGCACTGCACGGAAAATGGCGCAACCGGCTGAAGGCGGCCGAAGGGCTGGAGATCCGGCCCGCCGGGCCGCAAGCGCGCGCCGTCCTGATCGCGGCCGAGGCGCGGCAAAGGGCCGCCCGCGGCTATCGCGCCCTGCCGGCGACGTTTCTGGACCACTGGCCCGAGGATCAGATGCTGGCGCTGCACTGGTGCGAAGGGCAGGGGGTGCAGGCGGGAATGGTGTTCCTGCGGCATGGCCGGGCCGCCAGCTATCATCTTGGCTGGGCGTCTGCGGTGGGGCGGGCGGCTTTTGCCCATGGGCCGATGCTGTGGCAGGCGGCACTGGCCTTGCGCGCCCAGGGGGTCGAGGCGCTGGATCTGGGCGCGGTGGACAGCGCCAATCCCGGTCTGGCGCGCTTCAAGCTGGGCACGGGCGCCGTGCTGCATGCCTTGGGCGCCACCACGTTGGTTGCGCCGGGATAGGCGGGCTGCGCCAATTGGGCGCTTGGCAGTCCCCTTCCCGATGCGCTAGGCCGATAACAAAGACAGGAGTCCGCCGATGCAAAACGCCCCGCAAGACCCCAAGGGCTTTCGCCCCAAGGCCTTTCCGCCGCCGCAATTCCCGCCGCACCGGCCCAGGCGGTTTGCGCGGATGCCGCCTGCGGTGTTTCCCGCGATCCTGGGCCTGCTGGGGCTGGGCTTGCTGTTGCGGCGCGCCGTGGTGGCGCTGACCTTGCCGCCGGCCTTGGCGGATATTTTACTGGGGGCAATGGTTGCGCTCTGGGCCTTTGCGGCATTTGCTCTGGCGGTCAAGATCTCACGTCGCCCGGCGGTGGTGCTGGAGGATCTGAAGACGCTGCCGGGCCGGGCAGGCTTTGCCGCCGCGGTGCTGGGGCTTTACCTCAGCGTGGCGGCAATCGCGCCCTTTGCGCCGGCCTTGGGCAAGGCCTTGCTGGTTGTGGGCATGGCCTTGCAGGCGGCGCTGGCCGCGCGCACACTGTGGGTCTGGATCAAGGCACCCCCCGAGGCGCGCGAGATCACGCCGGTCTGGCACCTGACCTTTGTGGGCTTTATCGTTGCAGCCCTTGCCGCGCTGCCGCTGGGCTGGACAGGGCTGGCCAACGTGCTGTTCTGGATCACCCTGCCTGTGGCGGTGGCGATCTGGGGGGTATCGGCCGTGCAACTGATCCGCCGCATCCCGCCCGCGCCGCTGCGGCCGCTGCTGGCGATCCACCTGGCCCCGGCCTCGCTGCTGGCGACGGTGGGGGGGGGTGTCGGCCAGACCGGTCTTGCGCTGGGGATGCTGGCCTTGTCCGCGCTGATCGCGGTGGCGCTGGTGGCCACAGGGCGCTGGATCACCGAGGCGGGGTTCACGGCGCTTTGGGGGGCCTTTACCTTTCCGCTGTCGGCCTTTGGCTCGGCGCTGTTCGTGCTGGGATTTGATGTCTCTGGCACGATGGTGCTGATCGGGGCGCTGGGGGTGATCCCGTGGATCGGCTACCGCGTGATGAAGCTTTGGGCCGGTGGACAACTGGCCGTCAAGACCAACGCGGCCGAGGCGTGAGGCGCGCTTTGCCACTGGACAATCGCGGCAGACCGTGAAACAGGGAACCGCCAAACGATCATTGCCATGCCCGACCCGAAGGAGGTTTTCATGGAGATTCGCGAGGCTTTCACCTTCGACGATGTGCTGCTGGTCCCGCAGGCCTCCAGCGTGCTGCCGTCCGATGCCGATACCTCCACCTTCGTCACCCGCTCGATCCGGCTGAATATTCCGCTGGTCTCGTCGGCCATGGATACCGTGACTGAGGGGCGGATGGCGATTGCCATGGCGCAGGCGGGCGGCATGGGGGTGATCCACCGCAATCTCGACATCGAGGCGCAGGCGCGCGAGGTGCGCCGGGTCAAGCGGTTTGAATCGGGCATCGTCTACGCGCCGATCACGCTGCGCGCCGATCAGACCCTGGCCGACGCCAAGGAGTTGCAGGACCGCTACAACGTCACCGGCTTTCCTGTGGTCGATGAGGCGGGCCGCGTGGTCGGCATCGTCACCAACCGCGACATGCGCTTTGCCTCGGATGACAAGACCCCCGTCTCGGTGATGATGACCACCGACAACCTGGCCGTGCTGCGCGAGCCGGTGGACCGCGAGCAGGCGATCAGCCTGATGAAGGTGCGGCGGATCGAAAAGCTGCTGGTGACCGATGGCGCGGGCAAGCTGACCGGCCTGCTGACCCTGAAGGATACCGAGCAATCGGTGCTGAATCCTCATGCCTGCAAGGACGAGATGGGCCGCCTGCGGGTTGCCGCCGCCTCGACCGTGGGGGATGCGGGCTTTGAACGCTCGATGGCCCTGATCGAGGCCGGCGTGGACATGGTGGTGATCGACACCGCGCATGGCCATTCGGAAGGGGTGGCCGTGGCGGTCGAGCGGATCAAGCGGGTTTCCAACACCGTGCAGGTGGTGGCGGGCAACGTGGCAACCGCCGAGGCCACCCGCGCGCTGATCGGCGCCGGCGCGGATGCGGTCAAGGTGGGCATCGGCCCCGGCTCGATCTGCACCACGCGGATCGTCGCGGGCGTGGGCGTGCCACAACTGACCGCGATCATGGATTCGGCCCGCGCGGCGGGGGATGTTCCGGTGATCGCGGATGGCGGCATCAAGTATTCGGGCGATTTTGCCAAGGCGATCGCGGCGGGGGCCTCTTGCGCCATGGTCGGCAGTGCCATCGCCGGCACCGATGAAAGCCCGGGCGAGGTGATCCTGTGGAACGGCCGCAGCTACAAAAGCTATCGCGGCATGGGCAGTCTTGGCGCGATGGCGCGCGGCTCGGCCGACCGCTATTTCCAGAAGGATGCGGCCAGCGACAAGCTGGTGCCCGAGGGGATCGAGGGGCAGGTGCCTTACAAGGGGTCGGTCGCGGCGGTGATCCACCAGATGGTGGGGGGCTTGCGCGCGGCGATGGGCTATACCGGCAACCGTACCGTGGCCGAGATGCGCAGCAACTGCCAGTTCGTGCGCATCACCGGCGCCGGGCTGAAGGAAAGCCACGTCCATGACGTGCAGATCACCCGCGAAAGCCCGAACTACCGGCTGGGCTGAAATTGGGGGTCAGGCCGGGGCGATAATGGTGCCGGCCTAACACCCGCCCCGGCGCGGCATCTTGCCGGGGTCAGTCGCACATATCGCCCAGAACCTCGGCCGCGATCTGGAACGAGCGCAGCCGCGCAGCCGGGTCGTGGATCATGCCGGTAATCATCAGTTCATCCGGCTGGAACCTTTCGACCAGCGCCGCAAGCTGGGCCCGGACGGTCGCTGCCGATCCCGTGGCCGCGCAGGACAACGTCTGCCGCACATCCGCCAGTATTGGCGCCGGGACGACCTGTTCGATGTTGTCGATCGGGCGCGGCAGCTTGCCGGGCCGTCCGCTGCGCAGTTGCGCGAAGGCCAGCATCTGCGAGGATCGCAGATAGGCGGCCTCGGCGTCGCTTTCGGCGGCGCAGACGCCCGCCGCCATCATCACATGGGGTTGCGCCAGCCGATCCGAGGGGCGAAAGCTGCGGCGATAGACCTCCAGCGCCTGTCCCAGCATGGCCGGCGCGAAATGCGAGGCGAAGGCGTAGGGCAGCCCCAGAAAGGCCGCCAGTTGCGCGCCATAGAGGCTGGAGCCCAGGATCCAGACCGGGACATGCGTGCCGGTGCCGGGGATGGCGCGCACCTGCGCCGTGTCCGGGCTGTCGCCAAAATAGCCGATCACCTCCTGCACATCCTGCGGAAAGCTGTCCTCGGGCGCCATGTGGCGGCGCAGCGCGCGGGCCGTGATCATGTCGGTGCCGGGCGCGCGGCCAAGTCCCAGATCGATCCGGCCGGGATAGAGGGTGGCGAGGGTGCCGAACTGCTCGGCCACCACCAGCGGCGCGTGATTGGGCAGCATGATCCCGCCGGCACCGACGCGGATCGTCTGCGTCTGGCCGGCCACATGGCCGATCAGCACCGCCGTGGCCGCGCTGGCAATGCCGGGCATGTTGTGATGCTCGGCCAGCCAGAAACGGTGATACCCCCAGCCCTCGGCCGCCCGGGCCAGATCGACGGTCGCCGCCAGCGCCTCGGCAGTGCTGAAGCCCTCGGGCACGGGCGAAAGGTCAAGAAGGGAATAATGCTGCATGCTGGCCTCCGTCGCACATCAGCTAATCATGCCGCGTCAAAAGGCCAAGACGGACCGGCGCATTTCTTGCCGGATCCTGCACCGTTATCAGCGGCGGCACGGGGGATATGATGCGCCGCGCTTTGTTCGGATGGTCCTTTGTCACGCCGGTCTGGTCCAGCGCGGTTTTGCCGCAGGCGGGGCGTTTTCTGTCCTGCAAGCGTCTGACCCTCACGTGAATCCGCCGAAAAATCCGCGCATTGAAGACGATCCTTGGTCGGCCCCTGGCGCGACGGAAGGCGGCGCGCGGTGATCGCCCGCGTGGCAACGGCGGATGGTCAAGAACTTGTGTCTTGCCGGAACGGCCCGCCCGGCGTCACGGTCACGGCAGTTTGCAAAGGACCCCAGCCATGACCATGCTCCGCCTTTCTCGCCGTGCCCTGATCCTGTCCGCCCCGGCGCTGCTTGCACTGCGGGCCCGGCCGGTTTCGGCGGGTTTGCCCGGGATGCAGGTGGCGAAGGATCCGGCCTGCGGCTGCTGCGGCGACTGGATCGCGATCGTGGAGCAGGCGGGCTTTGCCGTCCGCGTCGAGGAGATGGCGCCAGATGCCCTCAGCCGGCGCAAGGCAGCCCTTGGCATTCCCGACGGGATGCAGTCTTGCCACACGGCCACGATCGCCGGCTATGCGCTGGAGGGGCATGTGCCGGTCGTGGACATCCTGCGCCTGCTGGACGCGCGCCCCGATGCCGTGGGGCTGGCCGTGCCGGGCATGCCCTATGGTGCGCCGGGGATGGGACCGGAAGCCGAGCGTGAGGCCTATGACGTCCACCTGATCGGACGCGATGGCAGCACGTCGGTCTTTGCCCGCTATCCCGCTGCCTGACAGGGGGCGCGCCAGGCGGCCTTTTCTATACAACTATAGTTTGCATGGCGCGCCCATCGGGGTTAGCCTTGCCTTGTGACCGAAATTGGTGGGGCAGGTTTCGCCCGTCTTAATTCTTGTCGCAGGCCCGAGGCTAAGTTGGTCGCATTTGCCGTCGCCTTGTTGATTTCACTCACCGAATTTCCCCGCCCTTGACTTGTGTCAAGGTTTCGGGGTGCCGCAAGCTGGCAGAAATGGCTTCATGACTCGTCTGATGCGCCACGTCTTGGGATTTATCTGCGCTGCGGTCATCGTGCTGAACGGCGCGATGGCCGGTGCGGTTTCCTTGCGTGCCCCCGTGTCCGAGATCACCATCTGCGGCACGCATGGCGAAGAGGTGATCCGCCTCGATGCCGCCGGAAATCCCACCGAACAGCAAGAGTGCTGCGATTGCGTGCAATGCCTGTCGCTGGCTGGTGGCCTGCCGGAGCGGTCGGTCGCGCCCGCCCGGTCGCATGTATTGCGCGCCATTGATCCCCCTGTGGTCGCGGTCGTCCTGCGCGGCCCGATCTCTCATTCCCGCCCCTTGCCCCGTGGCCCCCCGTCCGCGCAGCTTGAAAAGACTGCGCTCCTTCGGCTGATGCCGGAGGTCGGGTCTGTCCTCGCATCGGCTGCGTTCACGCAGACGATCCGCGGGCAGAGCGCGCCGGGCACAGGGCAGCCAGTCGAGGTTGCCTCATGAAAAGCCTGATCTGCCGCCTTCTTGTAGCACTTTCGCTGCTGTGGGCCTTGCCCGCCTTGGCAGCCCCCGTTCTGCCGGATTATCTGGCCCAGGTGCCGGCCGGCCAACTGGTCGAGGGCGCCGAGGGCTATGGCCCGATCCGCGAGGATTTGCCGGTGGCGCCGGTGCTGAAGGGGGGCCAGACCATCGGCTGGGCCTTCGTGACCTCGGATTTCGTGGGCACCACCGGCTATTCCGGCAAACCGATCCATACGCTGGTGGCGGTGGATGATGCGGCCAAGGTGATCGGCCTCGATCTGGTCAAACATTCCGAGCCGATCGTGCTGATCGGGATTCCCGATGCCAAGATCAAGGCGATGGTCGAGGGCTATATCGGCCTCGATCTGGTGGCCGAGGCCAATTCGGGCGGCACCGCGCATGAGGTGGACATCATCTCGGGCGCGACGGTCACGGTGATGGTGATCGACGATTCCATCGTGCGCTCGGGCCTCAAGGTGGCGCGCGGTCTGGGGCTTGGCGGGCTGAAGGTCGAGGCCGCAAGCACGGGCCCCGCCTTCGAGATCAACCCCGACGCCAAGGCCAGCCCCGACTGGACGGTGATGGAGGGTGACGGCACCCTGCGCCGCCTGTCGCTGGATGTGGGCCAGGTCAACGCCGCCTTTGCCGCGATGGAAGACCCCCGGGCCGGCCAGCGCCCGCTGAAAGAGGCGCCCGAGACCACCTTCATCGAGATGCAGACGGCGCTGGTATCGGTGCCCGGGATCGGTCAGGCCGTTCTCAGCGAACAGGACGCTGCCAACCTGAAAGGCTGGCTGGCCGAGGGCGAACACGCGATTCTGCTGGCGGGCCGTGGCCTCTACAGTTTCAAGGGGTCGGGCTATGTGCGCGGCGGCATCTTCGACCGCGTGGTGCTGATCCAGGATGACGTCTCGGTGCGCTTCCGTGACAAGATGCATCGCCGTCTGGTGCAACTGGGCGCCGAAAACACCCCGGATCTGGCCGAGATGGACCTGTTCAAGATCCCGGCCGACGTGGGCTTTGACCCGACCAAGCCGTTCCGCGTGCAGCTTCTGGTTCAGCGCGAGGTGGGGCCGATCGAGAAGGTGTTCACCACCTTCGACCTTGGCTATCAATTGCCGCAGCAATATCTTCGCGCGGTGGCCCAGCCGGCTGCCCCCGAGGCGCCCAGCGTGGCCGAGGCCGCGGCGGCACAGGACGAAGGGTCGGCGCAGGCCCAGCTGTGGCGGCGGATCTGGGCCGACAAGAAGCCCGAGATCGTGGGCCTCGGCGTGATGCTGTTCGTGCTGACCGGAGTGTTCTTTTTCCAAAACTGGGCCACGCGCAATGCCCGCATGTTCTTCTGGTTCCGCATGGCCTATCTGACGGTCACGCTGGTCTGGCTGGGCTGGATGGTGAATGCGCAGCTGTCGGTCGTGAACCTGATGGCGCTGTTTGGCGCGCTGGTCTCTGGCTTCAGCTGGCAGGCCTTCCTGCTGGACCCGCTGACCTTCATCCTGTGGTTCGCGGTGGCGGCGGCGCTGTTGTTCTGAGGCCGGGGGGCCTATTGCGGCTGGCTGTGCCCCTTTGGCGCGCTGCAAGAGCTGACCAACCGCATCGGCCGTTATTTCCGCATCCCGCAATGGGAGTTGCCCTGGGGCCTGCATGAGCGGCTGTGGCCGGTCAAATACATGATCTTCCTGGGCCTGTTTGGCGTCAGCCTGATGAGCATCGAACAGGCTGAACATCTGGCCGAGGTCGAGCCGTTCAAGACCGCGATCATCCTGAAATTCATGCGCGCCTGGCCCTTCGTGGCCTATGTCGCGGCGCTGCTGATCGCCGGTCTGTTCGTCGAACGCTTCTATTGCCGCTATCTGTGCCCCTTGGGTGCGGCGCTGGCGATCCCGGCGCGGATGCGGATGTTCGACTGGCTGAAACGCTACAAGGAATGCGGCAGCCCCTGCCAGACCTGCGCCAATGAATGTCCGGTGCAGGCGATCCATCCCACGGGTGAGATCAACCCGAACGAATGCGTGAACTGCCTGCATTGCCAGGTTCTTTACCAGTCGGAAACGAAATGCCCGGTCGTGATCAGGAAACTGAAGCGACGGGACGCGGTCGGCTCTGCGCCGCCCAATCTGGGCGCGCCGCCTGCCGGCCACCCCAATGCTGCACGTCATCAAGTATCCAAAGCATGAGGAGACCTCCCATGGATAACCAAACGAAACAGGGGCTGAGCCGCCGCGCCCTTCTGGGCGCCACTGCGGGTGGTGCCGCGCTGGCCGGTGCCGTGGGCGGCAGCCGTCTGGCGCTGACCGGTGGGGCTGCCGGTCTGGCCACCGTTGCGGGCACGGGCGCTGCCATGGCATCGGCCGGCGTGGCCTCGGTGGGGCCGGGTCAGCTGGACGAATATTACGGCTTCTGGTCCTCGGGCCAGACCGGCGAATTGCGGGTCCTCGGCGTACCGTCGATGCGCGAGCTGATGCGGGTGCCGGTGTTCAACCGCTGCTCGGCCACCGGCTGGGGCTCGACCAACGAGTCGCTGGCCGTGCATGAGCGCACCATGAGCGAGAAGACCAAGAAGTTCCTCGCGGCCAACGGCAAGAGGATCCACGACAACGGCGACCTGCACCACGTCCACATGTCCTATACCGAGGGCAAGTATGACGGGCAGTATCTGTTCATGAACGACAAGGCCAATACCCGCGTGGCGCGGGTGCGCTGCGACGTGATGAAATGCGACGCCATCCTGGAAATCCCGAACGCCAAGGGCATCCACGGCATGCGTCCGCAGAAGTGGCCGCGCTCGAACTACATCTTCTGCAACGGTGAGGACGAGGCGCCGCTGGTCAATGACGGCTCCACGATGAAGGACACCGCGACCTATGTGAACGTCTTCACCGCGGTCGCCACCGACAAGATGGAAGTGGCCTGGCAGGTGCTGGTCTCTGGCAACCTCGACAATTGCGACGCCGACTATGAGGGCAAGTGGGCCTTCTCGACCTCCTACAACTCGGAAATGGGCATGACCCTTGCGGACATGACCGCCTCCGAGATGGATCACGTCGTGGTCTTCAACATTGCCGAGATCGAAAAGGCGATTGCCGCCGGCGAATATCAGGAAGTCAACGGTGCGAAAGTGCTGGACGGCCGCAAAGAGGCCAACAGCCAGTTCACCCGCTACATCCCGATCGCCAACAACCCGCACGGCTGCAACATGGCGCCGGACAAGAAGCACCTCTGCATCGGTGGCAAGCTGTCGCCGACGGTCAGCGTGATCGACGTGACCAAGCTGGATGCGGTCTTTGCCGGTGCCGATCCGCGCTCGGCGGTCGTGGCCGAACCGGAGCTGGGCCTCGGCCCGCTGCACACCGCCTTCGACGGCCAGGGCAATGCCTATACCTCGCTGTTCCTCGACAGCCAGGTAGTGAAGTGGAACATCGAAGCCGCCGTCAAGGCCTATGCCGGCGAGCAGGTTGACCCGATCATCGAGAAGGTGGACGTCCACTATCAGCCCGGCCACATCAAGACCTCGCATGGCGAGACGCTGGACGCCGAAGCCAAGTGGATGGTGGTGCTGTGCAAGTTCTCGAAGGACCGCTTCCTGAACGTGGGCCCGCTGAAGCCTGAAAATGACCAGTTGTTCGACATCTCGGGCGACAAGATGGTTCTGGTCCATGATGGCCCGACCTTCGCCGAACCCCACGATGCGATCGCGGTCCATGCCAGCAAGATGACCAACATCAAGTCGGTCTGGGATCGCAACGATCCGATGTGGGCCAAGACGCGCGAGCAGGCCGTGGCCGATGGCGTGGACCTGGACGGCTATCAGGACACGGTCATCCGCGACGGCAACAAGGTGCGGGTCTACATGTCCAGCCAGGCGCCGCAATTCGCGCTTGAGGAGTTCACGGTCACCGAAGGCGACGAGGTGACGGTGATTGTCACCAACCTCGACGATATCGACGACCTGACCCACGGCTTCACCCTGGGCAACCATGGCGTGGCGATGGAGATCGGCCCGCAGCAGACCTCGTCGGTCACTTTCGTCGCGGCGCAACCGGGCGTCTTCTGGTATTACTGCCAGTGGTTCTGCCACGCGCTGCACATGGAGATGCGCGGCCGGATGTTCGTGG
>CAYTMV010000035.1:0-23904 GCA_964439015.1 uncultured Gemmobacter sp.
GCATGTCGCCCAGCCGCTGGCCGATCATCCGGCATCCGGGCGAGATCAGCACCTCCACCGTCTCGGTCTGGACGGAAGACAGCTGGTCCACCAGGTGCAGGTCCTTGCGCGCCTTCAGGCTCAGAAGCTCGGTCATCTCGGATCGCAGCACCACCCGGTCGCCGGCCTGCAACACCACCGGATCGAGGTCACGGCGCAGCGAGGCGTCGCCGCGCAGCACGTCGATCAGCCGCACGCCGTCGCGGCGGAACAGGTCGATGTCCAGCACCCGCTGGCCGATCAGCGGACTGTCTTCGGGGATGGCCACCTCGGTAAAATACTTCATACGCTTGCGGTCCGAGAGCATCGCGCCCATCGAGGTCCGCACCGGCAACAGAAACCGTGAGGTCGTAGCCAGATACAACCCGCCCACCACGGCCATCGCCGCCCCCAGAGGCGCGATCTCGAAGATGGTGAAGGGAACCATCCCTTGCTCGCGCGCAACGCCATCGACCAGAATGTTGGTCGAGGTGCCGATCAAGGTGATCATGCCCCCCAACACGGTCATGTAGCTGAGGGGGATCAGCATCTTCGACGGCGCGGTTTTCAGTTGCACCGCAATCTGGATAACCACCGGGATCATCACCGCCACCAGCGGGGTGTTGTTCATGAAGGCCGAAGCGACCGCGACGAAAGAGAACAGCACCGCAATCGTGACCTTGGGCCGCGCCTCGACATGGCGCTGCGCAAGCGAGATCACCATCTCGACCGCGCCGGTCCGCACCAGGCCGCCCATAATCATGAACATGAACAGGATCGTCCAGGGGGCCGAGTTGGACAGGGCCGAGGAAGCCTCCTTGATCGGCAGGATGCCGGTCAGCAGCATCGCCCCCGCCCCGACGATCGACACGACCTCGACCGGGTAAGTCTCGCGGATGAACATGGCGAACATCACCACCAGAATGGCCAGGGCCACCCAAGGTTGCACCGCCGCTGCAAGTTCAAAACCCGGCATCATGTCTCCTGCGTGAAGTCGCGCCGTGTTTAACGGGCTTTTCGGGGCGTTCAAACGGGGTTTTGCGATAAAAGGACATCAGGTCGCAGAAATCATGAACGAAAAACCGGCCGCGTAATCGCTTGGTGGCCCAACGGAACGACGTTCTCAGGGACTGGAACCCGCCAGAACGCCACCCTCGCGGAACGGCACGATTTTCGTGGCCCGGCCCGTGCGGTCATCGGTTTCCAGATAAACGCCCGATAACGTGGCCGGGCCGTTTGCAGGCTCGAACCGCCCGCCTGCCATGCCGGTCAGAAAGCGGCGCAGCGGCTCCAGCTTGTCCATCCCGATGACCGAATTGTAATCGCCGCACATGCCTGCATCGGTCATATAGCCCGTGCCGCCCGGCAGGATCATCGCATCGCCGGTGGGCACATGGGTATGGGTGCCGACCACAAGGCTGACCCTACCGTCGCACCAATGGCCCATCGCCATCTTTTCCGACGTGGCCTCGGCATGGATATCGAGGATCGCGGCCTGCACGCCGCCGCCCAGCGCATGGGCCTTCAGCACCTGATCGACGGCCGAGAACGGATCGTCGAAAGGCCGCTTCATGAACACCTGCCCCAGCGCCTGCGCCACCAGAACCTTGCGGCCGCGGGCTTCGGTGAAGACCCGCGCGCCCTGCCCCGGTGCGATCTTCGAGAAGTTCAGCGGACGGATGATCCGATGCTCCTGCTCGATGAAGGACAGCATGTCCTTCTGGTCAAAGGCATGGTCGCCCAGTGTGAGGCAGTCGGCGCCCGCGCGCAGCAGGTCGCGGGCGTGATCGGCCGAAAGCCCTGCGCCCGAGGTCGCATTCTCGCCATTGACCACCACGAAATCTAGGCCGAGTTCGGTTTTCAGGCCTGGCAGGCGCTGCGCAATCGCTGCGCGCCCGGCCTTGCCCATCACGTCGCCAAGAAACAGTATTTTCATGGCGCTTGCATAGACCCGCAGGCGGATTGCGGCAAGGGCGGGGGCGCTGCCCCCGCACCCCCGGGGTATTTTTGTCATGATGAAGGGGTTTTTCGCAGCGCATCGGGCATTAGATTGACGCCATGGCCTTGCTGATACCGCCCGAGCTACCCCATGCCCTGACCGAGTGGTTTGCCGCCAGAGGCTGGCGGTTGCATCCGCATCAGCAGACCATGCTGGCACGGGCAGAGGCGGCCTCGACCCTGCTGATCGCGCCCACAGGGGGCGGTAAGACGCTGGCGGGGTTTTTGCCCTCGCTGGTCGAACTGGCAGGCGGCTGGCAGGGGCTGCATACGCTCTATGTCTCACCACTGAAGGCGCTGGCGGCGGATATGCGGCGCAACCTGCTGGCGCCGGTCGAAGGGGCGGGCCTGCCGATCCGGGTCGAGGATCGCAGCGGCGACACCTCGCAAGCCCAGCGCAAGCGGCAAAGGGCCGATCCGCCGCAGATCCTGCTGACCACGCCCGAAAGTCTGGCGCTGTTGCTGAGTTACGAGGACGCGCCGCGGGTCTTTGCCAACCTGCGTCGTGTCGTGGTGGATGAGATCCACGCCCTGGCCGAAAGCCGGCGCGGCGACCAGTTGATGCTTGGGCTGGCGCGGCTGCAAACCCTTGCCCCGGGGCTGCGGCGGGTGGGGCTTTCGGCGACGGTCGAGGATCCTGCGGCGCTGGCGCGATTTCTGGGGGTGGGGACCGAGGTGGTGCGGGCCGATCCCGGCCCGGTCCCTGATATTGCGATGTTGGATGTCGAGGCGCCCCCCCCTTGGGCTGGCGGCGGCGGGCGTTACGCGATCCCCGCGGTGCTGGAGGCCGTCAGGCAGCATCGCACCACGCTGATCTTCCACAACACCCGCGCACAGGCCGAGATCTTCTTCCACCACCTCTGGATGGCGAATGACGCGGGCCTGCCGATCGCCATCCACCATGGCAGCCTGTCCCGCGAGGCCCGCGCCAAGGTCGAGGCGGCGATGGTGGACGGGCAGTTGCGCGCCGTGGTCTGCACCGGCACGCTGGATCTGGGCCTTGATTGGGGCGATGTGGATCTGGTGATCCAGGTTGGCGCGCCCAAGAACGTTAAGCGGCTGGTGCAGCGGATCGGGCGGGCCAACCACCGCTACAACGCGCCGTCCAAGGCGCGACTGGTGCCTGCGAACCGCTGGGAAGTGGTGGAATGTCAGGCCGCGCTGGCCGCCGTGCGCGAGGCCGATCTGGATGGCGAACCCCGCGGTCCGGGGCCTCTGGATGTCCTGTGTCAGCATATCCTGGCCACCGCCTGCGCAGGGCCTTTTTCGGCCGATACGCTGTTTGACGAGGTGCGGCTGGCCGGACCCTATGCCGCGCTGTCGCGGCCGGATTTCGACGCCTGTCTGGAGTTTTGCGCCACCGGCGGCTACGCGCTGCGCGCCTATGACCGCTGGCGGCGGCTGCTGCTGCGCGATCGGCTGTGGCAGCTGCGCGACCCGCGCGCAGCTGCGGTCATCCGGCAGAACCTGGGAACGATCATCGACACCGAAGTGTTGAAGGTGCGGCTGCGCGGGCGCGGCCAACCCCTAGGCGAAGTGGAGGAAAGTTTTGCAGCCTCGCTTACCCCCGGCGACACCTTTCTGATCGGCGGCGAGGTGGTGCGCTATGAAGGGTTGGACGAGTTGACGGTCGAGGTGTCGCGCAGCCGGGGACGCGATCCGAAGGTGGCGGTTTTCAACGGCACCAAATTCGCCACCTCGACCCGGCTGACCGAGCGCATCCTGACAATGCTGCAGCAAGACAGCTGGCCGGACCTGCCCGCCCACACCGCCGAATGGCTGGCCCTGCAGCGCGCGGTTTCGCGCCTGCCGGCGCCTGACCGGCTGCTTTGCGAGAGCTTTCCGCAGGATGGGCGCGAGCATCTGGTGGTCCACGGCTTTGCCGGCCGCAACGCGCAGCAGACGCTGGGCCTTTTGCTGACCAAGCGCCTGGAAGAAACCGGGCAAGCCCCCCTGGGCTTTGTCGCCACCGATGCCGCGACCCTGATCTGGGGACTGGAGCCGGTTCTGGATGCGGCCCCCCTGTTCGACCGTGTGGCTCTGCGCGAAGGGCTGGAGGGGTGGCTTGCCGGCAATGCGGTGATGAAGCGCACCTTCCGATCGGTGGCAATCATCGCCGGCCTGATCGAGCGCACGCATCAGGGCCGGCGCAAGACCGGGCGGCAGGCCACGTTCTCGTCCGACATCCTGTATGACACGCTGCGCAAATACGACCCGGATCACCTGCTGTTACGCGCCACGCGCGACGAGGCAATGCGCGGGCTGGTCGATTTTGGACGGATCGAGGGTTTGCTGGACCGGGTGGCAGGCCGGATCGACCTCATTCGCCTGACGCGGCTTTCGCCCCTGTCAGCGCCGTTGTTTCTGGAGCCGGGCCGCGTGCCAATCCACGGCACCGGGCGCGAAAGGCTGGCCGAGGCCGAGGCCGCACGCCTGCTGGCGGCGGCGGGCCTGGCCTGACCCTTGCGCGCCAGCGCGTCCAAAGGCAGACAGGGGGCATGACCGCCTTCGCCTTTTCCCTTCTGGGCGCCGACCTTCTGGCGCTGCCATCCGGGGCGCTGCTCTGGCCCGCGCAGCGTCTGCTGGTTGTGTCAGACCTGCACTTCGGCAAATCCTTGCGGCTGGCCCGGCGCGGCGGCGCCCTGCTACCCCCGTGGGAGGTCGCCGAGACGCTGTCGCGGCTGGAGGCCGATCTTGAGGCGCAGGCGCCGCGGCAGGTAATCGCCTTGGGCGACACTTTCGACGACCTCGAGGCCGAGACCGAGTTGGACGAGGCCGACCGGCTGCGCCTGACCCGCTTGGCGGCGGGGCGTGACTGGATCTGGATCGCGGGCAATCACGATCCCGGCCCGCTGCTGCTGCCCGGCCGTCACCTGTCCGAGGCGCGGCTGGGCCCGTTGACCTTTCGCCACATCGCCCAGCCCGGCGCGGCAGGTGAAATCAGTGGCCATTTTCATCCCAAGGGACGGCTTGCGGGGCGGTGGCGACCCTGTTTCCTAATCGATTCCGTGCGGGTGATCCTGCCGGCCTATGGCGCTTATACCGGCGGGCTGGCCTGTTCCGCGCCGGAATTGCGGGTTTTGTTTCAGCCCTCGGCGCTGGCGGTGTTGACCGGCGCACGGGCATTGCCGGCGCCCATGGCCTCGGTCGGGCGCTGAACCTCCAGCCCCCAATCCGCAATGGCCTGTCTTTGACCGCGGGCCAGTGGCAAGCGGCTGCCATCAGCCAGCACCACGGACCAGCGATCAGCGCCGGTCCGCTCCAGCGCCAGGGCAGCATCTCGCGCCACCCAGTGCGAGCGATGGATGCGGGCCCCCTCGCAGCTGTCGGTTTCGGCGATGGCGTCGGTCAGCCGCATCAGCAGGCTTTGGCGGCCCGCGCGGGTCACCACATCGACGTAATGATCGCGCACCGAGATCGCGACCAGAGGTGCCCGCAGTTCGGCTTCCAGCCGCGAGAGAAGCCGTGGCTCGGGGTTGGACACGGCAGCGAAGTCATCGGCGACCATCATCTCCGGGCCGACAGATACCTCTGCCCAACGCCGCAACACGCCGCTTGCCGTGGAGAATGACAGAATGAACATCGCCACTTCCCAGACGCTCGGCTGGTGTGGAACTCTCCCGCCAGACAGCGCGCTGGCCAGAAAATGCGCGGGGGGCGTCAGGATGAGCGTATTCAGGACGGCAATGACGATGACCGATCCCGGAAACTGGCGCCAGCCCAGAACCGCCCGCACAAAGGCGCGCACGGCCATGCCGACCAGCCCCCCCAGCGCGACCGCCAAAAACCAGAAGGCCAACCGGTCCCCCAGCCACACCGCCTCATATGCCCCGAAGGGCCCCGAGACGGCCAGCAACACCGAGGTGACCCCCCAGATCACAAAGGGAAAGCTGCTGCGAAAATCCGCCAAATACTCGTCAATAAAGGAGGCCATCACCCGCATCCCTAAACCCGACGGAGGGATAAGCCGGATTTCACTGCCTTTTCAACCATCAAGGGAGGGTATGCGCCGAAAATCTCCCAAGACGTTGCAGAGACGCCAGCCGGGGTTTCCCCCGGCTGTCTGACAGCGGAAAGCGCAGCCGCAAGCCTCAGGCGGTCAGACCCTCGGGCTCAGGCAGGCCCTTGGCCCGGCAGGCGGCTGTCAGGGTATTGGCCAGCAGGCAGGCAATGGTCATCGGCCCCACGCCACCCGGCACCGGGGTTATGGCACCAGCCACTGCCGCCGCGCTGGCATAATGCACGTCGCCCACCAGCACGGCCTTGCCCTCCCGCTCGATGCGGTTGATGCCCACGTCGATCACGGTCGCGCCGGGCTTGACCCAGTCGCCCGGGATCATCTCTGGCCGGCCCACGGCTGCCACGAGGATATCGGCGCTGCGGCAGACCGCGGCCAGATCCTTGGTGCGGCTGTGGGCAATGGTCACGGTGCAGCTGTCACCCAGCAGCAGTTGCGCCATCGGCTTGCCGACGATGTTGCTGCGGCCGACGACCACGGCATTCATGCCCGACAGGCTGCCATGATGATCGCGCAGCATCATCAGACAGCCCAGCGGCGTGCAGGGCACCATGCTTTTCTGACCGGTGCCCAGCAGGCCCACATTCGAGATGTGGAACCCGTCGACATCCTTGGCCGGGTCGATGCTGTTGATCACCAGATCGCTGTTCAGATGGCCCGGCAGCGGCAGCTGCACCAGAATGCCATGCACGGCCGGGTCGGCATTCAGCTTGGCGATCAGCGCCAGCAACTCGGCCTCGGACGTGTCGGCCGGCAGCTTGTGTTCGTAAGAGTTCATGCCGACCTCGACGGTCTGCTTGCCCTTCGACGACACATAGACCTTCGACGCCGGGTCTTCGCCCACCAGCACCACTGCCAGACCGGGGGTCAGGCCATGCTCTTCCTTCAACCGCGCCACATGCGCCGCCACCTGCGCGCGGACCTTGGCCGCAAACGCCTTGCCGTCGATCACTTTCGCCGTCATCTGTCTCTCCTCGGCCCGCCTGACAGGCCCGGGCCTCATGGTTCCATGGCAGTGCGGTGGCCCTGATCCGGGCCAAGCCGCTGTTCCTCACGGGCGATGGACCAATCGATCAGCTGACGCCACAGCCGCTCGGCCAGATCGGGCGACAGCCCGGCGGCAGCGGCATGGCGGCGCACATTGTCCACCACCTGTTCCACGCGCGCGTCAATCCGCGCCGGCCAGCCGATGTCTTCCTTGATCTCGGCCGCGCGATCGATAAAGGCCGCGCGTTCGGCCAGAAGGGCGATCAATGCGGCATCCAGCCGGTCGATGCCTTCGCGCACCTCGGCCATGGTCGAGCAATCCTGCGGTTTGCGCATCGGGGTTCCTCCGCGGTTTGGCCCCATCTAGGCCAAAGGCCCGGCAAAGAAAACCCGGCCCCCGTCTCACCATGACCCAAATACCCGACCGGGCCGGGGCACCAGCGCCCCGGCCCGGCCAGTTTTCGTCAGAACAGGCCTTCGACGAAGCCCTGATCGTTCAGGCGGATCACTTCCGCGCTCGGGACTTTCGGCAGGCCCGGCATGGTCATGATCTCGCCGCAGATCGCCACGATGAAGCCGGCCCCGGCCGACAGCCGCACTTCGCGCACCGGGACCGAATGGCCGGTGGGCGCGCCGCGCAGGTTGGGGTCGGTCGAGAACGAATACTGGGTCTTGGCCATGCAGATCGGCAGATGGCCATAGCCGGCCGCTTCCCACGCCTTCAACTGGTCGCGGATCGACTTGTCGGCGATCACATCATCAGCGTGATAGATGCGCTTGGCGATGGTTTCGATCTTCTGGAACAGCCCCATGTCATCGGGATACAGCGGCGCAAAGTTCGAGGCGCCCGATTCGGCCAGCTTGACCACGGCATGGGCCAGATCCTCGATCCCGGCCGAGCCCTGCGCCCAGTGCTTGCACAGCACGGCTTCGGCGCCCTGTTCAGCGACATAGGCCTTGACCGCTGCCACTTCGGCATCGGTATCCGAATAGAAGTGGTTTATCGCCACCACCACCGGCACGCCGAAGGATTTCACGTTGGCGATGTGACGGCCCAGGTTCGGGCAGCCCTTCTTGACCGCATCGACATTCTCGGCGCCCAGATCGGCCTTGGCCACGCCGCCGTTCATCTTCATGGCGCGCACGGTGGCCACGATCACGGCAGCCGCCGGCTTCAGGCCAGCCTTGCGGCACTTGATGTCAAAGAACTTTTCGGCCCCGAGGTCGGCGCCGAAGCCGGCTTCGGTCACGACATATTCGCCCAGTTTCAGCGCGGTCTGGGTGGCGATGACCGAGTTGCAGCCATGGGCAATATTGGCAAACGGGCCGCCATGGACAAAGGCGGGGTTGTTTTCCAGCGTCTGCACCAGGTTGGGCTGCATCGCGTCCTTCAGCAGCACGGTCATGGCGCCATCGGCCTTCACGTCGCGGCAGTAGATCGGGGTCTTGTCGCGGGTATAGGCCACGACGATGTCGCCCAGACGCTTCTGCAGGTCTTCCAGATCCTTGGACAGGCACAGGATCGCCATGACTTCCGAGGCCACGGTGATGTCAAAGCCGGTCTGACGCGGGAAGCCGTTCGACACGCCGCCCAGCGACACAACGATGTCGCGCAGCGCGCGGTCGTTCATGTCCATGACGCGGCGCCAGACCACACGGCGCTCGTCGATCCCCAGGGTGTTGCCCCAATAGATGTGGTTGTCGATCATCGCCGACAGCAAGTTGTGGGCGCTGGTGATGGCGTGGAAGTCGCCGGTGAAGTGGAGGTTCATCTCTTCCATCGGCACGACCTGCGCCATACCGCCGCCGGCCGCGCCGCCCTTCATCCCGAAGTTCGGGCCCAGGCTGGCTTCGCGGATGCAGATCACGGCTTTCTTGCCGATGCGGTTCAGACCGTCGCCCAGACCCACGGTGGTGGTGGTCTTGCCTTCGCCCGCAGGCGTCGGGTTGATCGCGGTCACCAGCACCAGCTTGCCATCCGGCTTGCCCGCCAGCGACTTGATGAAGTCCTGGCTGACCTTGGCCTTGTCATGGCCATAAGGCAGCAGATGCTCCGCCGGAATACCCAGCTTTGCGCCGATCTCCATGATCGGCTTTTTCTTCGCTTCGCGGGCGATCTCGATATCGGTCTTGAAGGCCATGAACAGTCCTCGACTTTGCCGCGCTAGGCGGCCGTGGCAGATGGGCGGCAGATTAGACGCCCCGCCCCCGCGGATAAGGGGCGATTCCGACCTGAGCCAGACTTTTCCGCCACGCGAAGTTTCCTATAGGAAACTTTTTTCGTTTGTGTTGCCAGTTGGGATCAGCGCCACCCGCAAGAGAGTTTCCTATCGTAGACAAAGCCGCTTCCGGCGAGGCGCGAACGCCTCGTCATCGCAAACACCGCCCGCCGGACAGCCCGGAGGGGGAAAGGGTCGCTCGATTCTCTGTCCACACGAGTCGCAAACCGACAAGGTGCAGAAGGCCAGAATGGCGGCAAACACCGATATCGGCGCCCATCTGGCACCACGCGTCTTGAAGATCACCAGCGATGAAGACGGCTGTGAACGTGACGGGATTGCGTTCGCTGAACCTGATGAAAAACCAGTTGCTCGCAAGAAAACGTCCAAGAACAGTGACTTGTGCAAGTCGCGGCAGCTGATGGTCAAGGCCGGCCGCCCATTCGCCGCGCCGTTGGACCACGCTGCGAGGCCACCGCGTCAAATCGGCGCGCATTCTGCGTCCGGGCGCAAAAGGCAAGCCCCGGAGCCTGGCATAGGCTCCGGGGCTTTGGGTCATTCTGCCTTGGATCAGGCGCTGGGTTCCATCCCCGGATCGCCTTCGGGCTTCACCCGACCCTTGGTCTTCGGGATCGCCAGAACCGATGCCGGTGTGCCATCCGAAGGCGGCAGGTCGTGCGGATCGTCGCCACCCAGCTTTTCACCGTCAATCACCTTGCGAATCTCGTCGCCGGTCAGGGTCTCGTATTCCAGCAGACCCTTGGCAAGGCGCTCCCAATCGTCATGCCGCTCGGTCAGGATGCGACGTGCGGTTTCATAGCCGTCGTCGATCATCCGCTTCACTTCCTGCTCGATCAGGCGCTTGGTCTCGGCCGAGACCGAGAAGCCACCGGCATTCCCCTGATAACCCTCGTGCGCCTCTGCGTAGTCGACATTGCCAACGACGTCAGACATGCCCCAGCGCAGCACCATCGCCCGCGCCAAGGCCGAGGCCTGCTGGATATCGCCCGAAGGTCCGTTCGACACAGCCTCCTCGCCGTATTTCAGGATCTCGGCGGCCTTGCCGGCCATGGTCATGGCGATGCGCTGCTCGCACTGGTCCTTGTGCCAGTTCAGGCGGTCCATCTCGGGCAGGCTCATCACCATGCCCAGCGCGCCGCCGCGCGGGATGATGGTGGCCTTGTAGACCGGGTCGCATTTCGGCAGGGACATGCCGACGATGGCGTGACCGGCCTCGTGATAGGCGGTCATTTCCTTCTGTTCGGGCGTCAGCACCATCGAGCGGCGCTCGGCCCCCATCATCACCTTGTCCTTGGCATTTTCGAAGTCGTCCATGGTGACGAACCGGCGGCCAACACGGGCGGCCATCAGCGCCGCCTCGTTGACCAGGTTCATCAGGTCAGCCCCCGAGAAACCCGGCGTGCCGCGGGCGATGGTGCGCAGATCGACATCCGGCCCCAGCGGCACCTTGCGCGCATGGACGTTGAGGATCTTCTCGCGGCCCTTGATATCGGGGTTCGGGACGTGGATCTGGCGGTCAAAGCGGCCGGGGCGCAGCAGCGCCGGGTCCAGCACGTCCTTGCGGTTGGTGGCAGCGATGATGATCACGCCCTCGTTTGCCTCAAACCCGTCCATCTCGACCAGCAGCTGGTTGAGGGTCTGCTCGCGCTCGTCATTGCCACCGCCGATGCCAACACCGCGCGCGCGGCCCACGGCGTCGATCTCGTCTATGAAGACAATGCAGGGGGCGTTTTTCTTGGCTTGCTCGAACATGTCGCGCACGCGCGAGGCACCCACACCCACGAACATCTCGACAAAATCCGAGCCCGAGATGGTGAAGAACGGTACGCCCGCCTCACCCGCAATGGCGCGGGCCAGCAGCGTCTTGCCGGTGCCGGGCGGGCCGACCAGCAGCGCACCCTTGGGAATCTTGCCGCCCAGCCGACTGAACTTCTGCGGGTTGCGCAGGAATTCGACGATCTCTTCCAGCTCTTCCTTGGCTTCGTCGATGCCCGCCACGTCATCGAAGGTCACACGGCCATGCTTTTCGGTCAGCAGCTTCGCGCGCGATTTGCCAAAGCCCATCGCGCCGCCACGCCCGCCGCCCTGCATGCGGTTCATGAAGAAGATCCAGATCCCGATCAGCAGCAGGAAGGGCAGCCACAGCGACAGCAGGGACAGGAAGCCCGACTGCTCTTGCGGATCGACGCGCACCTCGACGTTGTTGGCGATCAGCCGGTCGGTGATTTCTTCGCTGGCAGGCTTGATCGTCAGATACTGGGTGCCATCCTTGGCCCGCACCAGCACCCGCTCCCCATCCAGCGTGACGGCTGCAACATCGCCGGCATCAACCCGCGCCACGAATTCCGAATAGGACAGGCTGCGCGACGCGCTGGTCTGTTGCCCGCCAGAAAACAGGTTGAACAGCGCGAGGATCAACAGAAAAAGGACGACCCAGAACGCGATATTGCGTGCATTGCCCACGAAGCGACTCCCTCATTGCCGCGCGACAAGGCCCGGCTTTGTCTCTAAAATAGAGATATGCAGCGAAGGTTCAATGCGCGGCGGCGAACATTCGGAAATTCGGGCAGGTTGCGGCCAGCCAATCGCGATGCGGGCGCGCCAGCGGGGCGGCGATCAGATGGCCCTCATGCCAGACGGCGGGGCTGACCAGTAACGCCGCGCGGTCGCCATGGACGCGCCAGTCCGGGCATAGGCGGAGGCCGGTTTCTCCCAACGCGCCAAGGGTCTGGCCGGGGGCAAAGGGTCCCTGCACCTGCCAGCGATGATCCCAGATGCCCCCCGGCGCAGACGGTCCGGCCACGGCGCGCGGCTCTCGCGTGATCCGCAGCTCTGCGCCCGGCCAGAAACGGCACCCCGCCAGGGTCGAGGTCTGCCCCGCCGCCAGCCGCGCCATCAGCCGCGCCAGATCCGTGCCGCGCGGGGGATGATCGCCCCCACCCATCCATCGGATCGCGGCTGAAAGGATCAACCGCAGCCCCTCGGGCGGAAGACCGGGGGTGATGCTGAGGGTTCCAAGCTCCTCGCGCACATGGGAGTCAATCAGGCGCAGCAGCTCGGCCTGCACCAACCCGCGCGCGGCAGCCAGATGGGCGACGCTTTGGGCGATGGTCCCTGCGCCGATCCCCAGACCGGCCAGCGCCTTGCGGGCGCGGGCGCGCAGAAAGCGCGGGTTTTCGTTATTGGGATCGTCCAGCCAGTCCTGCCCCTGCGCCCGCAGCCATGCCCGCAGATCTGCGCGGGTCACTTCAAGCATTGGCCGGTGAAAGGTGACACCGCCGCATGCGAACCGCGGGCGCAGGCCGCACAGGCCCTCAAGCCCGGCTGCCCGTGACAGGTTCATCAGAAAGGTCTCGGCCTGATCGTCGGCGGTGTGACCCAAGGCGACATCGGCAATCCCCTGCCCCGACGCCCAGCTGGCGATCGCCGCGATGCGGGCCCGGCGGGCGGCATCCATCAGATTGCCGCGCGGCGCCTCGGCCCAGTGCAGGATGGTGTGCGGCACGCCCAGACGATCGCACAGCCGGGCGACCCATGCCGCCTCGCGCGCACTTTCTGCCCGCAGTCGGTGATCGAATGTCACCGCGCGCACCCGCCCCGGCAGGGACTGCGCCAACCCCAGCAGCAAGGCGACCGAATCACCGCCCCCCGACACGGCCACCCCGACCGGGCCGACGCAGCCGGCCAGCGCCTGCGCCAGCCGGTGCGGCAGATCAGGCGTCACGGACAGGACAGGGCGGTGCGCTGGCTGGCGGACTCGTTGGCCTCGGCCGACCCGGGAAAGCGGGTTCCCACCTCGGCCAGCGTCACGCAGGCCTCGTTGATCTGGCCCAGCGCCCCCAGCTTTTCGCCCAGCCGCAACAGCGCGCGACCGGCCAGCGCGCCATCGGGCCGACTGGAAAACGCCTCGAGATAGGCGCGCGCCGCATCCGCGGTCTCATTCACCGAAGCCAGCGCATCACCGCGCAGAACCTGCGCCTCCTGCGTCAGCGGGCTGCCAGGATAGGCGGCCGAGAAATCGGCCAGCAACCGCGCCGCTTCGGCGCCCTTGCCGGCATCCAGCGCCGCTTTCGCCCGGTCGAAATCCGCCTGCTCGCCAATCGCCAATTCAGCCGCAGGCGCAGCCGGGGCCGAAGGTGCCGCGGCCGCCGTCGGCGCCGCGCCGCCCAAGGGCGGTGTGTCGCCCAGCGCGCCGATATCGCAGCCCTCGGTCACTTCGCAGAGCCGGAACTCCAGATCGCCCAGACGGTTGGTGCCGTCCTGAACAACCTTGCTCACCCGCAACTCGACCTCTTCGGCCTTCGCCGTCAGCCGCGACAACGCGGCCTCCATCGCGTCCATCCGTTGCAGCGCCGATCCGCCCGCGCTGCCAGAGGCCACAGCGCCGGTCGTGACCAGCTCGGCCTTCAGGGCGTTGAACTCGGCCGAAAGCTGGGCCAGCTCGGCCTTGATGTCGGCAAGCGTCTGGGCGCGGTCCTGGGCGGTGACGGGGGCGGCCAGCGCCACCGTCATCAGCAGGGCCGCAAGCGCGGAGCGGATCATCTTACATCCCCGCGCCCATCTGCAGCACCGTCACCGCGCGGCGGTTCTGGGCAAAGCAGCTTTCCTGCGGGCAGACCGCCACCGGCTTTTCCTTGCCCCACGGCACGGTGCGGATGATGCGGTTCGGCGACACGCCTTGCGAGATCAGATAGTCGCGGGCCGCATTGGCGCGCTTGCCCGACAGCGAGACGTTGTATTCGCGGGTGCCTTGCTCGTCAGCATGGCCCTCGATGATGACGGTGTATTCCGGGTGGCTGTTCAGCCATTGCGCCTGCGCGGCCAGAATGGGGGCTGCCTCGCCCGAGATGGTCGACTGGTCCACCGCAAAGAACACCCGGTCGCCCACGGTCTGGTTGAAATAGGCCGGGCTGTTGGGGTCCGAGGCCGAGCCGATACCGCCCGCGCCGATACCGCCCGCACCACCGGGGCCACCGGCGCCGTAACGATCGGGATTGTTGCAGGCTGCCAGGGCAAGGGTCGCCAGAAGCGCAATCGCCTTCACTGCATGGGCCATGAGATATTCCTTCCGGTTTCCGAATGATTTGAAGCAAGGCTAACAGATCGGCAACGCGAAGGGAATCCGCGCTGCCGTGAGCTTTGTTACGGCAACAGGGGCGACCATGCCGGGTCAGACGCCGAGGTGCCGGCGGTGATCCGTTTCAGGTTGCGCCCCGAAATATCGACCGACCACAGCGAGGGCTCGCCGCCCGGATCCTGACGGGTGAACATGATCACCCGGCCATTGGGCGACCAGGTCGGGCCTTCATCGAGGAAGGACGAGGTCAGCAGACGCTCTTCGCTGCCATCGGTGCGCATCACGCCAATATGGAAGCGGCCCTGATTCTGCTTGGTGAAGGCGATGTAATCGCCCTGCGGCGACCAGACCGGGGTGCCATAGCGCCCTGCCCCGCCCGAGATCCGCCGCGGCTCGCCGCCGCCCGCCCCCATGATATACAGCTGCTGGCCGCCCGAGCGGTCGCTTTCGAACACGATCTGGCTGCCATCGGGGCTGTAGGAGGGCGCGGTCTCGATCGAGGGCGCGTTGGTCAACTGCTGCAGGCCGCCGCCCAGCGTGTAGATATCGGTATTGCCGCCCCGCTCCATCGAGAACACCACGGTCTGCCCGTTGGGCGAAAAGCGCGGCGCAAAGGTCACGGCACCCGGTTGCTGCGACAGCGCGGTAACGCGAAGGCTGGCCGCATCCATCAGATAGATTTCCGGCACGCCCGAAGCATAGGAGGTGAACAGGATCCGGTCGCCCGTGGGCGAGAAGCGCGGCGCGATCACGGTCGAAGAGCCGTCGGTCAGATAGCTGACATTGGCGCCATCATAATCCATCACCGCCAGACGCTTGATCCGCGCCTCTTTCGGGCCGCTTTCGGCCACGAAAACCACGCGGCTGTCGAAATACGGGCCTTCGCCGGTGATGCGGCTGTAGACAGCATCGGCGATCTTGTGCGCCATGCGCCGCCAGCTGCCCTCGGGGCCCGCGAACTGCTGACCATCGCCCAGAGGCTGGCCGGAATAGATATCGAAGACCCGGAACTTGACGACAATCTGGCCGCCGGATTTTGATACCGCCCCCGTCACCAGCGCCTGCGCATTGATCGCCTGCCAGTCGGGATATGAGACCGGGGCATCAAAACTGGTGATCCGGGCGATATGCGCCGCGGCCGGAATTTCCTCGAACAGGCCGGTGCCTTGCAGGTCGGCCGCCACCACGCGGCCGATCTCGGTGGCAAGGCCGCCCGCGCCACCCTCGTCGATGAAATCCGGCACCGCAAATTCCAGCGGGTCGATCACCCCATCGGTGATGGTGATGCGCAGCGGGTCCTGGGCCAATGCCGCCAAGGGCGACAGCGCCAGAAGCAGGGCCGCGGTCAGGGTCTTCAATCGGGTCATGTCCTTGGCCTCTCTCGGGTCAGGATGGTCATCAACGGATCCTCATGTTGGAAGGATCGAAAGTCATCTCGATGCTTTGCCACTGGCCATATTTGTCGGCCGGCAATTGGAAACCGCGCGCACCGCAGCGCAGGATGGCACGGCGGGCGGCCTCATAGGCCTGCCGGGCCGCGCCGTCCGAGCCGCCCGCAAAGCTGACCATCCGCACCGTGTCGGCCACCGGCGTGCCGTTCTGGTTCATCTGCACGCCCACGGTGACGGTAACGCGCATCGCCTCGGTCGACAGCGCGCCCACGTTCCAGCAGTCCTGCACCGCGACCCGCAGCGCGTCCTTTTCGCCCGCGGTCATCGGCGGCCCGATCGGCGCATCGGATGCCCCGCCGCCACCGGCGGCACCGGCCAGCTCTTGCGCCAGGGCTTCGGCAACTGCGTCATCGGTGGCCTGCGAACGGGTCTCGCGCGCGGGCGCTTCGGCTGGCGTCTCCGCGGCGGCGGCCCGGCGCTGCGGGCGCGGCTTGGGCCGCAGGCTGGAGGCCGGGGCCAGTGGGCTGTCCTCATCCGTTTCCGTGGCCTCGGTCACGATCTGGGTCGTGGCCTCCTCGGGGGCGGCGGCGTCCTGTTCTTCCTGCACGACCGGGGCATCGGGCGGTGCTTCTTCCGACGTCGCCTGCTGCACCTCGGTCGACTCGGGCACATCTTCGGGCGGCGCCTCGGTCGGCACCGGGGCCACGCGGTCCACGGGGCGCGGACGCGGCTTGATGGTCTGGGTCAGGGCTTCGACCGGCGGGGCCTCCTCGACCACGGGCGCGGGCGGCACCGCGTCGGCGGTGGGCGCGTCGGGCTCTGGCTCGGGCAGCGGCGGGGCGGGTTCGGGCTCGGCCGCGGGCTCTGGTTCCGGGGCGGGTTCGGGCGCAGGTTCGGGTTCGGGCGGCGGTTCGGCCGCGGGTTCTTCCTGCGGCGATCCGGCCGGGGTCGGGTCTGTGCTGTTGGTGGCGCTTTCGGGGGCTGAAGGGCTGGCCGCCATCATCGCGTCAAACTCCGCCGCCGAGATCAGCGAGACCTCGGTCGTCGGCAGTTCCTTGTCCTCATGCCAGGTGAACATGCCCCCGAACATGACCCAGAGGATCAGTCCCAGATGTCCGAGACCCGAGATGATGATCGAGCGGTCCATGCGCGCCGGCCTCAGCCGCCACTATCCGCAGGCGCGGCAGGGGCCACACCGGTGCCACCCATCATCGGCCCGCCATTGTCTGTCACAAGGCCGATGTTGCGAAAGCCGCCGGCATTCAGCGCGCCCATGACCTGGGCCACCCGCTCATAGGGCAGCGCGCCATCGGCCCGCAGAAACACCTTGTCCGAGGTGCGCTGTGCGGTGATCGCCTGCAACTTGGGGATCAACTCGGCCTCGGCCACTTCCGAGGTCTGCAACATGATCTTGCCGTCGGCGGTCAGCGTGATCGCCAGCGGTTCTTCCTGTTCGGTTGGCAGGCTGGCCGCCGCCGTCTCGGGCAGCTCGATCGGCACGCCCACGGTCAGCATCGGCGCCGCCACCATGAAGATGATCAGAAGCACCAGCATCACGTCCACGAAAGGCGTGATGTTGATATCGGACATGGCAGCCGCGTTGCCACGCCGCCGTCCGCGCCGCCCCCCGCCGCCGGATTTCTTGGCTACACCCGCGCCCATGGCTCAGGCGTCCAGCTGGCGCGACAGGATCGTGGCAAATTCGTCGGCAAAGCTTTCATAGCCGCCGATGATCCGCTCGCTGTCGGCATTCAGCTTGTTATAGGCGACCACGGCCGGGATCGCGGCCACAAGACCGATGCCGGTCGCCATCAGCGCCTCGGCGATGCCGGGGGCGACGGTGGCCAGATCGGTGTTCTTGGTCGCGGCAATCTCGGTGAAGGCATGCATGATGCCGTAAACGGTGCCGAACAGGCCGATGAACGGCGCGGTGGACCCTACGGTCGCGAGGAACGACAACCCGCTGTTGAGTTCTTCGCTGGCGCGGGCAATGGCCACATCCATCGCCCGGTCGATGCGCGATTGCGCCCCGGCGATCAGCCCGCCATCCTGGCGATGGCTGCGCCGCCATTCCAGCATGCCCGCCGAAAAGATCCGCTCGCTTTGCCCATAGGGGTCCGGGCCGATCCGCTCGAACAGCTCATCCAGCGGCTCGCCCGACCAGAAGGCCTGGTCGAAGATCGCGGCCTCTGCCCGCGCGGCGCGGTAGAGCGTGTATTTGCGGACGATGATCACCCAGGACCAGAAGGACATCGCCAGAAGCGCGATCATCACCAGTTTCACGGTGACCGTCGCACGGAGGAAAAGGGCCAACATGGAGAAATCAATCTCCTGGGCCATCGCGAGGGTTTCGGTTTCCATTACGCCTGCTCGTTTGTGCGGGACCGTTTGCCGGCCTTCCTTAAAGGCATTTCTACAGGAATTGCAGAGGGAATGCCAACACATCCTCGGCATCGGCACGATTCGGCCCTTGCGGGGATGTTGCCGGCGGGAAACAGCACTTAATGATGCCGCGGCGCGAGCAGTGCCCGAACCTCGGCCGGCACGCGCACGGCGACCCCGGCATCGGACAGGCAGACCAGCACCACCTCGGCCGCAAACAGCCGTTCGCCCCCGCGCAGCACCTCTTGCGTGACGGTTATCCGCGCCCCGCCGACCGAATGAAGCCGCGTCACGACCGTCAACTCGTCATCAAAGACCGCCGGACGCAGGTAATCCGCGCTGACGTGGCGGACGGCAAAGACAATCCCTTGCTCGGCCTTCAGCGCCTTTTGATCGATCCCGAGGTTGCGCACCCATTCGCTGCGCCCGCGCTCGATGAACTTCAGATAATTTGCGTAATAGACGATGCCGGCAAGGTCGGTATCTTCGTAATAGACGCGCAGGTTCAGGCGGTGGTCCATCATGCCTCCGGGTTTTGTGCGGCTTGTAACCCGCGGCTGCGGCTTGGCAAAGCCCGCCTTCGGCCCCATCTTTACCCCATGGCAAAAGCGGAGATAGCGATGAAACGGATTGTGCTGATCTTGGCGCTGGTCGCCACCCCCGCCTCCGCGCGCGAGGTCGGCCAGGTCGGCGTCGACTGGGTCGGCAACGACATCGTGATCGAGGCCATCGCCGATCCGAAGGTGCAGGGCGTCACCTGCCATCTGGCCTACTTCGAACGCTCGGTTCTGGACCGCCTCAGCCAGGGCAACTGGTTTGAAGATCCATCCTATTCCGCCATCGACTGCACCGCCACCGGGCCGATCACGCTTGGCGACATCGACCCTGAGGGCGAGCAGGTGTTTTCGGAACGCCAGTCGCTGATCCTGAAATCCCTGCGCGTGACAAGGCTTTATGACGCACAGGCCCATGCGCTGGTCTATCTGGCCCATGCGTCCGAGATTACGCAGGGCTCGGGCAAGATGTCCTTGTCGGTCGTGCCACTGGGGCCGGATGTAGCCCCGCCGCGGTGATCGGTCGCGCCCATCACATCCGCGCAGCCAGCCGCAATGCGTGGCTGGGATCCTGCGCCACAGCCGGCATCATCGGCGCATAGGCGGCACGGATCAGCGCCGCGATCTCGGGCCGCAGGATCACACGGCCCTGCACCACGGCCAGCGGTGAGGTGTCGGCAAAAGCCTTGTCAGACCACAGGCAGATCGCCTGCGCCGCCTGGGCCAGAGCCAGATCCTCGGCAGGCATCTGCGCCAGCGGCCCCGCCATCCGCAAGAACACGAAACAGGCCCGAATCGCCCCGTCGGCATCAAACCGGAACGCGCGGTAGGTATGGGCATCCTCGGCCGCCAGCCGCGCGCAAAGCGGGCCAAGGTCCGGGATCAGCCCCTCCAGCCCCGGCACCTGCGGCAGCTCGGCCCAATCCCGAAAGAAGAAGATCATCAGATTGGCCCCCAGCTCGGGGTCGGTCTCGGCCATCTTGTGGCCGGCCAGTGTCACCACCGCCTCGATCGCGCCCTTCACCGTGGCCAGCGTCGCATCTTCGACGCCGAAAACCACCGGCACGATGGGGCGCCCCCAACGCGCAAACAGATAGGAACCGTCTGCGCAGGTGAACATCTGCCGGACCTGATCGGGCTGCATCGCGGGTCTCCTGTGGTCAACATCGGGGCAATATCGGGGGGCAATACCGGGCGGCGGTCCGTTTTGGCAATGGTCGCGAGGTGATACCAACCGGCACAGGGAAAATCATTTTGTGGCCGTGGGGAACCAATTCATCTTGACCGCATTTTTGTATCGGTGTGCTTAACGGTACCACTCCCAGTCTTCTGCCAGAGGCTTCCAACGTGATCGCACCCCGCCTGCTGCTCCGGGCCTTGCCCGTCCTCGCCCTGTTCGGCCTTGCCGCCTGCGCCCCGCCCGGACCGCCAAAACCGCCCGCCCCCCTTCCGGGGTATGAGGCGGTTCAGGATGGCGACATCACCGTGCCTCAGGTGCCACCGCATCTGCTGACCCACAACGATCCGCGCGGGCAGGTGCCCTATGCGGGCGAAGAAGCGCCGGGCACCATCGTTGTCGATACCCATGCCCGCCGCCTCTATCTGGTCGAGGAAGGCGGCACGGCGATGCGCTATTCGATTGCGGTCGGACGCACCGGCCTCGGCTTCCGCGGCTCGGCGACGGTGGGGCGGAAAGAACAGTGGCCGGCCTGGACCCCAACGGCCAACATGGTGCGCACCTATCCCGAAATGTATGCAGAATACGCGGGCGGGCTGCCGGGCGGGCTGTCCAACCCGCTGGGGGCGCGGGCGCTTTATCTCTATCGGGGCGGCAAGGATACCTATTACCGCATCCATGGCACCTCGGATATCGGCTCGATCGGGCGCGCAACCTCAGCTGGCTGCATCCGGTTGTTCAACCAGGACATCATGGATCTCTATGAGCGCGTGCCCTACGGCACCCGCGTCAAGGTCCGCACCAAGGAAGAAAGCCTGCGGCTTGAGGGCGAGATCATGGAGGATCTGGACGGGCGCGCCATGCGCTATGACCCCGTGCTGGCCGCCCAGATCGAAGCCCAGCGCGCCGCCCTCGCGGCGGCCGAGGCCGAAGCTGCGGCCGTGGCAGCCTCCGGGGCGCAATCCGCGACAGACCCTGCCCCAGCCAGCTGAGGCCAGGGCCATGCAAAGGGCCGGCCGGGTATCCCCCGTGCCGGCCCTTCTCTTTTTCAGCCGCGCTTTGCCTACCAGTCGATATGTTGCTGGAAATCGCCAAGCAGGCTTTCCCAGATCTCGAGATTGTCCTTGAAGGTCGCAGGCGAGATGCCACCGCCCCAAAGGTTCATGTCCATCTCGAGATAGGGGTCACGTTCATCATCCAGATAAGCCCGCCCATATCGCTTTGCGCGGTTCCAGTCGTTCAACACCTCAAGGGTGGTGCCGTTGGCCATGTCAAAACCGGCAACGAACTGGATCGCGTTGCAGGTTTTTCCACCCTCGCAGTCATAGTAATAGACCTCGAAGTTGACGCCACCCGCCGCCGAACGGATCAGCGGATCGCCACCCTCATCGGTTGCCAGATCGGCGCGGTAGCCCAGATCCTGCATCAGCCGCTGGATCAGCGCCGGGTCTTCGCCGGTGATCGCAACGGCCGCAGGGTCGCCGCCGCTGGCCTGCCCGAAGGCAGGCAGGACGGTGGCAGGCAGGGCGGTGGCAACCAGCACCGCAAGGGTCAGAACGCTTTTCATCAAGGCTCCCCGAAAAGATGGATCGGATGCACAGTGATCAACCACCCCTGCAAGGTCAATGTCGTTCGACCTGGATCGCTCAGGCGAGAATCACATAATCCTTCAGCGTGGTTTCCAGCACCTCCCAAGTGCCCTTGAAACCCTTGCGGATCAGCCAGCTGTCGCCCGCACGCAGATGCGTTTCGACGCCATCTGTATCAGTCAGCACCGAATGGCCGGCGTGGATATGCACATATTCCCACTCGGCATAGTTGGTTTCCCATTTGCCGGGGGTCGATTGCCACATGCCGGCAAAGAGGTTGCCGTCTTCCTCCATGCTCCAGGTGGTGTGGACCGGATCACCGGCCAGCACTGTCTCGGGGCGGGTGATCTCGGGGGTGATGGTGGTGCGGTCGAAACGGTAGGTCAGGGTCATGGGTTCCTCCTTGTTTCCGGCATAGGCACAGGGCTTTGCGGCCGGGTCAAGCGGCCGCGTATCGGCCATACTGCTGCCGCAGCGCAGAAATTCCCGTGGCCACGCGAGGTTGGCACTGGTAAACATGTCATGACACAACCTTGAGAGGGGGATCAGGGATGAGCGCCAGCAACCCGATGCGGCCGATTCTTCCGGCGGACATCAAGGCCCGCAAGGGCAGCGATCCTCTGGTGGTGCTGACCGCCTATACCACGCCGATGGCGCGGCTGGTCGATCCGCATTGCGACGTGGCGCTGGTGGGCGACAGTCTGGGGATGGTGCTGCACGGCCTGCCCTCGACCCTTGGCGTGACCATGGAGATGATGATCCTGCACGGCCGCGCGGTGGTGCGCGGGCTGTCCCGCGCCATGCCGGTGATCGACATGCCCTTTGGCAGCTATGAGGAAAGCCCCGCGCAGGCCTTCCGCAATGCCAGCCGGATCATGGCCGAAACCGGCGCCCCGGCGGTCAAGCTCGAGGGCGGCCAGCATATGGCCGAGACCATCGCCTTCCTGACCGCCCGCGGCGTGCCGGTCATGGCGCATATCGGCCTGACCCCGCAGGCGGTGAACACGCTGGGCGGCTATAAGGTCGTCGGCCGCGACGAAGAGGCCGCCGCGGTGATGGCCGATGCCAAAGCGGTTGAGGCCGCCGGGGCGTTTTCGGTCGTGCTGGAAAAGGTGCCGGTGGGTCTGGCGGGCCGCATCAGCGCCGCGCTGTCCATCCCCACCATCGGTATCGGCGCCGGTGCGCAATGCGACGGGCAGGTGCTGGTGATCGACGACATGCTGGGCCTGTTCACCGATTTCCGCCCGAAATTCGTGAAACGCTATGCCGAGCTGGGCAAGACCGCCTCAGAGGCGATTGCCGCCTATGCCGCAGAGGTCCGCGCGCGCAGTTTCCCCGCAGCCGAGCACGGATTTGCCGATGTGTTGGAGAAAAAGAAGTGAGCCTGCCGGTCATCTGCCGCAGCGTTTCCGAAATCCGGGCGCTGGTCGATGAATGGAAGGCCAGCGGCGCACGGGTCGGTGTCGTGCCGACCATGGGCGCGCTGCATGAGGGCCATCTCAGCCTCGCGCGGCAGGCACACGCCGAGTGTGACCGGGTGGTGGTGACGATCTTCGTCAATCCCAAACAGTTCAACAACGCGCAGGATCTGGAAAAATACCCGCGGACCGAGGACGCCGACGCCGCCCTGTTGGCCGGCGTGCCGGTTGACGCGATCTTTGCCCCGCTGCCGGATGAGGTCTATCCGCCGGGTTTCTCCACCACCGTTTCCGTGGCGGGCGTGGCAGAGCCGCTGGAAGGCGCGATGCGCCCCGGACATTTCGACGGGGTGGCCACCGTCGTGACCAAGCTGTTCGGCATGACCCGCGCCGACCGCGCCTATTTCGGCCAGAAGGACTGGCAGCAATTGCAGGTCGTGCAGCGGCTGGTCGCCGACCTGAACCTGCCGGTCGAGATCGTGGCGTGCGAAACGCTGCGCGAGGCGGATGGTCTGGCGATGTCGTCGCGCAACGCCCGGCTGTCGGCCAAGGCGCGGGCGGTGGCGCCGGCGCTGCTGGCCGCGATGCAGCAGGCGGCGCAGTCCATCCGCGCCGGTCACGCGCCTGAACAGGCGCTGGATGCGGCCCGCCAACAGGTGCTGGCCGCAGGCTTTGAACGGGTGGAATATATCGCGTTGCGCGACCCCCAGTCCTTGCTGCCCGCCGATGACCCGACGCGCCCGCTGCGGATGCTGGCGGCGGCATGGCTCGATGGGGTGCGGCTGATCGACAATATAGCGGTGTGAGACCGCAAGGGGGGCGACCATGCTGGGCTTTCTGCGGTTGATGCTGTTCTGGGCCGTGGCCTCTGCCGCGATCTACTGGTTGCTGTTGATCTATTCCCGCTCGCTGCGGCGCGAGGCGCTGGAAAAGGAATGGGACGCCGCGCATCCGCTGGAAACCGACAGCGCGGCGCGCGAGGCCTTCATTGCCGAAGGCATGGCCGCCTATGAACACAGCCTGAAACGCAAATTGCTGATCGGCGTTGTCGTGCT
>CAYTMV010000036.1:0-22212 GCA_964439015.1 uncultured Gemmobacter sp.
ACCTTCTGCTGCGGTTGGGCCAGCAGCGAGGTTTCCTCGTTGTCCCAGATCGACAGGTCGATCTTGTCACCCGCCGCGATGATCTGCGAGGCCGGACCGCGGCTGCGGGTGATCCACCCTCCGACCTGTTGCCGGCCGGTGGCGGGCCATTGCGCCAGTTGCCCAAGCGTATCGCGTGTGACCGGCACGATGGTGAAATCGGCGTTCTCGGCCTTGGCTTCAGAGATGATCTGTCCGGCAGAACCGGCGCCCCCGGGCGCGTCACAGGCGGAAAGCGGCAACAGTGCCGCAGTGACAAGCAGAAACGCCCTTGAAAGGTAGGCCATGCAGATACTCCCAGTCGTCCGGCACCTGGCAGGGTAGACATCGGACGCTGTGGCAAGATACTGGGGCGGCTCATGGGGTTCAACCGTTCAATTTGCGATGGCATATGGCAGTTTTTCGGAAATCGGTGCTTGTGACGGGGGCGGCCGGTCGCATCGGCGGAATTCTGCGGGCGGCTTGGGGCGATGATGCCGCAATCTGGCAGTCTCGCCGTTCCCGTCCCGGTTATTTTGAATGGGACATGTTGGCACGGCCGTGGTCGGGCCCTTCGCTTTCCGGCAGTGTGATCGTGAACCTTGCTGGTGTAACCTCTGGGGCCGCGCTGGATGACAACATTGCGCTGGCTCGGGCGGCACTGGATTTGGGCGCGGCGCAGGGGGCGGCGCATCTGTTCCTGTTGTCATCGGCCGCGGTCTATGGCCGGGGCGATGGTGGTCCGCTGCGCGAGGACGGCCCGGTCCATCCTGCCAACCCCTACGGCCATTCCAAGCTGGAGATGGAGGCGCTGGCCGCCGGGCTGCCGCATGTCACCGTGTTGCGTCTGGGCAATGTGGCCGGGGCGGATGCGCTTTTGGGGCGGGCCGTGGCGGATCGGGTGGTGCAACTGGATCCCGTGCCGGGGCGGCCGGGCGGGCCGGCGCGGTCTTACATCGGGCCGCTGACGCTGGCGCGGGTGGTGGCGCGGCTTTGCGATCTGGCTTTTGCCGGCGCGGCCTTGCCGCCGATCCTCAATCTGGCCCAACCGGGGGGCGTGACGATGGCGGCGCTTCTGGATGCGGCTGGCCTGCCCTGGCACTATGGGCCGGAAAACCCGCAGGTCGTGCCCAGCGTTGTGCTGGACACGACCCGGCTGGAGTCGCTGATGGAGGTGCCAGTGGCCGATGCCACGGCAATGGTGGCCGAATGGCGGGAATTGCAGCGGATGAGGCAGGCATGACGCTGTCCAAACGGATCTTCGACATCACGCTGGCCTTGTTGTTGGCGGCCGTTCTGGCGATGCCATTTGTCGTGCTGGTTCTGGTGCTGCTGGTGACGCAGGGCAGGCCGGTGTTCTATGTGGCCGAGAGGATGCGCGCGCCCGGCCGGTCGTTCCACCTGTGGAAGCTGCGCACGATGACGGTCGCACGCGAGGACAGCGGCGTTTCGGGGGGCGACAAGGCTTCCCGCATCACGCCGGCCGGCCGGTTTCTGCGCCGCACGCGCCTCGATGAGATCCCGCAATTGTGGAACGTGCTGAAGGGCGACATGAGCTTTGTCGGCCCCCGGCCCCCGCTGCGGCAATATGTCGAGCGGTTTCCCGATATATATGCCCAGGTGTTGCGTTCGCGCCCCGGCATTACCGGCCTTGCGACCCTGGAATATCACGCACATGAAGAGCGGCTTCTCGCCCCGTGCCGCAGCATTGAAGAGACCGATGCCGTCTATTGCCGCGCCTGCATCCCGCGCAAGGCACGGCTGGACCTGATTTATCAGCGCCATCAGTCGCTGTGTTTCGATCTTGTGTTGCTTGGCCGAACGGCGGGACGGGTGCTGTTGCGCAGGCTGTTTGGGGCGCGGGCGGATTGATGCCCAGTTGTGGCGGCGTTATGCGGCGGTGCTTGTTGAAATGGCCTTTCTCGGCTAGGATAAGCGCCCACATGATGCCGACACAGAAGCGGAATGGACACCGTCGGTTCGGGCAGATGGCCGACGAGGGGATAGAATGATAACGCTACGCGCCGCGCTGTTCCAGGTCTTGGGGCTGCTGACCCGTCGGCATAAGCATCTGACGCTTTTGCTGATAGATGCGGTATTGCCGGTGCTGATCCTGGGCTTTGCCGTTCTGGTGATCGGCGGCGATTCACGCACGCTGTTCCGCGGGGTGGCGCTTTGGGTGACGCTGCCGCTGATGATCGGCGTCGCGGCGGTCATTTCGCACAAGCTGGGCATCAGCCGGGTGCAACTGAAATCCTATGAATCCACCGCGATCCAGCTGACGGCTGTCTATGCCGCTGCGATGACCGGGCTGGTGGTGGCGATGGGCGTGGCCACGCCGCCCGGCCTGCCGCTGGAAGGTGTGGTGATCTACGGCCTGGCGCTGTTTGTGTCGGCGGTGGCGATCCGCGTCGCGATGCTGCATGTATTGCTGTGGGTGTTGCGCCACGGGCAGCCCAAACGTCGGGTGCTGATCTATGGTGCGGGGATGACCGGCGCCCAACTGGCCGCAGCCTTGCGTTCGCATGAGCGGATCGTGCCGGTCGGCTTTGTCGACGACAATATTGCGCTGCACAACATGACCGTGGCCGGGCTTCGCGTCTATCCGGCGGCGGGGCTGGCCGAACTCGTCGGTCGTCTTGATGTCCAACGGATCATCCTGGCCATGCCGTCGCTGTCGGCGCCCAAGGTGGGGGCGCTGACCCGCAGGCTGCGGCAGATCGGCCTCAACGTTCAGGTCCTGCCCTCATTCGCGCAGCTGGTGGGTGAGGACGAGTTGATCGACACGCTGGCGCCGGTGGCCCCTGCGCAACTTCTCGGGCGCGATCAGTTGGGTGACAGCCTGCCCCATGCGGCCGAGGTCTATGCCGGGCGCACCATCATGGTATCCGGCGCGGGCGGATCGGTCGGGTCCGAGCTGTGTCGCCAATTGCTGTCCTGCCGGCCGTCGCGGCTGGTGCTTTATGAAGTGTCAGAGGCGGCGCTTTACCTGATCGACAAGGAATTGGCCGAGCTGGCCGAGGGCAGTGGGGTCGAGATCGTGCCGGTCCTGGGGTCGGTTACCGACTCGCGGCTGACGCGGATGGTGATCCGTCAGCACGGCGTTCACGTCATCTTCCACGCCGCCGCCTACAAACACGTGCCGCTGGTCGAGATGAACCCGATCCCCGGCCTTGCCAACAACGTGCTTGGCACCCGCACCCTGGCCGATGCGGCCAATGATCTGGGGGTCAAGCGGTTCATCCTGATCTCCTCGGACAAGGCGGTTCGGCCGACAAATGTCATGGGCGCCTCGAAACGGCTGGCCGAGCTGGTCGTGCAGGATATGGCCAAACGGTCGAAAGGCACGATCTTTTCGATGGTGCGCTTTGGCAATGTGCTGGGGTCGTCCGGCTCGGTCATTCCGCTGTTCAAGGAACAGATCGCCCGCGGTGGTCCGGTCACGCTGACCCATGCCGACGTCACCCGGTTTTTCATGACCATCACCGAGGCGGCCCGGCTGGTGCTGCTGGCGGGGTCTTTTTCGGATCCGGCGAAGGCGCGCGGTGGGGATGTGTTCGTGCTGGACATGGGTCAGCCGGTGCGCATCCGCGATCTGGCTGTGCAGCTGATCCATGCGGCGGGCTATACCGTGCGTGACGCGGGCAACCCGGATGGCGACATAGACATCGTGGTGACCGGCCTGCGCCCCGGCGAGAAACTGCACGAAGAACTGCTGATCGGCGAAGGGCTGTTGACCACGCCCCATCCCAAGATCCTGCGTGCGCAAGAGGCCAGTCTGACCGAACTGGAGATGGCGGGCGCCCTGCGGCACCTCCGCTCTGCCGTGGCGGTCGGCGATGCCGCGGCGGCGATCGAGTTGATCCGTGCCACGGTCGAAGGGTATTGCCCTGCGCACGAGATTGCTGCGCAATAACCTGCGCTGCGGTCGACGCGAAACTGGAAATGGATTGTTGCCGCAGAGGCCATGCCCTACACTGCCGCGACTGGGTGAAGAGGCGATGATAATGCAGTCAAGACGTTCTCTGGCGCGGGGATGGATGCTGGCCAGCACGGGATTGGTTGCGATTGCAGCCACGCCCCTTGGGGCGCAGGATGGACCAAGCCTCAATATGTATGGCGCGACCGGTCTGATCGACATGCCTTCGGCAGAGTCTCAGCCGGACGGGATCCTGAACACCTCGACGGCCCATTTCGGTCCGATCAGCCGCACGACGCTGAGCTTCCAGTTGACGCCGCGGATTTCCGGCAGCTTCCGGTTTCTGGGCATCCGCGATTTCGACAAGGCTGTGCCTTCGATCTGGGGGACATATTACGACCGCAGTTTCGACCTGCGCTATCAGATCCTTGACGAGGGTCAGTATACGCCGGCCTTGGCGATTGGCCTGCAGGATCTTGTGGGCACCGGCATCCTCTCGGGCGAATATATCGTAGCCACCAAGAGCATTGGCCAGCAGGTGAAGGTGACGGCCGGTCTGGGTTGGGGGCGTCTGGGATCCTATCAGGATATCGGCTCGCCCTTCGGTGACCGCACGCCGATCAACACCGAAGACAGCGCCGAGGTGGAGTTTGGCAATTGGTTCAAGGGGCCGATGGCGCCCTTTGCCGGCATCGAATACAGCCCGACCGATCGCTGGACGCTGAAGGCCGAATATTCGTCGGACATCTATGATCTTGAGGCCGGCACCCGCAAGACTTTTGACCGCAAGAGTCCGTTCAACTTCGGTGCCGAATACAAGGTGATGAGCGGCCTGCGCGTCGGCGGTTATTACATGTATGGCAGCGAGTTCGGTCTTGCCGCCCATATCACCATGAACCCCAAGCAGCGGCCGATGGGCGGGATCACCGATGGTGCCCCCGATCCGGTCAAGCCGCGCCCGTCGCGCGCCGCCGATCCGGACGCCTGGTCGTCCGAATGGGTGACCCAGCCCGATGCCGCGCCGCTGCTGATTGCCAACCTCAACAAGCGGCTGGAAGGTGACGGCATCCGTGTCGAGGCGCTGGGCTATGATGGCACCACCGCACAGGTCCGCATCCGCAATGATCGCTATGACGCCGAGGCGCAGGCGATCGGTCGCCCGGCGCGGGCGATGTCCAACACGATGCCGGCCTCCATCGAAGTGTTCGAGATCGTGCCCGTGGAAAACGGCATCCGCGCCTCCAAGGTCACGATCCGCCGCTCGGACGTGGAGCGGCTGGAACATGCGCCGGATGGCGAGGCGCAAATGCGGGCCCGCACCGCGATCAGCCCGGCTGGCGCAGCGATGCCCGGATCGGTGATGAACCCGGATCTCTATCCGCGACTGTCCTGGTCGGTCAGCCCCTATACCCGCATCCGCCTGTTCGACCAGTTGGACCCGTTCAAAGTCGACCTCGGGTTGCGGGCTGCGGGTACCTATGAGCTGGCGCCGGGGCTGAGCCTGCGCGGCAGTGTCACCAAGAAACTGGTCGGCAATCTGGACGACCGGCCGCCCATGCCAGAGCGGGCGCTGCAGCCGGTCCGGTCTGGCAACTATTACTACGACGCGGATGGCGACCCCGCGATCGAGCAGCTGGCGTTCCATTGGAACACCAATCTGGCGCCCGAGGTTTATGGCCGTGTTTCGCTGGGTTATCTGGAGCGGATGTTCGGCGGGATTTCGACCGAGGTTCTCTACAAGCCCGTCAACCGCCGCTGGGCTGTGGGGGCAGAGTTGAACTATGTCGCGCAGCGCAGCCCCGAGCAGGATCTGGGCTTTGACCTGCCGCAGCGCCTGTATCAGACCGATGGTGCCGGAACCGAGACCGGGCCGGACAGCTACAAGGTGCTGACCGGTCATGTTTCGGGCTATTACGCCTTCGAGAACGGCCTGCATGTTCAGGTCGATGTGGGCAAGTATCTGGCCGGCGATGTGGGCGCGACGCTGTCGCTCAACCGCGAGTTTGCCAATGGCTGGCGCGTGGGCGCCTTTGCCACCAAGACCGATGTCTCGGCCGACGACTTCGGCGCCGGATCCTTCGACAAGGGTATCCGGCTGGAAATCCCGTTTGCCTGGGCCACCGGCGCGCCAAGCCGGAAGTCGGCGGTGGCGACCATCCGTCCGTTCGGGCGCGATGGCGGTCAGCGGCTTGAGGTCGATGGGCGCCTGTATGAAACGCTGCGCGATTACGATGAAAACGGCATTGATTCGCAGTGGGGGAGATTCTGGAAATGACCAACCACCCCTTGCGGGCGACCGCCGCAATCCTGTGTGCGGCGCTGGCCTTGGCCGGCTGCAGCTCCGAGAAAGATCCCGCATCCGGCGGGCAGATGGTCAAGGCCGCGGCAAGCGCCGTCCTTTCGGGCCGCAAGGCCGGCGAGGCCAAACCGATCACGCGGGCCGAGTTGAACGCCTACAAGACCCCGATGATCGAGATAAAGGTGCCGCAGACAGGGCTGACCGCCTATGTGGTGCCAATCTCGAATGCCAACGGAGTTGAGACCTGGGCTTCTGCCTCGGATCAATCGGTTTCGTTCCGCGACGGAATCATGGTTGCAACCCGCGGTTTCGGCCCGGACCTGATGCGTTCGGAAGGACCCTCGCTGGCGCGGATCGCACAAGGCACGGGTACAGTCACGCGACGCATGACCTGGCTGGATGGCAGCGATGCCGTGCAGCAGTTTGATTTTGTGTGCGAATTGTCCGTAGCCGGGTCCGAATCCATCACTGTTGTTGACCGGCAACACTCGACCCGTCATGTGCTTGAGCATTGCACCGGAAAACATGGTGGATTCACCAATGAATACTGGTTGGAGGGTGGCAATTTCCTGAGGAAATCCAAGCAGTTGCTGGTGATCAGCTGGGAACCTGCGACGCTTTCGAGAGTTATAGACTGAGGGTCAGATAGTTCTTCCTTCAACCGCGACCCTATGCTATCGAAAACCCAATCTGATTATCCAAGTCACGGAGAGACAAATGAAAAAGTTCGCTGCTATCGCCCTGGTCGCCTCGCTGGCTTCGACCGCTGCCTTCGCTGGTGGCCCGGTTGTTGTCGCTGAAGAGCCCGTCGTTGCCGTTGCCGGCCCGTCGTCGTCGGCTCCGGGCATCGTCCTGCCGCTGGTCGGCCTGGCCGCCGTTGCCGCTCTGGCTTCGTCGTCCTCGGGCAGCCACTAAGCTTTTCGCCTTCGGGCGAGGCGCTTGGCGCAAAGGATCGGGTCCGCCTCGTGCGGACCCTTTTCTTTTTTCGGATGATAAAACTGGTTCCCAGATTTCTGCGGCGTCCGGCCGTTTTTCTGTTGCGGCTGTCTGAGCGGACCAGCCGCGCCAATCTGGGCATGTCGGCCGCTGCGGTGGCGTTTTTCGGCTTTTTGGCGGTGTTTCCCGGCTTGGCGGCGATCGTGACGATCTGGGGCTATGCCGCCGATCCGGTCGTGATCCAGCAGGAATTGCAGCTTTGGGCGGATGTGCTGCCTGAACAGGCCTATGATCTTCTGTCCACACAGGTTGAATCGCTTCTGTCGGCGGGCCGCAGCGCGCTGGGCTGGGCCAGCGTTTTGTCCACGGCATTGGCGCTGTGGTCGGTGCGCTCGGGCGTGGCGGCGTTGATTTCCGGCATCAATGGTGTCCATCACTGGCCCGAGCGGCATGGGCTGCGGCATCTGGTGGTGGCGCTGGTGCTGACGCTGGCGTTGGTGACGCTGGCATTGGCGGCGCTGCTGGCTGCGGTCGTTGTGCCGATCGTCTTGAAACATGTGCCACTTGGCACCACCGAAACCGTGGTGCTCGAGGGCGCCAATACCATGCTGGCGCTGGGCTTGGTCACGCTGGGCGTTGGTCTTGCCTATCGCTATGGGCCCAACTGGCCCAAGGGGCACCGGGTGCGGCTGTTGACGCCGGGCCTTGCGGTGGCGCTGACGCTTTGGGCCCTGGTTTCACGGGGGTTCGTGATTTATCTGGCCAATTTCAACAGCTACAACCAGATCTACGGCTCCATCGGGGCCGTCGCCGTGCTGTTGATCTGGCTGTATCTGTCCTCTTATGCGCTGCTGCTGGGCGCGGCGGTGGATGCAGAACTGGGGCGCAGCTGAGCGCCCTCAGTAATCCTTCTCGAAAAAGATCCCCAAGCCGGTCTGACCGTCTGACCCGGTCGACCCGCGCAGGGTGATGCTGTCGGTCAGATCGAGGTTCAGGTCTATCTCCGATGTCCCATCATCGCCCACGGTCACCTCAGTATAAAGGTTGCGGGACAGGTATTTGCCCGCCGTGACCGAGGTGCCGCCGCTCTCGCCGGTCTCCACGTCCAGATCGTCGAGACCCACGCCCTTGCGCAGCTTGGAAATGATCCCCTCGCCGCCGCGACCTGCCAGCGTTGCGACGGCCGAGGCCAGTTGCGCCGCCTGAAACGCCGACAGCTGTGTCAGATCACGACCGAACAGAAGCTGTGCCAGCACCTCTTCCTGCGGCAGTTGGGGGCTGGACTCGAAAGTGACCTGGGGCTGGTTGGCCGGGCCGGCAATCCGCACGGACGCAGTCACCGTGTCGGTCCGGGTCGAGGCCAGGATATCCAGGTCCGGCATCAGATCGCCCTCCATCGTCAGGTCTGCCTGAGTCAGGGTCAGGCGTTTGCCCAGGATGTCCAAGCGGCCCCGAATCAGCTGCAAGGCTCCTGAGGGTTGGAGGTTGGTCGTGGTTCCGCCAACGCGGAAACTGCCCCCAATTTCTGCGTCGAGGCCCCGGCCGCGCAGGAACAGACGGTTGGGCGCATCAATCTGCACGTCCAGCCGGAAAGGCCGCGCGCTTGCGCCCGACGGGGTGCTGCCCGCTCCATCGGCATTGGCACGCTGCCGGGTGGCCCGCACTTCGGCGCTGTCGCCAACATGGGCCAGCGGCTCCAGCACATCCGCCCCTCCCAGGCCGGTTGAGGGCACCCGCAAATTCGCCTCCAGAATGTTTATCCGCCCGCCGATCACTGCGCCGCCGGTCAGCGGGCCGTTCACGGTCAGCCCACCATTCAGTCGCGCTTCGAACAGGCGTGCATCGCGGATGGTCAGGTTGCCCAGATCGGCCCGCAGATCAGCGTCAAACGGCGCGGAAAGACCGAGGCTGCCCGTCACCGCCACCGCCCCGCCCGAGGAAAGGTTGGCGCGCCCGTCGATGCTGGCCCTCCCGCCCGACAGGCGCGCATTGGCGCCGATGTCTTCCAGCGTGAAGGGCAGCTCGGTCGCGGCAAATCGGCCATCGGACAAGGCCACGTTACCAGACAGGCTTTGGACGGCCAGAGGGCCGTTCAACGTCAGGTCAAACCGCAAACCGCCCGCCACGCGTCGCGGACTGATGAAGGCATTGGCCAACGCGGCTTGCGACGTTCCGCGGATCTGAAGACCTTCGGCGCGGGCCAGATCGCCCGACAACCGACCCGCCGCCGTCAGGTCAATCCCGCCCGGCCCGCGCATCGAAACGTCAAGACCATAGCCGCCAGCCTGCTGACGCAAGCGCCCCTCGACCGTCAGCGGGCCCGGAAATTCGGGAACGACAAGGGCCATGTTCGCCAGCCGCGCCGCCAGTTGCAGATCGGCGGCACCGTTCACCACCGCGCCCGCGGTTTCGGCTGAGAGTTGCGGGTTGGTAATGGTGGCGCGTTCGATGCGGATCGCATTGCCATCCAGCCGCAAGGCCACCTCAAGGGCAGATGTGCCGGCCAGCACCCGGTCGGTCTCTGGCTGGCCGATGCCCAGATTGCGGCCGGTGCCCTGCAAGGTGACGCGGCCGTTTTCGGGTGTGCCTGAGAAACTTGCCTGGCCCGTCAGACCGCCGCGATAGCGCGGCCCCAGCGCAGAGAGATCGGAAAAGGCCAGATCTGCGGTGATATCGCTGCCACGGCTGGAGAGTTTACCCTTGGCGCTGGCGCTGAGGCTTGCGGCCTTGACGTCCAGAAGGCGCAAGTTGGTCCCGGTTTCATCCCGCCGCACCGAGAAGGCGATGGCCGAGGCACCGGACAGCAGCCGGTCGGCCTCGGGGATGCCCATGCGCAGGCCGGTGCCTGTCAGATCGCCATTCAGGTCAAACTGCCCCGACAGTGCCGCGGCACTGCCATTGATCCGCGCGGTGACCGCGCCGCCCAGCTGACGCCCGGCAAGTCCGCTTGCGCGGCTGAGATCGGCGATGCGGGCGGATAGATCGGTGGTGATGGTAAGGCCGGTGGACAGGCCTTGCACCTCGGCCGAGCCTTCCAGCGCGATCCCGTCGCCCGAAACTTCCAGCCGCGGCAGGGACAGGGCATCTGCCTGATCGTGCCATTGGAAATCCGCGCTTCCCGCCAGGGCAGGACCAAGGGCTTGCGCCAAGGCCGGATCGGCGGGCAAGATGCCCTGCGCGGCAAAGCGCAGGCTGCCATCGACCGCGGCCCGGCTTGCGCCGCCTTGCTGCCGGCGGATGCTGCCTTGCCCCTCAAGTGCCACTTGCGCCAGATCGAAGCCTTCGCGCGACAGACCGCGCAGATCGCCGGTCAGGTTCCATCTGTCGCCCTGGGCTGCGTCGAATTTCAACGCCAGATCGCCACCCAGGACCCGTGTCTCCGGCCCGGTCAGCGGCAACAGCACCGGCTGGCCATCCAGGCCAAGACTCAGCGCCAGATCAAAGGCTTGCGGCAAGCCGTCCGCAGCCAGTTGCAGCTTGCCCGCAACCGACAGCGCACGGGTGTCGAGGCTGAGGTCGTCCAGCCGCAGGGCCCCCAGCGCGTCGCGGCTGCCCAGAGCTTTCAGCTGAATGTCATTGCCGAAGAACGCAGCATATTGGGGCAGGAACAGGGGTGCCAGATCGCCGCCCAGATCGGCGGAAAAGCCGGTGCCGCCGCCTTCGGTCGCACGCACCGCCACATTGCCGGTCAGGCGCGGCGTGCCGTCGCTGGCCAAGGTCAGATCGGCCGTAAAATCCTCCAGCGGGCCTTCGCCCTTGACGGTCAGGGCAACGGCCGGCGCGCCGGGCAGTCCGGCCAGGGTGGCAACGATGCCGCCCGCCGCTTCCTCGGCGGTCAGGTTCAGCCGCAGGATGCGGTCCATATTGGTAAAACCCGCTTCCAGCGCAACCTTGCCGTCCGGGCCGTCATCGAGGCGCTCCAGTTGCAGTTGGGCCGTTGCGCTGCCGCCCGAAAGGCGCAGGCTGGCCTGCGCGGTGCCGATCACCGGCTGGCCCAGCACTGTCTCGCCCAGCACGATCCGCGCCGCGCCCAGATCGCCGATGTTGATCGAGACGGGCAGATCGGGCAGGCGGAAAGGCGCTGCCTCGGGGGTGGGCAGCCCGCCGGTCTCTTCGGCTTGTGGCAACCGCTCCAGCACGATTTCCGCGGCGGTCAGATGCGCCACCTCGACCCGGCCTTGCAGCAGGGCGGCGCGGTTCCAGTCCAGCTTGACGTCCGACAGCGCCAGCCAGATGCCTTGATCGTCGGCAATGGTCAGGCGTTCGATCCGGGCCTGGCTGCTGAGGGCGCCCTGAAACCCGTCGATCACCACCTGCCGCCCGGCGCCGGACAGGTTTTCCTCAAGCCAGTTGGTCAGCCAGCCCTTGTCATCCTCTTGCGCCAGAACGGGCAGCGGCAGCAGGGTCAGGGCGCAGATCAGGATATGTTTCATCAGAAGGCCTGCCCGATACCGATGTAGAATTGCACACCATCGCCGGTATTCCCGCCGACCGGTGCTGCCACATCCAGCCGGATGGGGCCAAAGCCCGTGTGATAGCGCAGGCCCAGACCCGCGCCGGCGTGCCAGTCGCCACCGTCGAAAAAGTCCTGCGGATCGACCCGCCCGATATCGGCAAAGCCCACAACGCCGATGGTCGAGGTGGCTTTCACACGGATTTCTGCCGAGGCTGCCAGAAACGCCTGTCCGCCGATCTGGAAATCGGTCACGCCGCGGCGGATCGGCACGCCCAGCGACTGATAGGGCTGACCGCGCACCGTGCCGCCACCGCCCGAATAGAACAGGTCGCCGCGCGGGGTCGCCAGCAGGCTCGTCCCCATGACCGAGCCCACCTGACCGCGCAGCGCCAGCGTCACCGGGCGCGCCTCGCCGTAGGTGCGGTAGGCGCGGGCGTCCAGAACCATCCTGACTCCCGAGCCCGTGGTGCCAAAACCTTGAAACGGCTTGACCTCGCCCTGAAGGTAAAGCCCTTCGGTCGCATCCAGCTTGTCATTGCGGCTGTCCCAGACCGCACCCACCGGCAACGAAAGCTGGCGATAGGTGAAGGCGCCGGCATCATCGCGCCCGTCGGTGTAATCGTAAGCGATACCCAAGGTGCCGGTCAGCCGCTCGTTGAACCAATGGCTGAGGTTCAGGCCGAAGGTTGCCATGTCGGCCGTGTAATCCTCTTCGTTCAGGCGGGCGACGGATGCCTTCACGCCAGCTGTCGTATCGGGCGTGAAGGTGGCCGGCCGGTCCAGCGTCACCCCGAGGATATAGTCGGTGCCGCCGGTTTGCGTGCCGATGTTGTTCACCTTGCCGGTCAGTTCCAGCCGCTCGGCCCCGCCCAGCAGGTTGCGGTGCAACCAGCTGCCGGTCAGATTCAGCCCTTCGAAACTGGCGATCTCTGCCCCGAAGGAATAGCGGCGGGGTTTTTCCTCGACCAGCGTGGCGGTGATTGGCAGCAGGTCAGGGGGCTGGATCGTCTCGCTTTCCGTCAGCGCCACCGAGCGGAAGACCCCGGTGCGGCGCAGGCGCTCGGCGCTGCGTTCCAGATCGTCGGGACTGAACACCTCGCCTTCCGGCAGGCCGGCGATCTTGTGGATGCGACCCTCGCGCATCCGTTCGTGCCCCACGACGGTCAACGGCCCAAAGCGCAGCCGCGGCCCTGGATTAAGCGCCACGCGGGCGGCGAGGGTCTTGGCGCGGTGATCGGCCGTGAAGCTGCGGCTGGCGACATCTGCCTTGGCGTGACCCTCGTCCCGCCAGCCGGCGATCCCCGCCTGAACCGCCGCCGTCACCTGCCCGCTTTCGGCCGGCGCGCCGGGACGAAACCCTTCGGGCAGCTCGGTCTGGCGGGTCAGCGGCGCGACTTCGGTCTGCGAAAAGCGAAAGCGGGGGCCGGGGTCCACCGTCACCTGCAGGGTGTCGATCTGGGCCGGAGCATCCAGCGGCGCGATCGAGGCCGCCTCGCGCCCGTCCACCAGCACATGCACCACCGGGCCATAATGACCGCGGGCATAGAGGGCTGCGATCAGGGCGGCATATTCGCTGCGGGCGGCGGCCAGCAGTTCGTCCGTCTCCAGCGTGCCCTCGGCGCGGGTGGTGATGACCGGCGAGGCTGCGCGCAGGGCGCGGACAAAATCGCGGTCCTCGGCCTTGGGGCCGATTACGTCAAAGCGGATCTCGACCTCGGCCTCGGCGCCAGCGGTGTTTGCGGTCAGCGCCAAAACGCCCGCCGCAATGATCCGGGCCATCTGCCTGACACGTCCACTCATCCGCCATCCCCCCTCAGCCCAGCCTTGCCAGTATCGCAGCACCGCTCAACCGCGACAATCCGCCCGGTGCTTCAACCGGCGATTTTTGTCTTTGTTCACGGGCATGTCAGAGCTAGCATAGGCGGTGGAGGGCGCCATGACACGCAACATCTTGTTTCCATTGCTGATTGCCTGGCCGCTGTCCACTGCGGCCCAGACCTTGCCGCTGCCCGATCCTGTCACGGATGCCGATTTTCCGCCGCTGAACATGGACGAGGTGCGGCTGGGCCGGTTGCTGTTCTGGGATCCGATCCTGTCGGGCTCGCGCGAGGTGTCCTGCGGCACATGCCATCATCCCCGCTTTGGCACCTCGGACGGGCTGTCTCTGGGCTTGGGCGACGGGGCGCGGGGGCTGGGAGATGACCGGCGCGTGGTGCCGGAAAACCTGCCCGAGCAGCGCATCCCCCGCAACTCGCCCGCGTTGTTCAATCTGGCCGCGCATGAGTTCACCGCGCTGTTCCATGATGGCCGGGCCGAGGTTGACCCCACGCGCCCCTCTGGCTTCCGCACCCCGCTGGAGGATCAGATGGTGGTGGGCTTCACCTCGCTGCTGTCGGCGCAGAACATGTTTCCGGTGCTGTCCAACGATGAAATGGCAGGTCATTACGAAGAAAACGAGATTTCCGTTGCGGTGCGGCAGGGGTTGATCACCGGGCCGGGCGGGGCATGGGACCGGATCGCGCAGCGGGTGGCGGCGATCCCGGATTACGCGGAAGCCTTTGCTGCCCTGGACCAAGGCATCGGCCGCGCCCGCCCTCTGGCCTTCACCGATATTTCCAACGCCATCGCCGCTTTCGTGGCGTTTGAGTGGCGTTCGGATTCTGCGCCCTTCGATGCCGTGCTGCGTGGCGAGACGGTGTTGGAAGGCGAGGCCGCAGCAGGTGCCGCGCTGTTCTACGGCACGGTCGGGTGCAGCACCTGCCATTCTGGCAAGTTTCTGACAGATCAAAAGTTTCATGCGATGGCAGAGCCGCAGATCGGCCCCGGCAAGGCGGAACGGTTTGAGCGGCATTCGCGTGATATCGGCCGGATGCGGGTGACGAACGATCCTGCGGATGCCTATGCCTTTCGCACGCCATCCTTGCGCAACGTCACGTTGACGGCGCCCTATGGGCATGCGGGCGCCCATCGCGATCTGGAAGCCTTTCTCGCCTATCACGCCGACCCGGTGGCAGGGCTGGCGGCCTATGATCCGGCGCAGGCGGTGCTGCCGGACCTGCCCGGCACCAAGCCCGATTTTGCGGTGTTGGAGAATGCAGACGAGCGTGCGGCGATCGCTGCGGCGGTCAAGGTGCCGCCGGTCATTCTGACTGCGCAGGATCGGGCGGCTTTGATCGCCTTTCTGAAAACGCTGGAAGACCCGGTGGCCATTTCCGGGCGGCTGGGCATCCCCGAGGCGGTGCCCTCAGGCCTGCCGGTGGATCGCTGATCACTTGGCCCGCAGGGCGTCGCCCTCGCGCCACAGCGTCAGGGCCTGATCTGCTTGCACCGTCATCCAGCCGGATGACTTGCCATCGGGCCAGACCACCCGGACCTCTGCCCTATCCTGCGCGCCGAGGCCGAAATGCAGAGGCCCGGCCTGCCCGCCGCCATGTCCGCCGCCGACCGTGACCTCGATGGTCTGAACCCCTGCGCTCAAGCGCACCTCAACCCAGGCGCCCACGGCAAAACCGTTGATACCCGCCTGTCGCGGTGTCAGTGCCAGCCAATGACCTGTGTTTGATGTGACGTTCTGCCAGACCTCCATCGGTGCACCGCGGTTCATCACCACCAGATCCAGCCGCCCGTCGCTGTTCAGATCGGCCAGCCCTGCGCCGCGCGAGCGTTCCATCGTGGCGATGCCCGCCGTGGCGGCTTTTTCGACAAAGGTGCCGTCCAGCTGCTGCATCAGCAGGTTGTTGGGGTCATGAATGGCGTTGGACATCATCTGCTGCACATTGCCCTTGGCGATGAAAAGATCGGCGCGCCCGTCATTGTCGATATCGCCAAATTCGGCATGCCAGCCGGTCGCTGGACGACCGTCGTCGCTGATATGGGGGGTGCTGGCATAGGTGCCGATCGACCATGGTGCGGGCTCCATCACCCCCTTGCCGCGGTTCAGCATCAGAAGCTGATCCCCCATCGAGGTCAGCATTACCTCGGGCAGGCCGTCGCCGGTGATGTCGCGACTGGCGATGCCCATGCCCCATAACCGCAGCGTCGGCCAGCCATCAGCCTCGGTATATTCGCGCAGGTCCGGGAGGGTGAACATCTGCTCGCGCCCGGCGCGGACGTAATATTGTCGGTCATTCGAGACGCGCAGGTCCCGCGTCCCGTCCCGCTTCCAATCCGAGATCAGCATGGACAGCGCGCAGAATCCGGGTCGGATCAGCTGTGGCGGGCGGTAGCGGATGCCGTCAGGGCGGTGCAACTCATTGGCGTCACACGCCTCAAACGGGCCGTCGGGGTTGGTCTGGTCGACATAATTGCCGATGGCCAGCGTTGGAAGCGCGGCGCCGGCCTCCCATGTGGCGGCAAAGGCGGTCGACCAACGGTTGCCAGGGTCAAGGCCAAAATCGGCGGTGGCATCGGCAAAGGCGCAGTCGGGGCCGCCCTTGAGGATCAGGTTTGGCCCCCGGCGCAGCACCATCAGATCCAGATACCCGTCCGAATCCACGTCCAGTGGCCAGGCGCCGGTGACGGCCGTCAGCGGGAGCAGATCGCCCGTGGCAAAGGCTATGTCGCCACCAGGGTCCGATTGATTGATGAACAGTTGTGCGGGATTGGTGCCGCCCGCGGCGAACAGGTCCGGCCGGGCATCGCCGTTGCAGTCCAGGATCGCCACGCCGCCGCCCACGAAATATTCCCACCCACCATCATAAACTTGCGGCACGGGCAGGGCGCCCGCGCGATCGACAAAGGCCGGGTCAGCCAATGCCGGTTGCGCCAGAAGCAGCAGCGCCAACCGCTTCATTGCGCAGCCATCTCGCGCGCGGGGCCAAGCAGTCCCTCGGTCACCTGGCTGAGGGCCAGTGCCGCCGCCCCATGCGCCCAGAGCAGATCGCCCCAGGCCTGAATTTCGATCGGTGGTTTCGGTCGGCCGGTCTCGATCGCCAGCGCCTCCATTTCGGCCAAGGTCTCGTTGGCATAAAGATAATCATAGCGCATCCGGTCGCCGGACAGGATGATCAGCTCGGGGTCGAACAGGTTGACGACGTTGGACAGGCCGACCGCCAGATAACGGCCCGCACGCCGGAAGATCGACCGCGCGGCGCTGTTTCCGGCCTTTGCATGGTCATACAGACTTTCCAGCAGCACATTGATCGACTGGCCTTCCTTGTAAGTCCAGTTCAGCGCCGTGGTGGCCTCGCGCGCCAGGGCGTAGTCGGCGATATAGGCCTCCAGACAGCCGCGCTGTCCGCAGCGGCACAGGGCGCCATCAAGCTGCACCTTGGTATGGCCCAGCTCCATCCCCACGCCCCGCGCGCCGCGATAGATGCGGTGGTTGATGACCACGCCCATGCCGACACCATGCTCGATCGTGACCACCGCAAAATCGGACAGGCGGCGCCCAGCGCCGAACCAAAGTTCGGCCAGCGTCACCAGATTGGCGTCATTGTCGACATGGACCGGCAGGCCGATCCGGGCGCTGGCCGCCTGACCCAGCGCCACGCCGCGATCCAGCAAGACCGAGGACCAATGCACCACGCCGCTGTGGCTGTCGACAAAGCCGGGAACGCCGAGGCCAACGGCGGTCAGATCCTGTGGGGCAAGCCCCGCCTTGGCGCAGACCCGCTGCACCAGCGTGTCCATGGCATCCAGCAGTTCGGTCAGGGTCAGGGCGCCGGGGCGGCGGGGGATCACGTCATCCGCGATCAGCCGCCCGGCAAAATCGACGATTACCGCTGTATGCTCGCGGTCGGACAGCTTCATGCCCAGCACGCGATGGGCATCGGCCCGCACGCCCAGCGCCACGGCAGGACGGCCGCGCCCCTGATCGCCCTCGCGCGGGGCGGCGACCTCCTCGATCAGTCCGGCCTCGATCAGTTCTTGCGTGAGGGTGGTGACAGAGGCGGGCGAGACGCCCAATTCCTTGGCGACCTGGACCCTCGCAATCAGCCCCGCGGCGCGCACCCGCTCGAACACCTGCTGTCGCAGGGGGCGGGTGGTTTCGGACAGGGGCGGGATGAGCGGGCCTACGCCTTGGGTCGCATCGGGGCTGGCCGTCTTGGGCAATCGCCGCATATTAGTTAGCCTCCCGAAGTAAAGGAGCAGGATATGGCGGGTGGCTGTTCGCAGTTTTGCTGCTTTGCAGCGAAATTTGCAGGTGATGGCCACTCGATCAACCATTGCGCGGTATTTTTATTTTGACAACTAAAAATATTATGGCAGAGTCTTCGCCGCAACGACGAATCCGTCGAGCCGGCTCCGCAAGCCGAATCCACAGGGAGGATAGACATGCGCAATGCCATTCTCGCCGCCGTCATCGCGACGGCCGGCTTTTCGTCGGCCGCGCTGGCCGAAGGCCTGACCGTCGGCGTGAGCTGGTCGAACTTTCAGGAAGAACGCTGGAAGACCGACGAGGCTGCGATCAAGGCCGCGCTGGAGGCAGGCGGCAACACCTATGTTTCTGCAGACGCGCAGGCGTCGGCCGCCAAGCAGTTGACCGATGTCGAGGCGCTGATCGCGCAGGGCGTGGATGCGCTGATCATTCTGGCGATGGACAAGGATGCCATCGGTCCCGCAGTGGACAAGGCCGCCGCCGAGGGGATCCCGGTGGTGGGCTATGACCGCCTGATCGAAGATCCGCGCGCCTTCTATCTGACCTTCGACAACAAGGGTGTGGGCCGGATCATCGCCGAGCATGTCACAGCCCTTGTGCCGGAAGGCAATTTCGCGATCATCAAGGGCGATCCGGGCGACCCCAATGCCGATTTCCTGCGCGAGGGCATGGAAGAAGTGATCGGCGAAAAGGTCAAGGCCGGCACTATCAAGATCGTCGGCGAAAGCTATACCGACGGCTGGAAGCCCGAGGGCGCGCAGGCCAACATGGAGCAGATCCTGACGGCCGCCAACAACGAGGTCGATGCGGTTCTGGCCGAGAATGACGGCATGGCCGGTGGTGTCATTGCCGCACTGCAGGCGCAGGGGCTGAATGTGCCGGTCGGTGGCCAGGACGGCGATCTGGCGGCGCTGAACCGGGTGGCGCGCGGCACGCAGACCGTGTCGGTCTGGAAGGACAGCCGCCAGCTGGGCAAGGCTGCGGCCGACATCGCGGTTGCCTTGGCCGGTGGCACCGCGATGGACGCCATCGAAGGGGCCGAGAAATGGTCGGGCGGTGAAAAGGGCATCGAGATGAGCGCCATGTTCCTGACCCCCACGCCGATCACCAAGGACAATCTGAACGTGGTGATCGAGGCTGGCCATATTTCGAAAGAACAGGCCTGCGAGGGCGCCATTGCAGGCGTTGTCGGCTGCCAGTAAGTCCGGCGTGAACGGCCCGCGCCGGTGATACGGGGCGCGGGCCTCCCTTCAGGGGCGGGCGTGGGCTCGCCACTTTTTCCTGCGCCACGGGCGCTGTTGCGCAGGGCGCACCCTGCTGCTTGTCACGGACCTGCCGATGAGTATTGAATCCCAGTCCTCCGCCAATGCCGCGCCGCAAGGCAACGTGCTGACCCGCTTTCTTAAGGCGACCGAGATCGACACCCGGCTGTTGGGGATGATCGGAGCGTTGGTTCTGATCTGGGTGGGTTTTCACCTCTATGGTGCGCTGGTCAACGGCAACGGCGCCTTTCTGACCCCGCGCAACCTGTGGAACCTGACGGTGCAGACCGCCTCGATCGGCATCATGGCCTGTGGGATGGTGCTGGTGATCGTGACGCGGCACATCGACCTTTCGGTGGGGTCGGTTCTGGGGTTCTGCGGCATGATCATGGGCGTGACGCAGGTCTGGATCCTGCCGAACCTGCTGGGGCTGGGCCATCCGCTGATCTGGGTCATCACCGTGATCGTGGGGCTGGTGCTGGGCACGGCGATCGGCGCGTTTCATGGCTGGCTGGTGGCCTATCGCGGCATCCCGGCCTTCATCGTGACGCTGGGTGGTTTGCTGGTCTGGCGCGGCGCGGCCTTTGTCGTGGCGCGGGGCGAGACGATTTCACCCGTGGACAGCACCTTTGCACTGATGGGCGGCGGACCCTACGGGTCGATGGGCGCGGTTGGGTCCTGGGCGCTGGGCCTTTTGGCCTGTGTCGGAATTTTGTGGATGATCGGCGCAGGCCGCAAAAGCCGCGAGCGGTTTGGCTTTCCGCAGCGCCCGGTCTGGGCCGAGGGGTTTCTGGCGCTGGCGGGTTGTGGGCTGGTGATCGGCACGGTGCTGCTGGTCAATGCCTATCCCTGGCCTAAGGGGATCGTTAACCAATACGCCGCCGCGAACGGTATCGAGGTGCCCGAAGGAGGCTTGTTCATCAGCCACGGCATCGCCTATCCGGTGGTGATCCTGTTGATGGTCGGCATCGCCATGACCGTGCTGATGACCCGGACCCGCTTTGGCCGCTATGTCTTTGCCATCGGCGGCAACCCCGAGGCTGCAGAACTGGCGGGCATCAACACCCGTTGGGTCACGGTCAAGATCTTCGCGCTGATGGGGCTGCTGACCGGCTTGTCGGCGGCTGTGGCCTCAGCGCGGTTAAACTCGGCCACCAACTCGCTGGGGCAGCTGGATGAGCTTTATGTGATCGCCGCGGCGGTGATCGGCGGCACGTCGCTGGCCGGGGGCGTAGGCACGATCTACGGCGCAATCATCGGCGCGCTGGTGATGCAAAGCCTCAAGACCGGGATGGTGCTGATCGGCTTTGACGCCGCCATGCAGGATATCGTTGTCGGCGTGGTGCTGGTGCTGGCCGTTTATGTCGACAAACTTTACCGCAGCCGCACGAAGTGAGGGCGTCATGAGCAAGAACCCCAATACCGGCACGCCGCTGGTCGAGATGTGCGATATCTCGATCGCCTTTGGCGGCATCAAGGCGGTGGATCGCGTCTCGATCGACCTCTACGCTGGCGAGGTCGTGGGGCTGTTGGGCCATAACGGCGCCGGAAAATCGACGCTGATCAAGTGCCTCTCAGGGGCCTATCAGATGGACGCGGGCGAGATATTCATCAACGGCACCAAGGCCGAAATTCGCAGCCCTCGCGATGCCCGCGCCCATAACATCGAGACGATCTATCAGACGCTGGCGCTGGCCGATAACCTCGACGCGGCCTCGAACCTGTTTCTGGGGCGCGAGATCGTCACCGCCGGCGGGATGCTGGACGACGCGCAGATGGAGGCCGAGACCCGCAAGATCATGGGCCGGCTGAACCCCAACTTCCGCAAGTTCAACGTGCCGGTTTCGGCGCTGTCGGGCGGGCAGCGGCAGTCGGTGGCCATCGCGCGGGCGGTCTATTTCAATGCCAGGATCCTGATCATGGACGAGCCGACAGCCGCGCTGGGCCCGCATGAGACGCAAATGGTGGCCGAGCTGATTCAGGAGTTGAAGAAGCAGGGTCTGGGCATTTTTCTGATCGAGCATGACATCCACGCGGTCATGGATCTGTGCGACCGGGCGGTGGTGATGAAGAACGGCCAGAAGGTCGGCACCGTGAACGTGGGCGAGGTCACGGATGACGACATCCTCGGCATGATCATCATGGGCAAGAAACCGGCGCAGGCTTACTGATGTATATCGGGCTGGACCTTGGCACGTCGGGGTTGAAGGGGGTCCTGATCGACGACGGGCAGCGGGTGCTGGCCGAGGCCACTGCGCCGCTGCTGGTCACCCGCCCGCAGGATGGCTGGAGCGAGCAAGCCCCCGCCGACTGGATCGCCGCGGCCGAGGCGGTGCTGGACCGGCTGGCGGCGCATGGGTTGGGGGCGGTGCGCGGCATTGGGCTTTCGGGGCAGATGCATGGGGCGACACTGCTGGATGCAGCGGATGAGGTCTTGCGCCCCTGCATCCTGTGGAACGACACCCGCGCCCATGCCGAGGCCGCGCGGCTGGATGCCGACCCGCGCTTTCGTGCCATCATCGGCAATATCGTGTTCCCCGGCTTTACCGCGCCCAAGCTGGATTGGGTGCGGGCGCATGAACCCGCGCTGTGGGATCGTGTGGCCAAGGTGCTGCTGCCCAAGGACTATCTGCGCCTGTGGCTGACCGGCGAGCATGTGGCCGAGATGTCGGACGCTGCCGGCACCAGTTGGCTGGATACCGGCGCGCGGGACTGGTCGGATGATCTGCTGGCGGCCACCGGCCTAGGTCGGGCGCAGATGCCACGCTTGGTCGAGGGCTCGGCGGTTTCCGGCGTCCTGCGCGAGACGCTGGCCGCGCGCTGGGGCTTGCCCAAGGGTGTGATCGTGGCGGGCGGTGGCGGGGACAATGCGGCATCCGGCGTGGGCGTCGGCGTGGTGCGCGCGGGGGATGCGTTTGTCAGCCTCGGCACGTCGGGTGTGCTGTTTGCCGCCAATGACGGCTATCACGCCGATCCGGCCAGCGCGGTGCATACCTTCTGCCATGCGCTGCCCGGCACCTGGCATCAGATGGGTGTCATCCTTGCCGCCACCGATGCGCTGAACTGGTATGCCCGGCTGCTGGGACAGGAGGTCGCGGCGTTGACCGCCGATCTGGGGTCGCTGCAAGCGCCGGGCCGGACGCTGTTTCTGCCCTATCTGGGCGGCGAGCGGACGCCGCTGAACTCGGCCACCATCCGCGGGGCCTTTGCCGGGCTGGACCA
>CAYTMV010000037.1:0-21574 GCA_964439015.1 uncultured Gemmobacter sp.
AGCTGGAAACCCGCAAATGGCAGGACCAGTCCGGCCAGGACCGCTATACCACCGAAATCGTGCTGCGTCCCTATCGTGGCGAGCTGACCCTGCTGGGCGGCCGGGGCGAGGGCGGCGGCGGCGGCGGTGCCGGTGGCGGCTATGACGACCGTGGCGGCGATTACGAGGGCGGGTATGGCGGCGGCGGCGGCAACTATGGCAGCAGCGGCGGCCGGTCCTCGGGCGGCGGTTTTGGCGGGGGCAGCGGCGGCGGCGCACCCGCGGGCGGCGGGCGGTCGGATTTCGACGACGAGATCCCGTTCTGAGCCAGACCGGCGCTGAAAGTCACCTTCGATGGCCAAGAGTGCAAGCCCGGCACGGATGCCGGGCGTCGATTTCCTGAAACTGGTTCTGGCGCTGATGGTGGTTGGCATCCATGCCAACCCCTTCGTCATTCTGGGACGCCCGGTGCAACTGGCCACGGGCGAAGGGCTGTATCGACTGGCCGTGCCGGTGTTTCTGATCTTCAACGGCTATTTCCTGCAAGGTGCGATCACGGCCGGGCGCGGCTGGGGCTATGTACGCCGGGCGCTGCAACTTTATGTGATCTGGATGCTGATCTACCTGCCGGTGGCATGGCCGCTCTGGGCATCACTGGACCTGTGGCCGACCATCCGCATGGCGATCTTTGGCTATTGGCATCTGTGGTATCTGTCGGCGCTGGCAATGGCTGCCTCGGCCGCGGTCCTGCTGCGCGATTGGTCCAGCGCGGGGCTGCTGCGGCTGGCGGGCGGGCTGTTTGCCGCGGCGCTGGTGCTGCTGGCGGTGATGTCGGCGGGGCTGTGGAAACCGTGGCCGGTGATCTTCACCGATCCGCTGCCGCCGCTGCGCAACGCGGTGGTGATGGGTTTGCCTTTCCTGCTGCTGGGCGTGGTCATCCGGCGCGAGGGGCTGGCCGCGCGCTGGCCGCGCCAGACCGTGCTATGGGCCTGCGGCGCGGCCCTGCTGCTGGTGCTGGTCGAAAGCTGGACGCTGGCCGCGATCTCCGTTCGGCCGCAAAGCCATGACCTGATGGCCAGCCTGATCCTTGCCGCCCCCCTGCTGGCGATCGCGGCCCTGCAATGGCCGCCGCGGTTCGAGGCGGGGGCGATGGGCGCCTATTCCTCTGGGATCTATTTCCTGCACGTGATCTTCGTGTCGCTGCTCTTGCGTCATACCGAGATCAAGCAGTGGGGTTATGGCTCGGCCCCGGTCTGGGTGATCGCTGTCATCGGATCGGTGGCGCTGACCTGGGGCATTCGCCGCAGCCGGCTGGACCGCTGGCTGCTGTAGGCGCGGCGCGCATTCCGCCATCCGCGCCACTGGACCTTGGCGGCTGTTTCCCTATATAAACGGTCGGAATATGCGAAAGGCCGCGAGATGCAAGACTTGACCGCAAACAGCCAGACCCCGCTGGAAGGGGCGCCGCTGATCCGCCCCTCGACCACCGACCACCCGCTGTATGAAAGCGTGGTCGAGGCCTGCCGCACCGTGTTTGACCCGGAAATCCCGGTCAACATCTTCGACCTGGGCCTGATCTACACCATCGAGATCAGCGAAGACGCCTCGGTCAATATCGTCATGACCCTGACGGCGCCGGGCTGCCCCGTGGCCGGCGAGATGCCGGGCTGGGTCGCCAATGCCGTCGAGGCCATGCCCGGGGTGCGCGACGTCCAGGTGGCGATGACCTTCGATCCGCCCTGGGGGATGGAGATGATGTCGGATGAGGCGCGGCTGGAACTGGGCTTCATGTGACTCCTTGAAACCGGCAGGCGGCGACAATACCTTTGTCGCAGATAAAGGATTTCAGCGATGTTCGGACTTCCCGGCAAACAGGCCGTCACCCTGACCCCCGCCGCCGTCGCGCAGGTGCGCCGGTTGATGGACAGCCGCCAGGCGGCGGGCCTCAGGCTGGGCGTCAAGAAGGGCGGCTGCGCCGGCATGGAATACACGCTTGAGGTGGCCGACCAGCCCGCCCCCCACGATGAGGTGGTCGAGCAGGACGGCGCGCGGGTGCTGATCGCGCCGATGGCGCAGATGTTCCTGATCGGCACCGAGATCGACTTTCAGAGCGATGCGCTGGAAACGGGCTTTCGCTTCAACAATCCCAATGTGGTCGAAAGCTGCGGCTGCGGCGAATCGATCAAGTTCCGCGATCCCCCCGCAGCATAAGTCCCCCGCCGCGTAATTCGGGCTGGGTGACCGGGCCGATCACGGCCGATCACGCGCCCTTCCCCCGCCCTGCAGTTGCTGGCATAACGCCGCAAACCGCGAGGGAGGGGACGATGCGCAAACTTGCCGCCGGCAACTGGAAGATGAACGGCACCGGCGCAAGCCTGGCCGAGGTTCAGACGCTGATTGACGCCCATCTCGTTACGCATCCGGCCCCCGGTTGTGAGGTCTTGCTCTGCCCGCCCGCAACCCTGCTTTCGCGGATGGCCGATCTAGCCCGCGGCTCGGCGCTGCGCCTGGGCGGACAGGATTGTCACGCGGCGCCCTGCGGCGCCCATACCGGTGACATTTCTGCCGAAATGCTGCGCGACGCGGGCGCGAGCCATGTAATCCTCGGCCATTCAGAGCGGCGCAGCGATCACGGCGAGACCGACGCACAGGTGCGCGCCAAGGCCGAGGCGGCGCTGGCTGCAGGTCTGGTGGCGGTGATCTGTGTGGGCGAGACCGGGGCGCAGCGCGACGCGGGCACGACGCTGGCGGTGGTGGGCGACCAGATCGGGGCCTCGATCCCCGATGCCGCAAGCGCCCGGACCTGCGTCATCGCCTATGAGCCGGTCTGGGCGATCGGCACCGGCCGCACCCCGACTCCCGCCGAAATCGCCGAGGTTCACGCCTTCCTGCGCGACCGGCTGAGCCGCAGGTTCGGGGCAGACGGCGGCGGGATACGGCTGCTCTATGGCGGTTCGGTCAAGCCCGACAATGCCGAGACGATCTTTGCCCTGCCCCATGTCGATGGTGCGCTGGTGGGCGGCGCCAGCCTGAAGGCCGCCGATTTCGGTGCCATCATTGCCGCGCTGTCGGCCGCGTGACGCTGAATCATGTCAAAAGTCTCCGCACACCTTCTCTGCATGACCTCGATGCTGGCCTGGGCCGTTGGCCTTCCAGCCGCCGAGGTGCTGATCGACCGCGTTCCGGCCCTGACGCTGACCGCTGCGCGGCTGACCCTGGCCGCGCTGGCGCTGATTCTGGCCTGGGCCGTGATCGAGGGACCGCGAACCCTGGTTCGGGTCTCATGGGTTCCGGGCCTTCTGGTCGGGTTCGGCGGGGTCGGTCTTGCGGCCACTTCGTTGGTTATAGGGCAGGGCCTGACGGATCCGGTCACGGCGGCGGTGATCTCGGCGACCATGCCCGTCTGGGGCATGGCGCTGGAGGTGATCTTTGACGGCCGGCGCGTCACCCCTGGCCTGTTGCTGGGGGTGGGCTTGTCGATTGCGGGCGGCCTCACGGCCCTGATCGGCTCCTCCGCGCAAGAGGCGCAGAACCTGCCGCTCGGCGCGCTGATGATCCTGATCTCGGTGCTGGCTTTCCTGATCGGGTCACGGATGACTGTGACCGCCATGCCGGAAAACGGCGCCCTGGCACGCACCGCCGTCACGGTCGCGGGCGGCGCGGTCGGGGCCACGATGGCCGCGGTCATCGCCCTGCCCTTCGGCATCGTCCCACCACCGATTTCCGCCTTCGACTGGGGCGATCTGGGCGCCCTGACCCTCTTCGCCGTGTTTGGCATGTCCATCTGCCAATTGTTCTGGATCGCCTCGGTGCCACATCTCGGCGTGGGCCTGGCCTCGTTCCACATGAACGCCGCCACCTTCTACGTCATGGCCATGATGGCGGCCCTGGGCGCTCCGTGGATCTGGGCGCAGGCTGCCGGCGCCGCGCTGGTGGCCCTGGGGGTGCTGGCCGCGCAATCCTCGCCCACGCCCGTCCTTCATCATGAGCCAAATACCCGCGGGGGTCAGGGGGCGGCAGCCCCCTGCCCGGCCCGACGTCCCTAGACCGGCAGGGCGGTGGTGGACTTGATCTCCTCCATCGACAGCAGCGCCGTGACGTTGTGGATCTTCACCTGACCGATCAGCGACTGATAAAACTGATCGTAGGCGCGGGCATTCTTCACCCGCACCTTCAGGATATAGTCGATATCGCCCGCCAGCCGGTGCGCCTCCAGCACCTCGGGCCGCGAGCGCAGCGCCTCCAGAAACTTGCGCTGCCAGTCGGCCTCATGCTCGCTGGTGCGGATCAGCACGAAGAAACAGGCCTCATATCCCAGCGCCTCGGGATCAAGGATCACGGTCTGGCGGGTGATCACGCCATCCTCCTTCATCCGGCGGATGCGATTCCAGACCGGGGTCTTGCTGGAGCCGACCCGGCGGGCGATCTCGTCCAGCGACAGTTCGGCATCCTGTTGCAGCTCGGCAAGGATCTTCCGGTCGATCTCGTCCAGACGGGCAGCCATTCCATCCCCCTTCGGGTTTCGCGAACCCTGTTCCAATCCGGCGCAGTATCGGAACAATTCTCCTTTTCGTCCAGAGGGCATGGCATGAAACCGGGAAAATGTCCTATATTCCCCCCATCCAACGCATGAGGATACCATGCCCCGTTTTGCCCCTTCCGTCGTCACCGCCAATGCCCTTCTGGAAGGCGACGTGGTCTATCAGACCGCCGATGATCGCTGGACGCGCCTGCACCACGAGGCCGAGCTGATCGAAGACGAGGCGGTGGCGCAACTGCGCCTGCTGCAGGCCCAGCGTCAGACGCAGGCGGTGGTGGGCGCCTATCTGGCCGAGGCCCGCATGGGCGCACAGGGCCCCGAGCCCGTGCATTTCCGCGAGGTGTTCCGCACCCGCGGCCCGTCCAACTATGCCCATGGCAAGCAGATCGCCTGACCTGATCGCCCATCCCCGCCATCCTGCCCCTCCATCCTGCCCCGGACATGCCAGATGTACAGCTACAACGACTTTGACGAGGCTTTCGTACGCGCCCGCGTGCAGCAGTTCGGCGATCAGATCGCGCGCCGGATCGAGGGCAGCCTGACCGAGGACGAGTTCCGCCCGCTGCGGCTGATGAACGGGCTGTATCTGCAACTTCATGCCTATATGCTGCGCGTAGCGATCCCCTATGGCACGCTGAACAGCCGCCAGATGCGCCAGCTGGCCCACATCGCCCGCAGCTGGGACAAGGGCTATGGTCACTTCACCACCCGGCAGAACATCCAGTTCAACTGGCCGCAACTGCCCGATGTGCCGCAGATCATGTCGGCGCTGGCCGATGTCGAGATGCACGCCATCCAGACCTCGGGCAATTGCGTGCGCAACGTGACCGCCGACCATTTCGCCGGCGCCGCCGCGGATGAGGTCGAAGACCCCCGCCCCTATGCCGAATTGCTGCGCCAGTGGTCCACCGACCACCCGGAATTCCAGTTCCTGCCGCGCAAGTTCAAGATCGCCATCACCGGCGCCACCCATGACCGGGCGGTGACGGCCGCCCATGACATCGGCCTGCGCATCGTCCGCAACGCGGCAGGCGAGGTTGGCTTTCAGGTGCTGGTGGGCGGTGGCCTCGGGCGCACGCCGATGGTCGGCATGGTGGTGCGCGACTTCCTGCCCGTGGCCGACCTGCTGCCTTATGTCGAGGCGATCCTGTCGGTCTACAACTCGTTCGGGCGGCGCGACAACAAATACAAGGCACGGATCAAGATCACCCTGCACGAGACCGGCCGCGACGAAATCACCCGTCTGATCGAGGCCCGCTTTGCCGAGCTGCGACCCGCTTTTGGCGGGGCCGATCAGGCGCTGCTGGCCGAAATCAAGGCGGCCTTCGCGCCCCCTGCCTTCCGCACCGCGCCCATTGACGCCTATGAGGCGGCCCGCAACGCCGACCCGCTGTTCCGCTCCTGGGCGGATACCAACCTCGCCCGCCATCGCAACGACCAATACGCCATCGTCACCATCAGCCTGAAGGCCCATGGCGCGACCCCCGGCGATGCCACGGCCGAGCAGATGGACGCGATGGCCGATCTGGCCGAACGCTTCGGCCATGACGCCCTGCGCGTCAGCCATGAGCAGAACATCATCCTGCCCCATGTCCACAAATCCGACCTGCCGGCGCTGTATGCAGGCCTGCGCGCGGCCGGGCTGGCCACGGCCAATGTGGGCCTGGTGTCGGACATCATCGCCTGCCCCGGCATGGATTACTGCGCGCTGGCCACCGCGCGTTCGATACCGGTGGCGCAAGAGATCGCCACCCGCTTCAAGGAACTGGATCTGGAACACGAGATCGGCCCGGTGAAGATCAAGATCTCGGGCTGCATCAATGCCTGCGGCCATCACCATGTGGGCCATATCGGCATCCTCGGGCTGGATCGCGCGGGCGTCGAGAATTACCAGATCACGCTGGGCGGCGACGGGTCGGAAAACGCCGCCATTGGCGACAAGACCGGCCCCGGTTTTGCCTATGATAAGGTTGTCCCGGCGGTCGAGCGCATCCTGCGCGCTTATCTCGCATTGCGCACGGGGCCGGAAGAGTCGTTCATCGCCGCATTCCGGCGGCTGGGGGCGCAACCCTTCAAGGCCGCGCTCTATGACGGGGAAGGCGCAAGGAATGCCGCGTGACTCTGCGACTGACGCCCGCGGCACCATTGCCGAACGGGTCGCCACGCTGAACGGACGCTATCGCCACCACGGGGCAACCGCGGTGCTGGAACATGCGCTGTCCGACCCCGATCTGGGCAAGGTGGCGCTGGTGTCGTCCTTTGGGGCGGAATCGGTGGTGCTGCTGCATCTGGTCTCGGTGATCGCGCCGGAGACGCCGGTGGTGTTCATCGACACGCGGATGCTGTTTGCCGAAACCCTGGAATATCAGCGCGAGCTGGCCAAAAAGCTGGCGCTTTGCGACATCCGCACGATCCGCGCCCATCCGGCGCGGGTGAATTTTGACGATCCCGACGGCACGCTGCACCAGTTCAGCACCGATGCCTGCTGCGCGCTGCGCAAGGTCGAGCCGCTGGAGCGCGCGCTGAAGGATTTCGATGGCTGGATCACCGGCCGCAAACGCTATCAGGGCAGCACCCGCGAGACGGTCGAGTTTTTCGAGGCCGAGGGCGACACCCGTATCAAGGTCAATCCGCTGGCCCATTGGGGCCGCGAGGATCTTGAGGAATACATCATCAACAACCGCCTGCCCCGGCATCCGCTGGTGGCCAGGGGCTATCCCTCCATCGGTTGCGCGCCCTGCACCAGCCCGGTCAAGCCGGGCGAGGACCCGCGCGCCGGCCGCTGGCGGGGCAGCGCCAAGACCGAATGCGGCATCCATTTCATCGACGGCAAGGCGGTTCGCCCCGCGCCCACAACCGAGGAGAGCGCGGCATGAGCGTGATCGTCACCGATAGCGGCTTTGCCCCTGTGGCAGACAGCCAGAACCCCGGCCTTGACGCACTGGAGCCCGGGGCCACCGCCGTGGATCTGACCGCGACGGATGATCCGGCGCAGATCCTGTCGCGGCTGGCCCCGCATCTGCCCCAACTGACGCTGATCCGGCTGGCCTTTCCGGCCTTCAGCGACGGGCGGGCCTTCACGCTGGCCCGCCGCCTGCGCGAAGCGGGCTATGCGGGAGAGTTGCGCGCGCTGGGGCCGGTGATCGCCGACCAGTATGCCATGCTGCGCCGCTGCGGCATCGACGCCGCCGAAATCCCCGAGGCCATCGCCGAGCGCCAGCCCTGGCCGCAATGGCAGGCGCGGGCCAATTGGCGGGCCCATGACTATCAGTCGCGGCTGAAGGCCTGACTTCCGCCTTCCCCTGCCCCCCTTAAACTCGTATTCAACGAGCAGGATTGACATGACCGAGTTGAGCGCCGTGACCGACAAGCCCGTGACCGAAAAGCCCGCGAAGCCCCATCTGCCCGATGCCCAGACCGTGCTTTCGGTGCGGCACTGGACGGACAGCCTGTTCTCGTTCCGCGTCACGCGGCCGCAATCGCTGCGCTTCCGCTCGGGCGAGTTCGTGATGATCGGCCTCCTGGACGAGCGCGGCAAACCCTTGCTGCGCGCCTATTCGATCGCCTCGCCGTCCTGGGACGAAGAGCTGGAATTCTATTCGATCAAGGTGCCGGACGGGCCGCTGACCTCGAAGTTGCAGCATATCCAGCCGGGCGACGAGATCATCCTGCGCCCCAAACCGGTGGGCACGCTGGTCCATGACGCGCTGCTGCCGGGCAAGAATGTCTGGTTCCTGGCCACCGGCACCGGCATCGCCCCCTTTGCCAGCCTGATGCGCGACCCGGAAACCTATGAGAAATTCGACCGCGTCATCATGATGCACACCTGCCGCACCGTGGCCGAGCTGGAATATGGGCGGCAACTGGTCGAAAGCCTGAAGGACGATCCGCTGATCGGCGAGATGGTCGAGGGCAAGCTGCTCTATTACCCCACCACCACCCGCGAAGATTTTCACCATCGCGGCCGGATCACCGACAACCTGACCTCGGGCAAGGTCTTTGCCGATCTGGGGATCGAGCCGATGGACCCGTCGCGCGACCGCGCGATGGTCTGTGGCAGCCTCGCCTTCAACAAGGACGTGATGGCCGTGCTGGAAGGCTTTGGCCTGCGCGAGGGCGCCAACTCCGAGCCGCGCGAATTCGTGGTGGAAAAGGCCTTTGTGGGCGAGGGCGTCTGATCGCATCCGCCAAGACAGCCAAAGAAAAACCCGCGAGGCGCAAGCCCCGCGGGTTTTCATTTTTGGCCAGGGCGCGCGCCCGAAGGCACGCGCCAGCCGGATCACATGCCCAGCGCCGACTTGACCTGGGCCACGGCCGCATCAACCAGCGAGGGGTTGGCGGCGGCGCCGTCGATCGCGGCGTTCAGCGCAGCCTTGGTGGCGTCATCCAGCGCCGAGGCGTCGACCATCGACTTCCACTGGGCGGGATCGAAAGCCGCAGCAGCGGCATCGCCCGCGGCTTCGGTGGCAGCAGCGGCGGCGTCACCAGCGGCATCAACCGCGGCACCGGCGGCGTCCGAGGCAGCGGCGGCAGCATCGCCCGCGGCGTCAGTCACGGCATCCGCTGCCGCGTTTGCAGCGTCGGTCGCGGCATCAACCGCCTGGGTGGCGGCTTCGGTTGCGCCTTGCGCAGCAGCCTCGGCCTCGGCAGCAGCGGCTTCGGCCGCAGCGGCCGCTTCGGCGGCGGCGGCTTCTTCGGCTGCCTTTGCGGCTGCGGCAGCCTCTTCAGCGGCCTTCGCGGCGGCTGCCTCGGCTTCGGCCTGCGCGGCGGCGGCCTCTTGTGCGGGCTTGTAGCTGAACTGATACCAACCGCCAGCGGCCAGCAGCACGATGATGGCGCCGATGATGACAGACTTGTTCATGAGGATTCTCCTTTTGCGACAAGCAACTCGGTTGCCGCAGGTGTGCCACCTGTCGCGACACTTGCAAAGCCCAAATGCATCGCACCAAGGGGGGAATTAAACGGGCGATGGCGCACAGCCCCACCGAATCCGGTTGAAAGCGCGGCCCCAAACCCTTATTTTGCGCAAAGAATTGAATGGCAGAGGAGCCTCCACCATAGCCCGCAGACCCCACAACGCCCCGCCCCAGCGCGAAACCGGCCCCCGCGTGAACGAGCGCATCCGCTCCCCGGAGATCCGGTTGATTGGCGCCGATGGCGAGAATATCGGCGTCGTCACCCCCTCCCGCGCAATGATGCTGGCCGAAGAGGCCGGGCTTGATCTGGTCGAGATTTCGCCCAATGCCGAACCGCCGGTCTGCAAGATCATGGATTTCGGCAAGTTCAAGTACGAGACCCAGAAGCGCGAGGCCGAGGCCCGCAAGAAGCAGAAGATCATCGAGATCAAGGAAATCAAGTTCCGCCCCGGGACGGATGACCATGATTATCAGGTCAAGATGCGCTCGGTGCTGAAGTTTCTGGAAGAGGGCGACAAGGTGAAGGTCACCCTGCGCTTCCGCGGCCGCGAGATGGCCCACCAGGAGCTGGGACTTGAGCTGCTGAACCGCGTCGCCGCCGATGTCGGCGACAAGGGCAAGGTCGAATCCATGCCCAAGCTGGAAGGCCGGCAGATGGTGATGATGATCGGGCCGAAATAAGCGGCAGGTCAGTCAGGACAGGACAAGGCCGGGCAGACGCCCGGCCTTTTTCATGGCGCGCTGCCACATCTCCAGGACCTCGGCATGGAAATGAAGAAGCCGCGGAGGGGAGGCTCCGCGGCATGATGCGCCGATAAGGGAGGGGTCCGGCGCAGATCGGGGCGAAACAGGGAGAACGCCCCACCCCCGCGACCAGTAAGGCCGGGGGGATATGGGTATGGCATACACCACACCCGCCCCCGGCCCCATGGGTCATTGCGCCGCAGCCTCGCGCATCAGCGGCGTGATCACCCGCACGACCGCCCGGCGATTGCGCGGCTCGTCCATGATCGTGTCGACACGCAGCTCGGATTCGCCATAGCCCTGCACCACCATGTTCTCGGCCGGGATGTCGAAATACTCGCTGAGGGCCAGCGCCAGGCTTTCGGCGCGGCGGTCCGACAGGGCCAGGTTGTAATCCGCCCCGCCCACCGCGTCGGTATGCCCCTCGATCAGGAAGATTTCGCGCGGGTTCTGGGCCACCATGTCCTGCATCAGCCGACCCAGACGGTCCAGTTTCTCGGCCTCGCTGCTGCGGATCGCGGAAGAGCCCGAGGCGAAGACGATGTTGTCCACCTCCATCCGCGGCGCCAGATGACGCACCCGGTCGATGTCGCGGATCTGACCCAGCGAGAAGCCACCCACCAGATCACCGCGCGCCCGCCCGGCCTCGAGTGCTGCCAGCGCATCGGCCAGATCCTGCTCGGATCCGATCACCCGACCTTGCGTCGACGGCAGGCGGCTGACGTCGATTTCCGGTGCCGGCGCGGTATCATCCAGCAGCCGCACTTCGCGCCCGTCGGGCAGGATGCGGTCGCGGCGCAGCACCCGACCGGCAGCGTTGCGGATCGTGACGATCCGGGTGCCATCGGCCTGCGTGACCGTGGTGCGGGTCGAGCCGTCCTCGAAGGTTTCGGTCCGCACTTCCGATCCCGGCTGGCGCAGGGCGGCATCATCGTCCTTCAGCAGGTAATAGGTGCCGTCGGGACGCTGGGCGACCACGCGGTCGCCGCTGTTCGACACCACCTTGTCGCCGTTGCGCAGCAGCGATCCGACCACCAGACCGCCCAACACCAGCAGGCCGACCTTTTCCAGATCCGAGAGGCCATCCTTCTTTTTCTTGCGGTCGCGGACCACAGGCTGGTCGAAATCCTCGGACGAGCGGCGGGTGTCCTCTTCGGTCAGCCGCTCTACAAGACCACCGCGACCGGAACCGGCATCGGGGTCAGCCGCCAGCGGGCGCGGGGCCGGACGGTCGCGGCCCTGTTTGCCACCTGCACGATCATCGAGAATGTCGGACAGGGTTTCCACCGCGCGGCGTGGCGGCGGGGTGACGCCCGGTGAAGTCTCCAGCTCGGGCAGGCGACCGGCATTTTCGGCCGACTTGAACTGGCGGGCGGCCTTTTCGCAGCTGCCCCGGTCCGTGCCATAGACGCACGCGGTATTGGGCGGGCATTCAAGGCTGCGGCGCGGCAAACACCAGACCGCCTCGCCATCCACCATGATTCGCTGCGATTGTTGCAGCACCTCGACCGGGCTCAGCGCCTCGGTGCGGCGCTTTTGCACGGGCGGGGTGTCGGTGACGGTGGCATCCGGCTTGGGCGCGGGCTTCGCCCGCTTTTCCTGAACAGGTGCAGGTTCGGCAGGCTTGGGCGCAGGCTTGGCGCGTTTTTCCTGGGCTGGCTTGGCAGGCTTGTCCCCTGCCTGGCCCTGCCCTTCGCCTTTCTTGGCGGGCTTGGCCGGCTTTGCGTCACCGAACTTCATGCGCGCGACATTCTCGCAGGCCGTGGGCTTGGCCACGACACAGGTCTTGCCCTTGGGGCAGACGGCATCGTTGTTGGGCAGGCAGATCACCTGACGGCCATTGACGGTGACCGTGGTCTGCGCCTGCGCCGGCACAACGGGAATCGAGGTCAGCACCATCGCCAGCGCAGTGACGGTGCCGGTCAAACGGCGGGAGGTCTCGAACATGTCCTATTCCTTTCAGGCAGGGGCCGTGAAGATTAACCCCAAACTAGCGGATCGGGTTCCTGTCATGCGATATCAACCCACCGCAACGGGCTGACACGCGGTCAGAGATTGGCCATTTCCTTGCGGATCCAGCGATGATCGCCGCGGGTCAGCACAAAACGCCCCAGCCGCCGCGCCAGCCCCGGACGGCCCATTTTCAGCGCCCGCTTGAACAGCTCTTTCTGATAGCGGCCAAAGCTCTTGCGCGCGCGGATCATGCGATAGAACTCGGGCGCCGACAGGGTGCCGGCCAGCGCGCCCACGGTGATCGGCGCCAGAATCCCCATTTGTTGCAGGCTGGAGCCCAGCCGGTGCCCCAAAAGCGGCGCGCGCAGTTTCAGCACATTGTCGCCGGTGAACCGGTCGGCATGGCCCGCATCCAGACGTTCATAGGGATCATACAGCAGCACCACGCGTCCAGCGGCCCGGCTGGCCTCGGCGGCATCGCCATACTTGCCCGAGAAATCCTTGTCCCACGCCACCTTGTAGCGGGTTTCCCAGGGCACGATCTGCTTGTCCAGCGTCGATTGCGGCGCAATCGCCACCACCTCGGCCCCGGGACAGGCGGCTGAGAACACCGCCGCCGCATAGCCGCCCATCGAGGCGCCATAGAAGACCACCCGCTTGAAGCGGGCAAAGAAGCCTTCGGCGGCCAGCCGGTCAAACTCGTCGCCCACCCAAGGGTCGCGATACCAGGTCCAGCCGTTTGCCATTACCCCCAGCATCGACCAGCCGTTCTTCTCGATAAAGCTGAAGCCCCAGGGTCGGCGGTCCTCGCGCTTTTCCAGCGCGATGTCGAGATTGTCGAAGGTCACGACCAGGGTATCGGGGTCGCGCGGCACGAACAGAAAGCTGTGCGCGCCGTTGTCGGTATAAAAGCCATCCGGCCCCATCAGGGTGCGGGCGATGCCAGCCCAGTCGCTTTCGGCGGGCGGCACAGGTGTGGCGGCTGGGGTGGCGGTTGGGGGGGCGGTTGGGGTCGTGGCGCGGGTCAGCAGGGTGCGGGCGACAACCACCTCGCCGCGGGTCTTGGAAAGCTCCTCCACCGTGCCATGCGCCTTCAGCGCAGCCCACCCGCCCGAGCCCTTGCGGATATCGCTGACCATCCGCCCCTGCGGCACCAGCAGGGCGGGGATCACCGCGTCCAGATGGCGGATCTTCAGCCGGTCGCCAAAGCCCTGCAGGTTCAGCACCAGATCGGCGGGCACCAGATCCTCGGCCCGGCGGATCAGGCGGATCGCCGTCGCGTCAACGCCCAGCGCCAGCAGCCGGTCGCGGCAGGCCTCTGGCCAGTCAGCCCGACCAAACCGCCCCCCCTCGCCCAGATCAACCAGCAGCACCTCGGCGCCGTCGCGCTGATGCAGCGCCGCCAGGACCGCGCAGCCCGCGCCGGTCACGGTCGCGATGCGGGTCAATGGCTGCGCGCCCAGCGCCGCCAGCAAGGCCAGGGTTTCCGCATCGGGCGAAAGCGCGGTCTTGGCCATGGCTCAGGCGGCCTCGCCTTCCTCGATCATGTCGGCATCGGGCATCGCGGGGCGTTTCAACGGCGCCAGCGTCGGGTCAATCCCATGTTTTTTCAACAACTTACCCACAACCGAGCGCGGCCGGGGGATACCGTTTTCCTCTTTCGCCAGAATCCGGGCGCGCATCCGGCGCCCATAGAAATGGATCGAGAAGGTCTCGTCGGTGACAAAATCCGCCATATCCACGCCGGGGCGCAGCATCATCTGGCGATCCTTGTAGTGAAAGGGATAGAGGGCGACGCGCGGCAGGGCAAATTTTACTTCGCCGGTCTTTTTCAGGAAATGCGTGATCGCCGCCGGCCCCCACACACCCCAGACCATCTCGGAGGCATGGACCGGATCGCCGGCCGCCTTGCGGGCGCGCAGCGCGGCCTGCTCGGCCTGAGAAAACCATTCCGGGATCGCAAACTCATCCGCCGTGAACTCCAGCAGCGCGCGCAGGGTCTCGCTGTCGGGGGGCAGGCCCAACACGCCGCCATTCAACCCCGTATCGCTTTCCCAGGCGTAGAAATGCCCGGTCTCGGTGGTAAAGGGCTTGACGCAATAGGCATCGGTATCGGCCCAGATCATGTCATCATGCCTGGCCAGCATGTGATAGCGGAACAGATCCGAATGCAGCGCCGGGCTGCCGGTGCGGGCATGGCGCAAAAAGCCGGTCTGGGGCAGGATCTCGTTGGCATCCGCCAGTTCGACCCCTGCGGGGGCGTTGGTGACCCCCTCATAGGTGTAAAGAACGACATGCTGGCCGGCATCAATGAAGGATTTCAGGCAAAGCTGCTCCAGATAACTCAGCGAGCCGCCGATCCACAGCGCGCCGATCCGATAATCCTTGCCCATATCACACCCTCAAACACCTGCGGTTTCGCCCGCACGTTGATTTCGTTACGGAAACAATCTGACGGAAATGCGGCGATTTGCCAAGGAGTAAGGGTTTTTCTGGCACAGGCATTCGTGTTAGGGCTGCATGCGGGCCGCGGCAAGACGGCGGGAGTGTGATGGCAGGCAAGTGTGACGGGGCGACGACGGCGGCGCCGCAGGTGATCCGGCAGGTTTTGCCGGCGCGGGCTGACCCTGCGCCGGGGGTTACGGCGCTGTTGGATGCGGTGGTCGAGGGCGGGCGGCTGCGCGTCTTTCTGGGCGCAGGCACCCGGCCTGCCGCCTTCAACCCCGATGGTGCAGCGGGCTGTTTGCTGCCGCTGGAGTTGCGCGAGATTTCCGGCAGCCTGATGGCGGTCTTTGACACCGCCGGCACCGCCCCCCCCTATCGGCTGGCACTGGCCGAGGGCGGCGTGCTGGAGGTCACCCCCTCGCCCGATCAGACCGATCTCTTTGCAGAGGGTAACGTCAGCTTTGGCTTCCGGCTGGAGGAAAGCCCCGAGCAATTGGCCGAAGCCATCACCCATCACGCCCGCCATCACGGGCTGACCCATGCGCTGGTCGTCAACCGCCTGCCGCAGGATGTGGGCGCCGAATATGCCAAGGTGCTGCGCGCGGCGCTGAAGGGCGTGGCGGTGACGGTGGTGATCGTCGACAGTCCCCTGCCCCTGGGCAAGCCCGGCCTCGGCCCGGAAAGCCACCCCTATCTGGCCCCCGACGCCCCCGGCAAGGACCGGATGGAGGTGCCCGCCCCCGATCCGTGGCGCGCGCCGCTGGGTGAGGGGATCGTGCATGAATGGGCCAAGTGGCGCTATCTCGCCCGCGCGCGGGCCGTTCTGACGCTGGACGCCTGCGACATCCTTGCGCCGCGGCCCGAGGGGACGCCCAGCGCCTTTGACCGCTGCGCCGCCAGCGCCCGCGGGGTGATCCTGCTGGTGGGGCATCGCATCTATCCGTGGCGGGTGCGCGCGGGGCGCGAGGCGCGCCTTGGCGATCACGTCTGCCGACAGTTTGACCACCGCCGCGGCATGGCCCGCTGGGGCGTCGCACCCGCCGCAGCCGGGTTGCAGAACAGCTGGCGGATGATCCGCGTCAGCTATGCCCGCCCGGACCCGGCCGATATCGCCCATTTCCTGCGCGCCATGGCGCTGCGGGTGCCGGGCCGGGCCTCCAGCGAGTTGGCGCCCAAGACCTCGCTGATCGAAGACCCCGAATTGCTGGCCCTGGCCGAGGGCGCCTTTGCCCACAAGCCGATCCGTCCGCCCGTCAGCCAAACCCGCGCCGCCCCCGCGGCCGCAACCGAGGCCGGCCGCACCGCCATCGTCACCACCATGAAGAACGAGGGGCCGTTCATCCTTGAATGGCTGGCCTATCACCGGGCGATCGGGGTGGATGACTTTCTGATCTACACCAATGACTGCAGCGACGGCACCGACACCATGCTGGAGATGCTGCAGGCCAAGGGCATCGTGCAACACCGCGTGAACCCCTGGGTGCCGGGCGGCGAGCTGAAGCCCCAGCACGCCGCGCTGCAAGCCGCCGAATCCGAGCCGGTGATGATGAATTGCGGCTGGGGCATCTGCATGGATGTGGACGAGTTCATCGACATCAAGATCGGGGATGGCACGCTGTCCGCGCTCTATGCCGCGATGGGCGACGCCAACATGATCAGCCTGACCTGGCGGCTGTTCGGCAATTCAGAGGTGCATCCCTATGAGGATCGCTTTCTGATCGAACAGTTCACCCGCTGCGCGCCCGAGATCGTGCGCAAGCCGCATCAGGCCTGGGGCTTCAAGACCCTGTTCCGCAATATCGAGATCTACAAGAAACTGGGCGTCCACCGCCCCAAGGGGCTGAAGCCGGATCTGTGGAACCAGGTGCGCTGGCTGAACGGCTCGGGCAAGCCCTTGCCGAAAGAGATGTATCGCAACGGCTGGCGCTCGACGCTGGAGACTTACGGCTACGACTGGGTGCAGCTGAACCATTACGCTGTCCGCAGCGCCGAAAGCTTTCTGGTCAAGCGCGACCGCGGCCGGGTCAACCATGTCGATCGCGATCAGGGCCTGAACTACTGGTTCCGCATGAATCACAACGCCGACGAGGATCGCTCGATCCAGCGGATGATCCCGGCGGCCCGGGCCGAGTTCGACCGGCTGATGGCTGACCCGGATATCCGCGCCGCGCACGCGTTTTCGGTCAAATGCCACCGCGACAAGATCGCGCAGCTGATGGCGACCGAGAACTACCAACGCTTCTACGCCGAACTGACCGGCCCGCGGATGGAGCGGCTGTGCCGGATGCAGCAGCATTTCGGCTCGGCGGTGTTTGCGGCCGGCCCCGGCGTGATCCCGCCCGACCTGCATGAACAACAGCTTGCGCCGGATTACTTTTTCACCGTCGAATTCCATGGCGAGGCCGAACATTGAAGGCGCTGGCAATCCTGACCGTCAAGAACGAGGGCGCCTTTCTGCTGGAATGGCTGGCCCATCACCGCGCGGTGGGGTTTGACGATTTTCTGGTCTATTCCAACGATTGCAGCGACGGCACCGACCGGATGCTGGACCGGCTGGCCGCGATGGGCTGGCTGACCCATGTCCGCAATGACGGCCCCCATCCGCAGGGTCCGCAATGGGCGGCGCTGAAGGCCGCCGACCGTCACCCGGCCAAGGCCGCCGCGGATTGGGTGCTGTTCGTCGACATCGACGAGTTCGTGAACATTCACGCGGGCGGCCGCCGCCTGCCCGACCTGCTGGCCGCCCTGCCCGATGCCACGGCCATCGCCCTGACCTGGCGTATGTTCGGCAATGCCGGCGTGGTCGATCTCGTCGATCAGCCGATCACCGCGCAATTCACCCGCTGCGCGCCCGCCGATCTGCGCTGGCCGTGGCGCGCCAGCCTGATCAAGACGCTGTTTCGCAACGATGGCAGCTATGCGCGGCTCGGCGTCCACCGGCCCCGCAAACCCGACCCGGACCGGATCGCGGCGCAGGTCTGGTATGACGGCGCGGGCCGCCGCCTGCCGGCCGAATTTCACCAGGGGCGGATCTTCACCCCGCCCGGCAGCGCCCCCTATGATCTGGCGCAGTTGAACCATTACGCGCTGGGATCGGCGGAAAGCTATCTGGTCAAGGCTGATCGCGGCCGCGCCAATCGCGATTCCAGCACCTTCGACATGTCCTATTGGGTGGACCGCAACTTCTGCGACATCGAGGACCGCTCGATCCTGGCGCTCGACAGCAGCGCGCTTTGTGCAGAGTTGCGGGCCGATCCGGTGCTGGGCGCGCTGCATCGTCAGGCGGTGCTGTGGCGGCAATCCCGCTTTGCCGCGCTGATGACCGAAGAGCCGTGGCGCGCCCTGTTCGCCCGGCTGTTGCTGGCGCCGCCCTCGCGCCCGCTGTCCCCCGCGGCGCTGGCCCGGCTGATGCGCCATGCGGTCCCGTCCCCGGCACGGTCGGGCTGAAACAGTTCAAGCAAATTGTTTCCGACTTTTCCCGTTCTGCCCCCGGCCTGCCCACTTGTCGCACCCATTCCGCCGTTAGACACTGGTAACAGAGGAACGAAGACGCCGTTTTGCCGTCAGGCATTACGGCAGTGGTAACAGGTAAGGCGCAAACATGACGGACCAGCCCCCCCGCAAGGATGCCAGCGGCGCGCAAAACCGCGAGGAATGGCTGGCGCGGATGGAGGAGATCTGCGCCGACGAGGGGTATATCGAGCCGCTCGGTCCCCGCCATCACGCCTTCTTTCACGATGACGGCCCGTTGTTGCTGGTCACCTTCGAGACGCTGGACAGCATCCGCACCGGCCATGACAGCCAGATGCCCAAGGGCTGGCAGATCGCGACCCAGCGCGGCTGGTCGCATCTGTGCATCATCGCCGAGGGCGAGACCTGGTATCGCGACCAGGCGCTGTTTCGCTATTTCGACCGTCTGGTGGACGACGCCTTCTTTGACGATTTCGACCGGGTGCTGTTCTATGGCGCGGCGATGGGCGGCTATGCCGCGGCGGCGTTTTCGGTCACTGCGCCCGGGGCCACGGTGCTGGCGATCCAGCCGCGCGCCACGCTGGACCCCGATCTGGCCGGCTGGGACAGCCGCAACCGCAGCGCCCGCCGGCTGAACTTCACCGACCGCTACGGCTTTGCCCCCGACATGATCGAGGGGGCGGGACAGGTGTTCATCGCCCTTGACCCGCAGATCGCCGAGGATGCGATGCATGCGGCCCTGTTCGCGCGGCCCTTCGTGACCCGCCTGCGCGCCCGCTTCATGGGGGCGACCCTTGACACGGCCCTGACCCATATGGGCGTGCTGGCGCCGCTGCTGGAACAGGCGATGGCGGGAACCCTGACGCGCTTGTCCTTTGCCCGGCAGATCCGCCTGCGCCGCGCCTACGGCCCCTATCTGAAACGGCTGTTGGAGCGGCTTGAGGCCGAGGGCCGGCTGCGGCGGGCGCTGGGCCTGTGCCGCTCGGTGAACCAGCGCCTCAGCGCCCCGCGCTTTCGCCGCAAGCAGGCCGATCTCGAGTTGCGGCTGACCGCGCTGCAGGACGCTCAGTAACGGACCGCCAGCTCCTCAAGATCCCGCACGCGCTGCGCCGTCAGGCGCGCACGGCAGGCATAGATCAGCATCGCCTCGCCCGAGCCGCCGCGCATCCGAAACCCCTCTGCCGCGCAGGTCTCGTCGCGAAAGGTGATCCAGGCGCGCTGGCCACGCCGCAGATACTCGGCCGCGCCGCGTTGATCCGGCGCCAGGGCTTCGTCCAGCCGCCGCATTTCGGCCATTGCCACCGCCCATGCGGCGTTCAGGCCCGCATCGGCGGCCAGCCAGTCCTGCTCGGCGCAATAGGTCATCTCGATCTGCAGCGTGGGGTTGCTGCAATCAACCGCAATCTCTTGGGCCGCAATGGCTGCAGGGACCAACAGCCCCGCCACCGTCCCAGCCGCAAACAGAACACCACGCATCTCGACCTCCGTGCTTTGCCGCCAGCGTGGCGCAAACCGCCGCCCAGGTCCACAGCCTGCGGAAAATATCTGGAATGGCGGCGGTCGTCGTGCTAGCGCCTCGGCATGACCAAGAGCCTGACGATCCGCCGCCCCGATGACTGGCACCTGCACCTGCGCGATGGCGCGATGCTGAAAGGTGTCCTGCCCGAAACCACGCGCCATTTCGCGCGCGCCATCGTGATGCCCAATCTGGTGCCGCCGGTGGTGACGGGCGCGCAGGCCGCGGCCTACCGTGACCGCATCCTGGCCGCCCTGCCGGAAGGCGCGGATTTCACGCCGCTGATGACCCTCTATCTGACCGAGGACACTGATCCGGCGGATGTGCGGGCCGCTGCGGCCTCGGGCCTGGTGCGGGCGGTCAAACTCTATCCCGCGGGCGCCACCACCAACAGCGCCTCGGGCGTGCGCGACTTTGACCGGGTGCGCGGCGTGCTCGAAACCATGGCCGAGATCGGCCTGCCGCTGTGCGTGCATGGCGAGGTGACCACGCCCGAGGTCGATATCTTCGACCGCGAGGCGGTGTTCATCGACACCGTGCTGGACCCGATCCGCCGCGCCACCCCCGGCCTGCGCGTGGTGATGGAGCATCTGACCACCGCCGAAGGCGTGGCCTATGCCAAGGCGGGCGGTCCCGATCTGGCGGCCACCATCACCACCCATCACCTGATCATCAACCGCAACCACATCCTCGTGGGCGGGATCAAGCCGCATTACTATTGCCTGCCGGTCGCCAAGCGCGAGCATCACCGGCTGGCGCTGCGCGCTGCCGCCACCTCGGGGGCGGGCTGCTTTTTCCTTGGCACCGACAGCGCCCCCCATGTTGACGCGCTGAAAGAACATGCCTGTGGCTGCGCCGGCTGCTTTACCGCGACCAATACCATGGCGCTGCTGGCCCATGTGTTCGAGGAAGAAGGCGCGCTGGGCCGGCTGGAGGCCTTTGCCAGCCTGAATGGCCCGGCCTTCTACCGCCTGCCCGCCAATGAGGCGCGGCTGACGCTGACCACGACCGCCACCGCCGCGCAATGGCCGGACAAGATCCTGACCGAGGCCGGCCCGGTGACGGTCTTCGATCCCGGCTTCCCGGTCTTCTGGCATGTGGAAGCCTGAGAGCGTCAGGGCCTGAACTCAGGCCTTGGCCTACATTCCGCCCGCGCCTTGGGCGGAGCATGTCCTCCCGATCTGTCACGCATCCCCCCGCCCCGGTTGTCCGGGGCAGGCCAGCCACACCGCATGGACATGCGGTTTGCCCAACCCATCCCGTCGCCTGCGCCGCGTCAATCCGGCGGCGCAGCCCGAGGGCTGGCTCAGCCCTCGATCCGGGTCAGGTCGGCCACCTGCGCGCAGGTCGCGCGGATGCGGTGCAGCAGGTTCAGGCGGTTGCGGCGCAGAACCTGATTGTCGCTGTTGATCTGCACCGCGGTGAAAAAGGCGTCGATCGGCGCGCGCAAGGCCGCCATGGCGGTCATGGCGGCGGCGAAATCCTCGGCCCGCATTGCAGGGGCGATGGCGGCCTCGGCGGCGTCGAGGGCTGCAAACAGCGCGCGTTCCTCATCGCCTTCCGCAAATTTCACATCGGCGCCAAAGCTGTATTCGACCCCGTCCTTCTGCTCGGCCTGGGTCAGGATGTTATTGGCCCGCTTGAAGCCCTGCACCAGATTCGTGCCATCCTCGGTTTTCAGGAAAGCCGCCAGCGCCTCGGCCCGCTTGACCAGCAGGGTCAGGTCGTTATTGCCGGGCATGGCAAGGCAAGCGTCGATCACATCGTGGCGGATGCCCTGATCTTTCAGGAAGACTTTCAGGCGGTCGTGGAAGAAGGCGAGAAGGTCGGCGGCATTGCAGCCGGCATTCGCCTTGGCAAATATCTGGCCCAACCCACCCCGCACTCCATTCCCCAGCACCAGTCGGATCACCCCCAGCGCGGCACGGCGCAGGGCGAAGGGGTCTTTGCTGCCCGTGGGTTTCTCGTCGATCGCCCAGAAGCCGGTCAGCGTGTCCAGCTTGTCGGCCA
>CAYTMV010000038.1:0-1518 GCA_964439015.1 uncultured Gemmobacter sp.
TCGGTCTCGGCGCGGGTGGTGGCCGAGGCGCATTGCTCGGTCACCGTGATCCGCCGCCGCGAGGCAACCGACGACGACCAACCCGACGCCGCAGCGGCATGAAGACCGCGCGGACAACAGGCCAGACAGGGAGAATGGCGTGAACTTCACCGAAATCGTGCAGGCGCAACTGGGCGACATGTTCCGCGCGGCGCTGATCCTCGCGCTGCTTTACACGATGCTGCGCACCCGGGCCGTGACCGGCACCTGGCTGCCGCTGGCCGCCGGGATCGTCTTTGTGGCGGTGATCATCCCGATGACCATGCCCAGCGTGATCGTGGCGCCGCTCTGGATGCAGGTGGGCGCAGGCTTGGTCAGCAACAGTGTTCTGGCCGGAATCGGTCTGGGCGTCTGGACCTTGCTCAGCCGCCTGAAAGGTTGAGAAGGCGCCGCACCTCGCGGCGGAAATCCCGCACTTCAAAGGGCTTGGCAAGAAAGGCGTCTGCACCCTCGTCGCGGGCGCGGCGCAGGTCTGCGGCAGACCCCCGCGCGGTCAGCATCAGCACCTTGACCCCTGCAAGGGTCGGATCGGCGCGGATCTGCTGGCAGATGTCAAAGCCCGACACCTCGGGCAGCATCACGTCCAGCAGCACCAGCGCCGGACGGTCGGCACGCACGCGGGCCACTGCCCCGGCGCCGCTGGTGATATGATCGGCCTGCACCCCCTCGCGTGACAGAAGATATTCCATCGCCATGGCGATGTGGCTGTCATCCTCGACAATCAGCACGCGCCTGGCATCTGGGGCTGGGGGGGATTGGCTGGCCATGATCCTTCTCCTGGGCGGGCACAAACAGGCCGGAAAAAGGGACAAACGAAGGCCGAAAGACTAAATCTGACCTGGAAAAAAATGCGGGCCGGGGAAACCCCGGCCCGCCTGCATCACGCCATCAGTCGGCGAAGATGTCTTTCTTGTGGGTGCCGCCCGGCACGAACAGCGTGCCGATCACCACCGTCATCAGCGCGACCACGATCGCATACCACAGACCGGCATAGATGTTGCCCGACTGGGCCGAGATCGCGAAGGCGGTCGCGGGCAGCAGGCCACCGAACCAGCCGTTGCCGATGTGATAGGGCAGCGACAGGCCCGAATAGCGGATCCGGGTCGGGTAGAGTTCCACCAGCATCGCAGCGATCGGGCCGTAGACCATCGTCACCAGGATGATGAGATAGGTCAGGATGGCGATGATAGTCAGCTTCTGGCCGGTGAAGATGTCGAAGAAATGCTCGGCCTTGGCGATGGTGGTGTTGTCGGCCGCCACCATCGGATAGCCAGCCGCTTTCAGCGCATCGTTAATCGCGGTGTCGAAGGCCGACTTGGCCGCCTTGAGGTCGTCGCCGGTCAGGGCGGCGCCGTCATAGGACGGGATCACGGTCTCGCCGACCTTGATCGAGGCCAGGGTGCCGGCCGGGGCGTCTTCGGTGATGGAGTTCACCGACAGCTTCGACAGCGAGGCTTTCGCGATGTCGCAGGACGAGGT
>CAYTMV010000038.1:1618-21374 GCA_964439015.1 uncultured Gemmobacter sp.
TGGAGTTCACCGACAGCTTCGACAGCGAGGCTTTCGCGATGTCGCAGGACGAGGTAAACTTCGACGTGCCCGTCGGGTTGAACTGGAACGAGCAGTCTTCCGGATCCGCGGTCACGACGACCTCGGTCTGCTGGGCCGCGTACAGCATCGGGTTCGCGGTCGCGGTCAGCAGCTTGAACACCGGGAAGTAAGTGATCGCGGCGATCAGGCAGCCTGCCAGGATGATCGGCTTGCGGCCGATCCTGTCGGACAGCGAGCCGAAGAAGATAAAGCCGCCGGTGCCCAGGATCAGCGACCAGGCCACGAAGATATTGGCCGAGAAGCTGTCCACCTTGATGACGTTCTGGATAAAGAACAGCGCGTAGAACTGGCCCGAGTACCACACCACAGCCTGACCGGCGGTCAGACCCAACAGCGCGATCAGGGCGATCTTGCCGTTTTTCCAGTTGCCGAAGGCTTCGCGCAGCGGCGCTTTCGACTGGGCGCCTTCTTCCTTCATCTTCTTGAAGGCGGGCGATTCATTCATCTGCAGACGGATATAGAGCGAGATCAGCAGCAGACCGATCGAGCCCAGGAACGGGATCCGCCAGCCCCAGGCATTGAAGGCCTTCATCATGGCCGGGGTGCCATCGGGGTTCATGGTGGCCACGCCGGCGGCATCGAGGATCGGCTGATCCGGGTAGTTGCCGTTCACATAGCCTTGCACCAGCAGGATCACCACCAGCGACAGCAGCAGACCCAGGGTCGCCGTGGTCTGGATGAACGAGGTGAAGTAACCGCGGCGGCCCTGAGGCGCGTGCTCGGCCACATAGACGGCAGCGCCGCCATATTCACCGCCCAGCGCCAGACCTTGCAGCATGCGCAGCGCGATCAGGATGATGGGCGCGGCGATCCCCCAGCTGAAATAGCTGGGCAGCATGCCGACGAGGAAGGTCGACAGACCCATGATCAGGATTGTGGCGAGGAAGGTGTATTTCCGGCCGATCAGGTCACCCAGCGCCCCGAACACCAGCGCGCCGAAGGGACGCACGATAAAGCCCGCAGCAAAGGCCAGCAGCGCAAAGACGTTCCGCGTTGCTTCCGGGAAGGGCGTGAAGAACTGCGCGCCGATGATCGCCGCCAGCGAACCGTAAAGATAGAAGTCATACCATTCGAAGATGGTGCCGGCCGAGGAGGCGATGATCACCTTCCTCTCTTCTGCCGTCATCGGGCGCGAGCGGACGCTCGCTGCCGGGGATGTATATGCCATTTGGCCTCCTCCTGTTTTCCGGCCGAGCCGGTGTTGTTTCAGCCTGTCCACCGTTCCGCTGGCCCGGTCTGGCGGGGCCTTGGCGGAAGGGTTCATCGGATGGACAGACCGCTCCCTCGTTTCTCGTCCCCCGGCTCCTCTCCCGGGGAACGGCCGATGTCAGGCCGCCACGCGCTGGACGATCGCGGCCAGGCCGTCGCGCACGACGTCGATGTCAGCCATCGCGTCGATGCGTTCCAGCACGCCGCGCCCGTCGTAATAGGCGATCAGCGGCGCCGTCTGGGCATGATAGGCCTTCAGCCTTTCGCGCACCGTCTCGGCAGTGTCGTCGGCGCGGCGCTTGAACGCCGTGCCGCCGCATTTGTCGCAAGTGCCCGCCACCGCGGGCTGCTTGAAGCTGTCGTGATATCCCTCGCCGCAACCGGCGCAGGTGTAGCGACCGGACACCCGGTCAACCATCGCCTCGTCCTCGACCTCCATCGCGATGGCGGCGGTGACGCGTAGCCCGCGCGAGGCGAGCAGGTTGTCCAGAGCCGCGGCCTGCCCCGCGGTGCGGGGAAAGCCGTCGAGGATGACACCTTTGCCGGTATCGGGCCGGGCCATGCGCTCGGCCAGGATACCCAGAACGATCTCGTCGCTGACCAGACCGCCACCGGCCATCACCGCTTGTGCGGCGCGCCCTGCCTCGGTGCCTTCGGCCACTGCGGCCCGCAGCATGTCGCCGGTGGACAGTTGCACCAGACCGAAACGCTCCTCCAGCATCCGGGCCTGGGTGCCCTTGCCGGCGCCCGGGGGGCCCAGAAGGATCAGGACGGCGGTTTGGGTCATGGTTTCCGCACTCACCGGGTCAGCCCTTGTTGCCACGGTTGGCGATCAGATCGTCGACCACCGACGGATCAGCCAGCGTCGAGATGTCGCCAAGGCTGCCAAAGTCGTTTTCGGCGATCTTGCGCAGGATGCGGCGCATGATCTTGCCCGAGCGGGTTTTCGGCAGGCCCGGCGCCCACTGGATCACGTCCGGCGTGGCAATCGGCCCGATTTCGCCGCGGACCCACTTGACCAGATCCTTACGCAGATCGTCGGACGGCTCGACCCCGTTCATCAGGGTGACATAGGCATAGATGCCCTGCCCCTTGATATCATGCGGGAAGCCAACCACCGCGGCCTCGGCCACATCCGGATGCGCGACCAGCGCCGACTCGACTTCGGCCGTGCCCATGCGATGGCCCGAGACGTTGATCACGTCATCGACGCGGCCGGTGATCCAGTAATAGCCGTCCTTGTCGCGGCGGCAGCCGTCGCCAGTGAAGTAATAGCCGCGATACTGGCTGAAATAGGCTTCCTGAAAGCGGTCATGGTCGCCCCACAGGGTGCGCATCTGGCCCGGCCAGCTGTCCGAGACGCACAGCACACCCTCGCATTCCACCTCGTCCTGCCGTTTCGCGGTGGCGGCATCCAGGACCACGGGCTTCACGCCAAAGAACGGAAGCGTGGCGGCGCCGGGCTTGGTCGCGGTGGCATAGGGCAGCGGGGTGATCATGTGGCCGCCGGTTTCGGTCTGCCAGAAGGTGTCGACGATCGGGCATTTGCCCTTGCCGACATGCTTGTCATACCAGACCCAGGCCTCGGGGTTGATCGGCTCGCCGACCGACCCCAGGATCCGCAGTTTGGACAGGTCGTATTTTTCGACCCATTCAGCGCCCATTCCCATCAACGAGCGGATTGCGGTCGGCGCGGTGTAGAATTGCGTCACGCCATGCTTTTCGCAGACCTGCCAGAAGCGGCCGGCATCGGGATAGGTCGGCACGCCCTCGAACATCACCGTCGTGGCGCCATTGGCCAGCGGCCCGTAGAGGATATAGCTGTGGCCCGTCACCCAACCCACATCCGCCGTACACCAGAAGACATCGCCGTCCTGATAGTCGAAGGTGTATTGATGGGTCATCGCGGCAAAGGTGAGGTAACCGCCGGTGGTATGGACCACGCCCTTGGGCTTGCCGGTCGAGCCGGAGGTATAAAGGATGAACAGCGGATCCTCGGCCCCCATCGGCCGCGGCGGGCATTCGGGGCTGACCATTTCCATCATCAGCTTGACGTCGACGTCGCGCCCCTCGATCCAGGTGGTCTGGTCGCCGGTATGCTTGACGACCAGGCAGCGCACCTTGTCCGAGCAGTGCAGCAGGGCCGCGTCGGTGTTCGACTTCAGCGGCGTGCGCTTGCCGCCACGCGGCGCGGTGTCGGCGGTGATGACGATCTTCGCACCACAATCGTTGATCCGGTTGGCCAATGCATCCGGGGAAAAGCCCGCAAACACCACCGAGTGGATTGCCCCGATCCGCGCGCAGGCCAACATGGCATAGGCGGCTTCGGGGATCATCGGCATATAGATCACCACCCGGTCACCGCGCATCACGCCCTGTGACAGCAGCACGTTGGCCATGCGGTTCACATTCTCGGCCAGCCGCTTGTAGGTGATGTGCTGGGCAGGGGTGTTGGGATCATCGGGCTCGAAGATGATCGCGGTTTGCAGCGCGCGATCCTTCAGATGGCGATCAATGCAGTTGACCGAGGCATTCAGCACCCCGTCCTCGAACCACTTGATCGAGACCTTGCCAAAGGTGAAGTCGGTGTTCTTGACCTTGGTATACGGCTTGATCCAGTCCAGCCGCTGCCCCTCGCGCGCCCAGAACGCCTCAGGATCCTCAATCGATTCGCTGTACATGGCGCGATACTTGGCGGTATCGGCATGGGCCTTGGCGTAACCGGTCGGAACCTCGCGCAGGGTTGGTGCGGTGTCAGTGGTCTGGGTATCAGCCATAAGGTGCTCCTCCATCTGGCCGGCGGCTTTGCGTGCCGGCACTCCGTGAAGCCCTGACAGACAGCCAGGGCCTTCTCCCAGGAGGCATTGTAAACCAGTTTTACGAAACAGCGTAACCCTTTTTATTCGTTGAGTTTTTCTGTAAATTCTTTAACTTGCCGCACGTCAAATTTGTAAATTTAACCTTTTTCACTGTAAATTTGACGCTACTTTTCAAGGCCCTAGCGATCACGCAGCGGTGAAGTGGCAAATGCCGCACTGCAGCATGGTCAAGTCCAGCGAAAATTGGCTCGCCGAGGCGCAGTGGCTCCGGGTGCGAATCACTTGGGCTCAGGCCCCCGCGCGCGCCTCTCGCACCGAATCGACATCTGGAAGATACTGCACAAGGGGGTCGCGCGCACCTTGCGTGACCAGCATGCGGCGGGTTTCGGCATTGGCACCCACCACATATAGCTGCCCCCCCCTTCGCTGCATCTTGTGCGCCAGCCGCTCGAAGGCATGGGCGCCGGAACTGTCGATGAAGGGCACGTCCGAAAAATCCACCACGAAGGCAGCGGGTTTGTCGGCGATCCGATCCAGCACCATGCCCAGTTGCGCCGCAGCGCCAAAGAAGAACGGACCGGACAAGCGATAGACCAGCAGCTCATGATCCTGCGCGACGCCCGTGTCGTCGCTGGGGGCAACCGTCACACGCCGCGCCTCGGCCGCGTCGGACATCCGCTTGATGAACACCAGCCCGCCCAGCGCAAATCCGACGATGATCCCCTCGGTCAGATCGCGGAAGACGACCAACAGCAGCGTGATCAGCACCACCAGCGCATCCCCGCGCGAGCCGCGGATCAACGCCATCAATTCGCCCTTCTCGATCATGTTCCAGGCCACTCCGGCCAGCACCCCCGCCAAGGCCGCAAGCGGAATGAACGAGGCCAGCGGCGCCGCAACCAGCATGAAGGTCAGAACAAACAGCGCGTGCAACATGCCCGAAACCGGACCACGGCTGCCAGCGCGCACATTGGTCGCGGTGCGAGCGATGGTGCCGGTGACGCAAAAGCCGCCAAACAGAGCTGCGCCGATATTGGCAGCCCCCTGCCCCAGCAGCTCGGCATTGGGTCGGTGCTGGCGGCCGCTCATCCCGTCAGCCACCACCGCCGAGAGAAGGGACTCGATGGCGCCCAGCATGGTGAAGCTGATCGCAAAGGGCAGCGCCGCCTGCACCTCATCCCAGCCGAGCGACGGCAGGGCCGGCGCGGGCGGCACGCGGGGCAGTGCGCCGAATTTCGTGCCGATGGTCTCGACCGGCAGGCCAAGCGCCGCCACCGCCACCGCAGCCACCGTCACCGCCAGAAGCAATGAGGGCCAGTGCGGGCGCAAGCGTTTGATCGCCTCGATCAGCAGCACGGTGCCAAGGCTGACCGCCACTGCGGCGGGCGTGATCGAGCCCCGCGCGGCCCACAGCGCCTCAAGCTTGGCCAGCACTTCGGCGGGCTCGCCCCCCGGCAGGGAAAGGCCGAACAAGTCCTTGACCTGACTGAGAAAGATGATGATGCCAATGCCGGAGGTAAAGCCAACCGTCACCGGATAGGGGATGAAGCGGATATAGGTTCCCAGCCTGAGCAACCCGAACCCGATCAGCATGAACCCCGACAGGAAGGTTGCAAGGATCAGCCCGGCAATCCCGGTTTGCGCCACGCAGGCCGCCACCAGCACGATGAACGCCCCGGCCGGCCCCCCGATCTGGAACCGCGATCCCCCCAGCGCCGAAACCAGAAACCCGCCGACAATGGCGGTATAAAGCCCCCGCTCCGGCCCCACGCCCGAGGCAATGGCGATCGCCATCGACAGGGGCAGCGCCACGATGGCGACCGTCAGCCCGGCCAACGCATCGGCGCGCAGATCTGACAGGCCATAGCCCTCGCGCATCAGCGAGACGGTCTTGGGCAGGAACTCTTGCAGCAGGGACGGGCGGGGGGTTGTTTCGGGCATGACGGGCCTTTACGCAGGATGCACCCAGCAAGACGCCCCCTTGCCGCCGCTGTCAAACCCGCCCGTTCAAATTGTTGCAATATCCGAAAGATGACCGTGACACCCCAGCGCCCCGATCCCGTTGCCGCCGCGGATGCCGCAGCCATCGCGCTGGCGCGGCGATTGCTGGTCGAGGCCACGCATGCCGCCCTGGCCTGGACGGACCCCGAGACCGGCACGCCGGGGATCAGCCGCATCGGCCTGGCGCTGGACCCGGAAGGGCTGCCACTGGCCCTGGTCTCGGCCCTTGCGCCGCATACGCCGGCCTTGCGCGCCCACCCGGAGGCCGCCCTGTTGGTGGGCGAGCCGGGCGAAAGAGGCGACCCGTTGACCCATCCGCGGCTGATGATCCGCGTGCGGGCGGTGTTCATTCCGCGCGGCGCCGACCATGACGCCCTGCGTGCCCACTGGCTGCACCTGCGCCCGAAGGCGCAGGTCTATGTCGATCTGCCCGATTTCGCCTTTGTCCGCCTCGTGCCGCAATCGGCGCTGCTAAACGGCGGTTTTGGCCGGGCCTTCCGGCTGGAGCCGCAGGATCTGGCGCCGCAGGATCTGCGGCCCTGATCCGGCGCAGCTGGCGTCACACCGGCGTATCGCAGCGCAGCGTCACCCGCGCCCTCCCCCGGACCGCCACGGGCCAGCGCAATTGCACCCGATCCTCACCCGTGCCCTGCCGCAGCGCGACCTGTGGCGCGTCATGGCGCAGTGCATTGGCGGTTGTGCGCAACTCACCATCGGCTACGACTGAGGTGACTGTAAGTGCCATGCCTCCAAAGGGCAGGAAAGCCGATCCGTCCACCGTCCAGGTCGCCGCCTCGGTGTTCTGGGTGTGACTGACCGTGACCGGGCACATCGTCGCCTGCGTCACGCCATGGAAGGTGTTGCCGTCAAACACCAGGTTGCGCATCCGCGCCAAGTCCAGGCCGGCATTGGTGCTGTCGACCTTCTCGACCCGGTCGATATTGCCCGAGGTGGCGCGGAAGATATTGCCCGACACCGTCAGCCCGTTGATGAAATGATTGGGTCCGCGCGGCCGCACGACGATAAAGCGGAAGCCGCTGGTCACGTCGCTGCACAGGAAGATGTTGCCGGTCAGCGTCAGCCCGCCGAACGAGAACTCGTTGCTCTGGTCGGGGGCGGCATCCTGTTCATTGGTCCATTCGATAAAGCAGTTGTCGATGTAGTTGCCGGTCAGCATCGCCTTCGGGTTGGTGCGCATCAGGACGACCCCGGCCTGCCGCACGCCGTTGTTCTGGTCATCTCCCTGGAAGAAATGGTTGCCGATCATCATCACGTTCTCGCCGCCCAGCACGGCGAAATGGGCAAATCGCACCACCCGGTTGTCGCGCAGCTTGACGTCATTGCCATTGGCGTTCAGCGCGATGGAGCGGCGGTTCTGCGCCGGCAGCGCCTGTTCATTCGACAGGAACTGGCACTGATCGACGATCAGCCCGGCGCAGCCCTCGCCGATCGAGGTGATGCCCCGGTCCTTGGGGGCGTTGATCACGCAATCGGCCAGACGGAAGGTCAGGCCCGCATCTGGCAGCATGACCGCGCTGCAGCGCCCGGCACAGGTCAGCTCCAGATCCGTCAACTCGAACCGCGACAGCGTGTCAAAGCCCGAAAAATCCAGCAGATACTTGAACCGGGTGAAGGTAAAGGTGCGGGTGCCCGCGGCGTTCCACAGCGGCGCCGACAGCGTAACGGTGCCCGCGCCCACGTTCTTGCCGCGCACATAGACCTCGCGCCCCACGCCCGCACCGGTGACCCGGGCGCCGACCGGGATATTGGCGACATTGGCCACCCCCGTCAGCCGCAGCGGGTTTGAGGTCGCATAAGTCGCAACCGAACTGACCTCGACATCATCCCAGGCGGTCGAGGCGATGGCCGCCAATTGCCCATTGCTGATCACCCGGCGTGTGCTGAAACTGGTCTGGCCGGTGATGGCCGCGACATTAACCGGCGCATCCACCTCGATCTTGCGGCCCGACAGGTCGAAAACCACGTGATCGGTGAAATTGAACAGCGCCTGCACCCCGCGCCGAAAGCCCTCAAGCTCGTCACCGAACGCCGCGGCATAGGTGTCGAGATCAAAGTTCCGCGTGCAGACCAGCCTGCGCGTGCTGGGCATCGTCACCGTGCCCTCAAAGCGCACCGCGTTCTGGAATGTCACGTTGCTTGCCAAGCGATAGGTGCCGGCACTGACCAGAACGGTGCGCCCGCCGGCTGCGGCATCGGCGGCGGCAAAGGCCGCACTGGCATCGGTCGTGCCATTGCCCAGCGCGCCAAAGTCGCGCACATCCACCACGTCGATCAGCTTGCGGTGAAACGCCTCGGTGATGTCTTCGATCTGGATGTCATCAATCCGCACCACGCCGCCATTGGCGCCGGTCAGATCGAGGCCGACATGCGCATAGGCCGGCTGCGTGCCCCAGACCATGTCCACGCCCTGTCGGTTGCCCGAGCCGATGATCGCCTGCAGCGTCATCACCTGCCCATAGCTGTTCAGCGGCACCAGCGGCCCGGTTGACGGCACACTCACCGCACCCCCGCTGCTGTTTCCTGCCCATGCCGCAATCCGGACCGAAGGCAGGTTGCCCGACACCGCCTTGATCCGCACCGTCACCCGCAGATAAAGCCCCGGCGCAAAAGGGGTCTGCCCCATGTAACGCAGCTTTTGCAGGCTGTCGTTTTTCTGCAACTCCAGGCAGGGGCCGAAATCCTGATCCGCAGGCACCAGGGCGGCATTGGGCGCGCCTTGATAACTCGCCGATCCGGGCGTGCCGTTCTCGCGCGACCAGAGATTCAGTCCCGCCGCAAACGGCGGCGGCATCAGCACCAGACCGTCGGTAATCGCCATGTTCATGTCGTCAGATCCTCACCTTGGCTAAAGCTGACGCGGACCCGGTCAACAGGGCGCGCCGTCGTCGGCAATCTGGATAACAACCGGGAATTAACCTTCGCTGGCAGCAGCGCACGGCGGCCTGCCGTTCTCGGCAACACCTCCACCCACGTCATGCAATTGACTCGGAAAGTAATCAATAAACGCTAGAGTTACCCAAGCACGCCGCAGGATACAGCCATGGCCCTTGCCTTCGACCTTACCGATCCGACGCTGGAAGCTGGATTGCAGCGCATCGCGCGCGCTTTGCTGCGCAAATCCATCGGTCAAATCGACACAGCGGCGGCACTGGAAAGCCCGACCGTTCACGACCTGCGCAAGACCATCAAGAAACTGCGGGCGGCGTTGCGTCTGGTGCGATCCGGGATGCCGGATGTCCAGGCGGCGGAAAACGTGATCCTGCGCGATGCCGGGCGGGCGCTGTCAGGGCAGCGCAACGGGGCGGTGCGGCTGCATACATTTGTCAGGCTGATCGGTGACCAGCCACCTGTCGAGATGGCCGCACTGGCCGCGCATCTGACGGCCGGGGCGCAGGCGGCCTCCATGCCGGCTCCACCGGGCCTGCGACAGACCCTTGCCGATATGCTGGAGCGGGTGGATGACTGGCGCCTGAAAGGGTCAGACCGCCGGATCATGAAAGAGGGGCTGGCCGAAACCCGCACCCGCACCCGCCGCCTGATGCCGGCCGCCCGCGAAGACACCACAAGCCACGCGATGCATGAATGGCGCAAGCGCGCCAAGGATCATTGGTATCAGGCCCGCCTGCTGACACCGGTCTGGCCCGAGATGATGAAGCCCATTTCATCCGCTGCCGGCCGTCTGGGCGAGGCGCTGGGCGATCACCACGATCTCGACATGCTGCTGACACATGTGGCCGAATTGCCGACAGATCTGGTGCCCGCGGAGGTGTTTGAAGATCTGGCCACCCGCGCGGCCGATGCCCGTCACGCGCTGGAAGCGCAGGCCTTCGGTCTGGGCGCGCGCCTGTTTGCAGGCGATCCGGATGAGATGGCGGATCTGTGGATCAGATGGTGGCGCCTCTGGCGCACTGAACGCATCGATGAATGAAGCTTGAAAAACAGAGGCGGGCCCAATGGCCCGCCTCCGCAGACTTTCGTAAAAGGTCAAGCCGCCAGTTCGCCCGCCAGCGCCCGGTCCATCAGCGCGATGCTTTCCGGCACCCCGTAAAGTGCCACGAACCCGCCAAAGCGCGGACCTTCCGAGGCCCCCAGCAGCACCTCATACAGCGCCTTGAACCAGTCGCGCAGCGGCTCGAACCCATGCTCCTTGCCGACCGCATAGACGATCGACTGCAGCTCTTCGGGGTCGTGGCTGCCCTCGTGCCCGGCCAGCCGGGCGCGCAGATCGGCGATCGCCGCGCGCTCCTGATCGTTGGGCAGGCGATAGCTGCGGGCGGGCGCGATCTTGTCGGCAAAATAGCGCACGGCATAGCCCGCCGCGGCGTCCAGATCCGGGTGCGTCTCGGGGCTGGCCTCGGGCGCATAGGCGCGGATGTAACCCCACAGCCCCGCCGCGTCCTTGGCCCCCGCCACCGACGCGAGGTTCAAGAGCATCGAGAACGGCACCACCATCTTCGATTCCGGCGGCTGGCCGCCATGGATGTGCCAGACCGGGTTGTTGACCTGCGCGTCCAGATCCTGATCGGGATAGGCGCGCAGTTGCTGGTGATACTCGTCCACCGCCTTGGGGATCACATCCCACCACAGCCGCTTGGCGGTCTTGGGCTTTTGATACATGAAGTAGGACAGGCTTTCCGAGGCGGCATAGGTCAGCCATTCGTCGATGGTCAGACCATTGCCCTTGGACTTGGAGATCTTCTGCCCGACCTCATCAAGGAAAAGCTCATAGGTGAAGTGGTTGGGCTTCCGGCCGCCCAGCACTTCGCAGATACCGTCGTAAATCGGGGTGTTGGTCGAGTGGTCCTTGCCATACATCTCGAAATCGACGCCCAGCGCCGCCCAGCGCGCGCCGAAATCGGGCTTCCACTGCAACTTGACGTTGCCGCCGGTGACCGGCAGCACCCATTCGCGCCCGTCTTCGTCGTCGAAGGTGATGGTGTGGTTCACCTTGTCGACATGCTTGACCGGGACATACAGCACCCGGCCGGTTTCCGGATGGATCGGCAGGAAGCAGCTGTAGGTCTGCTGACGCTCCTCACGCAGGGACGCCAGCATGATGTCCATGATCTTCTCATAGCGCTCGGTCGCCAACCGCAGCGTGTCGTCAAACTGGCCCGAGCGGTAGAACTCGGTCGCGCTGTAGAACTCATACTCGAACCCGAACGTGTCCAGAAACCGCCGCAGCATGGCGTTGTTATGGCCACCGAAGCTGTCATATTCGCCATAGGGGTCCGGCACGCTGGTCAGCGGCTTTTGCATGTGCTGGCGCAGCATCTCCTGCTGCGGCACGTTTTCCGGCACCTTGCGCATGCCGTCCAGATCGTCGGAAAAACAGATCAGGCGGGTAGGAATATCCGAGATCACCTCGAAGGCGCGGCGGATCATCGTGGTGCGCGCCACCTCGCCAAAGGTGCCGATATGCGGTAGGCCCGAGGGGCCGTAACCGGTCTCGAACAGCACATGACCCTTCTCCGGCGCCTTCTTCTCATAGCGTTTGAGGATGGCGCGGGCCTCTTCAAAGGGCCAGGCTTTCGACTTCATCGCGGCGTCGCGCAGGGTTGTCATGATCGCATCCTCAGGGAAAGAAGGCGCGCGGACCCGTGCCCGGCGCAAGGGCTTCCTATTGCCGGCCGCCGGCTGCGTCAATAATCTGCCCCGCAAGCACAGGAGAAGATGATGCCCGATACCCCCGCCTCGCTCTCGCCACAGGATGCGCTGGTCGCCGTGATGATCGCGGTGTCCGCCGCAGACGAGCAGATGCGCACCGCCGAGCTGGTGGCGATCCAGCGCATGGTGAACCACATGCCGGTCTTTGCCGGCTATGACCCCGATCGCCTGCGGGTGGTCAGCCAGACGGTGCTGGAGCTGTTCGAGGAGGAAGAGGGGCTGTCGGCGCTGTTCGGTCTTGTGCGTGACGGCCTGCCCGAGCGTCTTTACGAGACCGCCTATGCGCTGGCCTGCGATGTCGTCACCGCCGACGGAACCGCCCGCGAGGTGGAACTGCGGATGCTGGAAGAAATCCGCGAAGAGCTGGAGATCGACCGCCTGCACGCCGCAGCCATCGAATGGGGCGCACGAGTGCGCCACCTGAAACCCTGACAGGTCAGGCGTAGACCGCAGCCCACCGCTCGATCAGGCGCGCCTGCAACAGCCGGGCGCGCTTGGTCCAGGCGCTGTTGCCCTCGGGGTTTTCGCGTTGGTCGGGCGGGATTGCGGCGCGGCGGTCCAGATCGGCGGCGATGGTGGCAAAGGCCATCCGCCGCCCGGACGGCAGGTTGATGATCCCGGTCAACGCCGAGGCGAAGTTCAGCGTGCCGGTCTTGGCACGCACCTGCACCGGGTGGCCGTCAATCCGCTTGCCCTTGGCATCGCGCATCCCGTGATCCTTCAGCAGTGCCGGCAGCGGCCCGTTGGACAACCGGGCCATGGCCTGCGCCATCGCCTGCGGGGTAACCCGCGCGCCCGCGCCCAGACCGGAATGATCGACAAAGCCAAACCCCGGCCCGGCCCATGCCGTCATCGCGGCGGCCGAGGCGGCAATCCCGCCTGCCCCGGTCGCCGCCAGCCCCACCAGTTCGGCGGTAATATTGGTCGAATGTTCCAGCATCCCGCGCAGCACGCCCGCCAGATCCTCGCTGCGGTCGCGTGCCAGCACCTCACCCATCGGGGGGGCATCGGTCATCGTCGGGGCCGGCAACTTGATCCCTTGCGCCAGCGCCAGATCGCAAAACACCGCGCCCGCATATTGCGCGGGCATCCGCGTGGGCAACCAGCGCGCGCCGCCTTTGCCCAGCGCGGGCTCGGCCACGGTCCAATGCTCCACCTCACCCTCGCGGGCATAGGTGAACAGCGGCCGCTCCCGCGCGGCCAGTTGCATCGTCGCGAACGAAATCTTGGGCACCAGCGTCTTGCCACGGGCGTCAAACCCGAGGTTCCATCCCTTGCCCGCCCGCCGCCATTCGAAATGCACGCGGTTGAAATTCAGGTTCAGCCCCGACAAGGCCGGGTTGTATCCGACATGATCCGGCTGGTCGGCGTCGATCCGCTCCAGCGCCGGCCGCGCGCCTGACCAGAGCAGAAACCGCCCCGTCACCCCGCGCACGCCCGCGGCAGACAGGGCCGCCGCCAATATGGCCAGCCGGTCGGTGTCGAGCGTTGGATCGCCGCCCCCCGCCAGCACCAGATCGCCCTGCACCACCCCGCCTGCGACCGGCCCGGTGGCGACCAGCTGCGTCTCGAAACGATGCGCAAGCCCCAGACGCTCGGCCACGAAACCCGCGGTGATTGCCTTGGCCGTCGAGGCCGGCGGCAGAGCCGCGTCGGCCATCCGCGCCTCAAGCACGGCCCCGGTGGCTATGTCGATCAGCGTAAAGCCGACCGTGCCGCCCAGATCGGCGGCCGCCACCAGCGCATCGGCACTGAGGATCTCGGTCCGGGTCGCGCCGCCATCGCCGCGACGGCGGGGCAGCGGTGTGGTGCGCGGGGCATAGAAGGGCGGGCCCAGATCCTCGGCCAGCGCCATACCCGGGGCCAATGCCGCAAGGCCGCCCAGAACCCCCCGCCGTGTGATCCGCCCCGTGATCTGCCCTGTGATCCGCCGCGTCATCGCACCCTCTCTGGCTAGTCAAGACGGGGTTAGCGCGCATGCGGCGCGAATCCAAGCCTCAGGCGCCAAGACAGTCAGCCAGATCCCGCGCAAGGACGCGCAAAAGCTGGGTCAGTGCCTCAGGGCCCGGCTCAAGCATCGCACCCTCCGGGTCCAGCGCCGCGCCCAGCCGGACTGCGGTGCCCTCGACCAGCAGTTGCGCCTGTTTGGGATCATGCGCGACCTCGGGGAACAGGCAGACCACGCCGCCAGCCTCCATCTCGGCGCGCAGCCCGACCAGCGTCTCGGCGCCCGAGGCGGTGGCATCGCCCAGCTGGACGGCACCTGCAACGCTCAGGCCGTAATGGCTGACAAAATAGCCATAGGCATCATGCGCGACCACAAAGGGCTTGCCTGCCAAGGGATGCATCGCTTGGGACAGCTCGGCTTCCAACGACGCATAGCCTTTGGCAGCGGCAGCGGCATTGGCGGCATAGGTCGCGGCGTTTTCCGGGTCGATCCGCGACAGTTCGGCCGCGATCGCCTGCAACCAGACCGGCGCATTGCCCGGGTCCAGCCAGGCATGGGGGTCAAGCCCGTCATGCGCATGGCCATCTGCGGCGGGCGCCTCGGTCGCCGTATTTTCGTGGCCGTGGTCGTCATGCCCGTGGTCGTCATGGCCGTGATCGTGCCCCCCCTGCCCGGCTTTTGCCTTGGTGCCTTTGGCCTGAAAATCCTGCAGATAGGTGCCCGGCACCTCCAGCAACGTCAATCGGGCCGCCTTGGCCCCGATGCCTTCCAAGCCCTTGTCCAGCCAGCGCGTCATCTGCGGCCCGACCCAGACCACCAGATCGGCATCGGCCAGCATGCCGGCCTGACTGGGCCGCAGCTGAAAGTCATGCGCGCCCGACCCGCCGGTCAACAACATCTGTGGCTGCCACAGATCGCCCATCACCTGCGAGACCAGCGCCTGCGCCGGGACGAAATCGGTCACCACCCGCGGCACCTCGGCCAAGGCCGGCAGGGCGGCAAAGCTGGTTGCAAGTAAGGATATGGTATAACGCATCGGAAGGGCCTTTCACTTCGCTGTGGCAGGGTCTATGTATGTAATATCATAACACGTCAAGAACCCGCCATGCCCGATGATCCCGCGTTTCGCGCCCATGACCATCACCACTGCAGCCGCGAAGGGCTGGCGCAGGCCGAGGCGCACTGCGCGGCCAACGGCGCACGGCTGACCCCGGTGCGGCGGCGCGTGCTGGAAATCCTGCTGGAAGATCATCGCGCGCTCGGCGCCTATGACGTGCTGCAACGGCTGGCAGCCGAGGGCTTTGGCAACCAGCCCCCTGTCGCCTATCGCGCGCTGGAGTTCCTGGTCGATCAGGGGCTTGCGCACCGCATCCAGCGGCTGAACGCCTTTGCCGCCTGCAGCCATCCGGGCGCGGACCATCAACCGGCCTTTCTGATCTGCCGGACCTGCGCACAGGTGGCCGAGGCCGCGGCCGACGCGCCTCTGGCCGCCCTGTCCGAAACCGCCGCGGCGTCAGGCTTTACCATTGAACGCACCAGCATCGAGGCCATCGGCCTTTGCCCCGCCTGCAAGGAACAGGAGGCCGCATGACCGCTGCCCTGCCGCCCCAACCGCTGATCGCCGCCAACCACCTGTGTGTGAAACTGGGCGGGGTAGAGGTGCTGCACGATATCAGCATGTCGGTGCATCCGGGCGAGATCGTCACGATCCTCGGCCCCAACGGCTCGGGCAAGTCCACACTGCTCAAGGCGCTTCTCGGGCTGGTGCCGGCCGAACATGGCGCGGTCTCCCATGCCGAGGGGCTGCGGATTGGCTATGTGCCGCAAAAGCTGATGATCGACCGCACCATGCCCCTGACCGCGCGGCGCTTTCTGTCGCTGCCCAACCGCTGCAGCCGCGCAGAGGGCGAGGCCGCCTTGGCCCGTGTCGGCGTGGCCGAGGTGGCGGATCGGCCTATGTCCGGGCTGTCGGGAGGACAGTTTCAGCGGGTGCTTTTGGCCCGCGCGCTGCTGTCCCGGCCACAACTGCTGATCATGGACGAGCCGACTCAGGGCCTCGACCAGCCGGGCGAAGCGGCCTTCTATCGCCTGATCGAAGAGGTCCGCACCCAGACCGGCGCCGCAGTCCTGATGGTCAGCCACGACCTGCATGTGGTGATGAGTGCCTCTGACCGGGTGATCTGCCTCAACGGCCATATCTGCTGCGAAGGGACGCCGCGGGTGGTCTCGTCAGCGCCAGAGTATCGGGCGTTGTTCGGACTGGGCACGCAAGGCGCGCTGGCGCTGTATCAGCACGTGCATGACCACGACCATGATCACGATCACGGCCATGGGCACGATCACGCCCACCCGCACCATCACCCGGCCTCCGCCCACAGCCACGCGAAAGATCACCCCCATGCTGGATGACTTCCTGATCCGCGCCGCCCTGGCAGGGGGGCTGCTGGCATTGGCCGCGGGTCCGCTGGGATGCTTTGTGGTCTGGCGTCGGATGGCCTATTTCGGCGATGCGACGGCCCATGCCGCGATCCTGGGCGTAGCGCTGGCCTTGGCGACCGATCTGCCCGTGGGCCTCGGCACGTTGACGGTGGCGATGGGCATGGCCCTGACGGTGGCCACCCTGTCGGCACGCGGTTGGGCGATGGACACGACCTTGGGCGTGCTGGCCCATTCGGCGCTGGCGCTGGGTCTGGTGGCGGTCAGCTTTGTGCCTGACGCGCGGGTTGACCTGACGGCCTATCTGTTCGGCGACATTCTGGCCGTGTCGAAAGCCGATCTGGCGGTGATGGCCCCCGGGGCAATCGCGGTTCTGGCACTGATCGTCTGGCGCTGGCAAAGGCTGCTGACCGCAACCCTGAACGAGGATCTGGCCGCCGCCTCCGGCGTTAACCCAGCCCGCGAGCGTCTGGTTCTGGTGCTTGCACTGGCGCTGACCGTGGCGCTGGCGATCAAGGTGGTAGGGGCGCTGCTTATCGCCGCCATGCTGATCATCCCGGCTGCCACCGCCCGCGGCTTTGCCCGCAGCCCCGAGGCGATGGCGCTGATCGCCACCGGCCTTGGCCTCGCCTCGATCGCAGGCGGGTTGGGCATGTCGCTGCAAGCGGACACGCCGGCGGGCCCCTCGATCGTCAGCGTCGCTGCCGCGGGATTCGTGCTGGCGGCCTCGATCGGCCGGATGCGCCGCGCTTGAGGTGGCAGGCCGAGGCCCGCCCCTTCTGCCACCTCGCCACCAACCCGTCGCATATCCTGGTTCATGTCGCTTTTCGCTACAACAGGTCGGGCGCCCTGCACCGTTTCGCTGGCGCTCTGGCATTGATGGTCCAAAGGATACGCAAGAGGGTTGCCCGATGAAGACTCATGTGAAGGCTCTGGTGGTCGGCGGCGGCGCTGTCGGCACGGGTATTGCCTATCACCTGGCCAAGGCTGGCTGGGACACGATGCTGGTGGAACGCGACGAGTTGACCTCGGGCTCCACCTGGCACGCGGCAGGACTGCTGCCGTTGTTCAACATGAGTTATGCGACCACGCATATCCACAAATACTCGGTCGATTTCTACAAGTCTCTGGAGGCCGAGACCGGCCTGAACGCCGGCTTCTCGATCTGCGGCAACCTGCGCATGGCGCAGACTAACGACCGGATGGACGAATACATGCTGTATTCGTCGGTGGCCGAAACTGCCGGCGTTTACCACGAGTTCCTGACCCCCGCCCAGATCAAGGAGCGTTGGCCGCTGGTCCGCACCGAGGATCTGAAGGGCGCGCTGTTCCATCCGCAGGATGGCTATATCAACCCCGCTGACGTGACGCAGGCGATGGCCAAGGGCGCCCGCCAGCACGGCGCGCATATCGAGCGCAAGATCCAGGTCGACGCCTATCGCTGGACCGGATCGGAATGGATCGTCAGCTGCACCCGCATGGTCGAGAAGGGCGGGATGCTGGTTGCCGGCGAAGAGAAGTTCGAGATCCACGCCGAACACGTCGTGACCGCCACCGGCAACCATGCCCAGCGCACCGCGCGCCTGCTGGGCGTCAAGATCCCGGCCATCCCGGTCGAACACCAGTATATCGTGACCGAGCCCGACCCCGCGCTGGTCGCATGGCGGCAGGCCGGCAACCCCGAACATCCGGTGCTGCGCGATGCCGACGCCAAGTGGTATGTCCGCGAAGAGCGCGGCGGCTGGATCCTCGGTCCCTATGAGCGCAACGCCCCTGCCCGCTTCCTCTACGACGTGCCGGAATCGTTCCGCGCCGACCTGTTCCCCCTGGATCTGGAGCGGATCGAGGCGGAATACATGTCGATGATCCACCGCATCCCGTCCTCGGAAACCGTGGGTCTCAAGGACGATTTCAACGGGCCGATCTGCTACACCCCGGACGGCAACCCGCTGGTCGGCCCGGTGCCCGGCCTGCGCAACATGTGGATCGCCGAAGGCTTCAGCTTCGGGATCACCGCCGCGGGCGGCACCGGCTATTATCTGGCGCAGATGATGGTCAACGGCGAGGCCGAGATCGACATGGCCAGCCTCGACCCCAAACGCTATGGCCAGTGGATGACCACCGAATATGCCGCGCGCAAGAACGAAGAGTGCTACGAGCATGTCTTCATCCTTCACCACCCGGACGAAGAGCGCGAAGCCTGCCGCCCGCTGCGCACCGCGCCCAACTATGACCGCCAGATCGCCCTTGGCGCGCAGATGGGTCAGGTGAACGGCTGGGAGCGCCCCAACTACTACGGCCCGGTCGATGCGCCCGCCGATTTCGACCATAACTCCCGCAGCTTCCGCCGCGGCGCCTGGTGGCCCTATGCCGTGAAAGAGGCCGAGGCGATCCGCAACACCGCCGGGATCATCGACGCCTCCGCCTTCACCAAACATCTGGTGCGCGGCCCCGGCGCAACGCAGTTCCTGGACTGGTTCACCTGCAACAAGCTGCCGGCCGTAGGCCGCATCAACCTGACCTATGCGCTGACCGATGCCGGCACCACCCGCACCGAATACACGATCGTGCGGATAAAGGAGAACGAGTATTACCTGATCTCGGCGGGTGCCTGGACGTCATATGACGCCGATTTCCTGATCAAGTCTGCCGAAGACTTCATGGCGCAAGGTGGCGGCTATATCGACATCCATGACATCACCACCCAGTGGGGCGTCTTCGCGCTGGCAGGTCCCAACAGCCGCGCCATCCTGCAAGAGATCGTCAAGGACGCAGCGCCGGAAACCGTGCTGGGCAACAAACGCTTCCCGTGGCTGTCCTATCGCGACATCGAACTCGGCATGTGCCCGGTGCGCGCGGTGCGCGTGGCCTATACCGGCGAACTGGGCTGGGAGCTGCACCACCCGATCGAGATGGGCCGCTATCTGTGGGATCTGATCTGGTCGGTCGGCGAAAAGCACGGGCTGAAGCCGGTCGGCGCCCGTGCCCAGAACTGGCTGCGTCAGGAAAAATCCTATCGCGCCTTCGGCAACGAGTTGGGCCGTGACGCGACGCCCTTGGAGGCCGCGCTGGATCGCTTTGTCGATCTGAACAAGGACTTCCGTGGCAAAGCCAAGATGCTGGAAACCGGCATCCGCGCCAAATGCGTGACGCTGCTAATCGAAGGGCCGGCAGATACCGATCCCTGGGGCAAGGAGGCGTTGCTGCTCAACGGCGAAAAAATTGGCCGTCTGACTTCCGGCGGCTGGTCTGTGGCCTTCGGCAAGCAGATCGGCATGGGCTATGTCCGTCCCGATCTGGCCGAGCCCGGCACTAAACTGAAGGTCAAGATCCAGCTCAAGGAATGGGACGCGGTGGTCACCGAGGACAGCCCCTTCGACCCCAGGAACGAACGCATCCGGAAGGACGTGTGACAAAGACGAAAGGGCGCCCCGGCGGCGCCCTTTTCTCTTTTGCTGACTGACCAGCAGCAAGGGGCTCTGCCCCTGGGGCCTGCGGCCCTCACCCCGGGGTATTGGGGTCATGATGAAAACGCCCTTAACTTCATCATGACCCAAATACCCTGCGGGGGTCC
>CAYTMV010000039.1:0-21162 GCA_964439015.1 uncultured Gemmobacter sp.
CTGGCCAAGGTCTATCCGCTGATCGAGAACGGGCGGGTTCTGGCCGATGTCGAGGTGCCCGACCTGTCGGAGGATTTTGTCGATGCCCGCGTGCTGGTGCGCTTGCCCGTGGGCACGCGCGACGCGCTGCTGGTTCCGCCCACGGCGGTGCGCACCCATTCCGGCCTCGATTTCGTGACGACCCAAGGGGCAAATGGACCGGTGGAGCGGGCGGTTGTGCTTGGCCCACATCACCTGGTGGATGGGGTCGAGATGGTCGAGGTGATCTCGGGTCTGGTGGCCGGGGACGTGGTGGTGGGCCATGAGTGATCCGCGTGTTACCGCTGCCGACGCACCGCAAGGCAAGCTGGGCATTGCCGGGCGCCTGACCCATGCCTTCATCCGATCCGCACTGACGCCGCTGTTCATCCTGGCCGCCCTCGCTGTGGGGCTGGTGGCGCTGATGTCCCTGCCGCGCGAGGAAGAGCCGCAGATCTCGGTGCCGATGGTGGACATTCAGGTGATGGCGCCGGGGCTCAGGGCCGAAGACGCCGTGAAACTGGTGGTCGAGCCGCTGGAAACCATCGTGCAGGCCATTGACGGGGTCGAGCATACCTATTCGCAGACGCAGGACGATGCGGCGATGGTGACGGCGCGCTTTGTCGTCGGCACGCCGATGGACAGCGCGATCCTGCGCATCCACGAACGCCTGCGCGCCAATATGGACCGCATCCCCGTCGGCATCCCCGAGCCGATGATCATTGGCCGCGGGATCGACGATGTGGCGATCATCGCGCTGACGCTCTCGCCCAAACCCGGCGTCGAAGGCGTTTCTCCCGCCGACCTGACCCGCATCGCGCGCGAGCTGCGCTCGGAGGTCTTGAAGGTCTCGGATGTCGGCCTGACCTATCTGGTCGGCGAGCAGACCGAGACGATCCGCATCGCCCCGGACCCCGAGCGACTGGCCCTGCATGGCGTCACGCTGGCGCAGTTGACCGGCAAGGTGCAGCAGGCCAACCGCGCCATGAACACCGGCAAGCTGCGCCATGGCGGCGAGCAGGTCGACCTCGTGGCGGGCGAGACGTTGACCGCGCCTGCGCAGATCGCCGGCCTGTTGCTGACCACCCGCGACGGCCGCCCGGTCTATGTGGCGGATGTGGCGGATGTGGAATTTGTCGCCAATCCCGATGAACGGATCGTGTCGCACATCACCCGCGCCGCGGATGGCAGCCCAATCCGCGCACCGGCGGTGACGCTGGCCGTGGCCAAGCGCCCCGGCGCCAATGCCGTCGTGGTCTCCGAGGCGATCCTGCACAAGCTGCACCTGCTGGAAGGCAAGCTGATCCCCGACTCGGTCGCGGTCACGGTGACCCGCGACTATGGCGAAACCGCCAGCGAAAAGGCTAATGAACTGCTGTTCCATCTGGGCCTTGCCACGGTGTCGATCATCGGTCTGGTGCTGCTGGCGATCGGCTGGCGCGAAAGCATCGTGGTGGCAATCGTGATTCCGGTCACGATCCTGCTGACGCTGTTTTCGGCCTGGGTCATGGGCTATACGCTGAACCGGGTGTCGCTGTTTGCGCTGATCTTCTCGATCGGGATTCTCGTCGATGACGCCATTGTCGTGATCGAGAACATCGCGCGTCACTGGGCAATGAAGGATGGCCGCGACAGGGCACGGGCGGCCATCGACGCCGTGGCCGAGGTCGGCAACCCCACGATCGTCGCCACCCTGACCGTGGTGGCAGCCCTGCTGCCCATGCTGTTCGTCAGCGGCATGATGGGCCCCTACATGTCGCCGATCCCGGCCAATGCCTCGGCGGCGATGATCTTTTCGTTCTTTGTCGCAGTCATCATCACGCCCTGGCTGATGCTGAAGATCGCCGGCAAGGCGGATATGAGTGCGCATGGTGACGGCCACGGCCACGGCACGCCCGGCGGCAGGCTGGGCGCGATCTATGCCGCCGTGGCCCGCCCGGTGCTGAAGACCAAGCGCATCAGCCTGCTGTTTCTGCTGGTGACGGTGGTGCTGTCCTTCGGATCGCTGGGGCTGCTTTATACCAAGCATGTGACCGTCAAGCTGCTGCCCTTCGACAACAAGTCCGAACTGTCGGTGATGATCGACCTGCCCGAGGGCGCCAGCGTCGAGGCCACCGACCGTGTGGCGCAGGATGTGGCGCGGGTTGTGATGGATCTGCCCGAGGTGCTGTCGCTGGAAACCCATGCCGGCACCGCCGCCCCCTTCAACTTCAACGGGTTGGTGCGGCACAGCTTTTTCCGCCAGCAACCGCAGATGGGCGATGTGCAGATCCTGCTGGATCACAAGGACCACCGCGACCGCTCCAGCCACCAGATCGCGCTGGACCTGCGGCAGCGGCTGGCTGGGCTGACCCTGCCCCAAGGCACCTCGATCAAGGTGGTGGAGCCGCCGCCCGGCCCGCCGGTCCTGGCGACCCTGCTGGCCGAAGTCTACGGCCCCACGCCCGAGGCCCGGCGCGCCGCCGCCGCCAAGGTCCGCGAGGCGTTTGAATCCGTGCCCTTCATCGTCGATGTCGATGACAGCGCCGGACAACAGGCCAACCGGCTGCGCGCCACGATCTCGACCGACGATCTGGAGTTCTTTGCGGTGCAGGAACAGGACGTCTTCGACACCATCGCGATGCTGAACGGCGCGACCACCGTCGGCTATTCGCATCGCGGCGACGGCCGGCAGGCGATCCCGATCACCATCGCCCGCCCCAAGGGCGAAAGGGTTCTGGATGAGGCGTTCCTGTCCACCCCGGTTGCCGCCAACACCATCCCCGGCGCGCGCGGCGTGGTAGAGCTGGGCGACGTGGTGCGCGTGACCGAGGAGAAGGCCAGCCACCTGATCTTCCGCCACAACGGCCGGGAGACCGAGATGATCACCGCCGAACTGGCGGGCGATTACGAGGCGCCGCTGTATGGCATGCTGGCGGTTGCCGACGCGCTGGAAGCGATGGATTGGCCCGAAGGTCAAAAGCCGACCATCGCCATGAATGGCCAGCCAGAGGATGAAAGCGGCATCACCCTGCTGTGGGATGGCGAATGGGAGGTGACCTTCGTCACCTTCCGCGACATGGGCGCGGCCTTTGCGGTGGCGCTGCTGGGGATCTATATCCTTGTCGTGGCGCAGTTCGGCTCTTTCAAGCTGCCGCTGGTGATCCTGACGCCGATCCCGCTGACCTTCCTGGGCATCATGGCCGGCCACCTGATCTTCGACGCGCCCTTCTCGGCCCCGTCGATGATCGGCTTCATCGCGCTGGCAGGGATCATCGTGCGTAACTCGATCCTGCTGGTGGATTTCATCCGCCATGCCGATCCGGCGCAGGACAAGGTGGAGTTGCTGATCGAGGCGGGTGCGATCCGCTTCAAGCCGATCCTTCTGACCGCGATCGCGGCGATGATCGGCGCGGTGGTGATCCTGACCGATCCGATCTTTCAGGGGCTGGCGCTGTCGCTGCTGTTCGGCCTGCTGTCCTCAACCCTGTTGACCGTGCTGGTGATCCCGGCGATCTACAGGGTGTTCCGTACCTGAGCCAAAGGCCCCCCGGGCGGGGGCCTTTTTCATCCCCAAGGGCTGCCCATGACCATTTATGTCGATGCCGATGCCTGCCCGGTGAAATCCGAGGCCGAGCGCGTGGCCACCCGCCACCGCCTGCCCTTGGTGCTGGTGTCAAATGGCGGCATCCGCCCCTCGGTCAATCCGCTGGTGCAGATGGTGATCGTGGCCGCAGGCCCCGATGAAGCCGACAAATGGATCGCCGAGCGTGCCGGCCCGGGCGATGTGGTGGTGACGGGCGATATCCCGCTGGCCGCCAAATGCGTGGCCGCCGGCGCGCAGGTCTTGAAACACAATGGCGAGGCGCTGACCGGGGCCAATATCGGCAATATCCTCGCCACGCGCGACCTGATGGCCGACCTGCGGGCGGCCGATCCCTTTCTGCAAGGCGGCGGCAAGGCGTTTACCAAGGCCGACCGCTCGCGCTTTCTGGACGCGCTGGAGCGCGCGGTGCGGACGGCGGCGCGCTGACAGATCCCCGCGACATCGGCGCTTGCGCCAGATCAAGGCGAATGAACCGATGATGACGCAATCAATGAAGGATGACCGAGGAGGTGTGCCATGTCCAACCAGTTTGTTGTAAACGGTTTTCCGCTCAATTGGCAGACCCAGCCGGATATCGTGACCTTTGCCGACGGGTCGTTCCGCATCTTCTGGGACGGCTATTGGAATGACCTTTCCGGCACTGGCCCCACCGCGACCTATGTGATGCAGCGCGCTTTCAATGCCGATGGCACGGCGTCGGGCGGAGAAAGTTTCGTTCATGCCATCGACGGTCAGTCGTCTGACGACGCCCGCGCCACGCGACTGGCGGACGGTGGCTATGTCGTTGTGTTCGAGCATGACGATTACGCCGACATCATCACAATGCGCACCGAGATCTGGGCGCAGGTCTTCAACGCCAACGGCCTGCCCCGCGGCGACGCCTTCCGCGTGGACAGCGTGGCCGCTGAAAACGCCGTGAACCCCGAGGTTTTTGCGACCGCAAACGGCTTCAACGTGGTCTGGGGGGTAGAACGCTCGGACGCGCTGGATCACCAGCTTTATACGCAAAGTTTCACCGCCAGCGGCGCGCGGGTCGGCGGCAATCGCCTTGTGAACGTCAATGTCGGCACGTTCGAGCAGGATTACGCCCGAGCGGCCCGGATGACCAATGGCGCGACGGTGACGATCTGGAACTCGGAAGGCACGCTGGACGTGCCCGGCACCAACCTTGACCACAACGAGTTGCGCGCCACCATCACCGCGCCGGACGGCTCGGTCAGCCGGGCCGATTTTCATCTGACCCGCAACTACGGCACGGTGGAAACCGAATATGGCGCAACGGGCATTGGCTATGACGTGGCGGCGGTGCAGGGTGGGGGCTTTGTCCTCAGCTACAAGCTCTATGACTATGAGTTGGGGCTGGATACGCCGCAAACCCCGTATTTCACCCTGTTCCAGTTCTTCAACGCACAGGGGCAGGCAACCTCGGGGCGGTTTGTCGGCTATGCGTCGGACGACCTGCCGGGCCAGACACGGATCACCCAGCTGTCGGATGGCCGCATCCTGCTGGTCTGGGAACAGGATTCGATGCAGGGGCAGGTGGGCGATGACATCTATGGCCGCATCTTTACCCGCACCGGGCAGGCCCTGACTGGGGTTTTCGAGATCGGGCAGGACAGTGACACCTGGACGGTGCAGGCCGCGCCGGAAATCGCGGCCTTGCCCGGCGGGGGATTCGTGGTGGCTTTTCAGGCCGACAATATCGACTTTGATGATCTGGGGATCGCCGCCCGCATCTACGGTCGCGGCACCATGGCGGCTGACCGTCTGGCCGTGGACGCCTCGGGGTCGATGGCAGGGCTGGCGGGGAATGACCGGCTGACCGGCGACGCCCGGCGCAATGGTCTTTCCGGCGGCGGCGGGGCGGATACGCTGATCGGCAACGGTGGCGCCGACACGCTGGCGGGCGGCCACGGCGCGGATGTTCTGGCCGGGGGCGCCGGAGCGGACCGATTTCTCTTCGACACCGCGCCGGGCATCGCGGATCACATCAGGGTGCTTGAGGCCACCGACGTGATCGCGCTGGAAAATGCCGTCTTTGCCGGCATCGGCCCTGCCGGTGCGCTGGCGGCTGCGCGGTTCAAGGTGCTGGGCGCAGGGGTCGATGCCGATGACCGCATCCTCTATCATCGCGCCAGCGGCACGCTGTTTTATGACCCCGATGGCTCGGGCGCGCAGGCCCGTCAGGTGTTTGCGGTGATCGACACCGCGCCCGCCCTCACCGCCGCCGATTTTCTGGTGGTCTAGCGGCTGTAGCCCTTGCCCTGCGCCCAGGCCCATGCGTCACCGATCATCTGCGGCAGGCTGGAGCGTTGGGGCTGCCAGCCCAACTCCTTGATCGCGCGGGCCGAACCCGAGACCAGCGCCGCCGCATCCCCGGCCCGGCGCGGCCCCTCGGTGATCGGCACCGGGCGGTTGGTCACGCGGCTGGCATGGTCGATCACCTCGCGCACGGTAAAGCCCGTGCCGGTGCCCAGACAGAACACCCGATTGCCGCGCCCCTCCAGCAGCCAGTGCAGGCCCAGCAGATGCGCCTCGGCCAGATCCATCACATGGACATAATCGCGCACGCAGGTGCCGTCGCGGGTGGGATAATCTGATCCGAAAACTGTCAGCGCCGGCCGCTTGCCCGCCACCGCATCCAGCATCAGCGGGATCAGGTGGGTTTCCGGCACATGCTGCTCGCCCACCTCGCCCTCGGGGTCTGCGCCGGCGACATTGAAATAGCGGAAGATCACATGGTTTAAGCCGTGGCTGGCGGCAAAATTGCCCAGCATATCCTCGATCGCGCGCTTCGATGCGCCATAGGAGTTGATCGGCTTCTGCTCCGTCTCTTCGTCCAGCACCACGCCGTCCTGATCGCCATAGGTGGCACAGGTCGAGGAAAAGACGACGTTCCGGCAGCCCGCCGCAATCGCGCCCTCGATCAGGTTCAGCGCACCCATCACGTTGACACGCCAGTATTTTCCGGGGTCCGACATGCTTTCGCCCACCAGCGACAGCGCCGCGAAATGCATCACCGCCACGGGCTGCCAGCGCGCAAAGGCCGCGTCCACATCGGCGCGGTTCATCAGGTCGCCCTCATGCACGGGGCCGAACTTGACCGCCTCGCGCCAGCCGGTATTGAAATTGTCGAACACTACCGGCACGAACCCGGCACGCGCCAGAACCTTGCAGGCATGGGCGCCGATATAACCCGCGCCCCCCGTCACCAAGACATGCTGCACCATCACCACCCTCCAAGTCCTTCGCGCTGCCTAGCGTCTTGTCGCCGATTTGTCGAACGCGGCGCATCCGCGGGTGGCAAGTCTATTGCGGCACAGTCACACCCCGACTAGCCTGCCCTCATGTCGCGCGCATTGACCCGCAACCTTTTGTGCTCTGCCATCATGGTCTCCCTGACTGCGGGGCAGGCCGGTTGGGCGATGGGCAGCGGCCGGCCGCCCTCTTGCGCGGCTGCGCCCGGGGTCGTGGTCAAAGCCGCGGCATTGGACCGGATCTGCGCCGCCTTTGACCGCGCCCGCGCCCAACGCCCCGATGGCGGGGCGCTTTTGCTGCGGGTTCTGGCATTTTCCGAGACTGCCGTTACCCTGCGCCTTGACCGAGACCCGCCCCTGCCCAACCCGATGGAGCGCAGCCTGTCGATCTCCGACCGCGCCCTGTCTCCCGATATCATTGCGCGGTTCATCGACCGGATGTTACTGGATCTGCCGCCCGCCTGACCTGCCAACGGAGCCCTTTTCATGTGTACCATCTGCGCCGCCCTGAGGCCCACCACCGCACCTATCCTTGAAGCCGATCAGCACCTGACGGCGCTGGAAAAGGCCCGGTCGGCCGACCAGCCGATCACCATGGCCGAAGCGACCGGCACGCAGATCAACGCCCTGGCCACGCAGTTGACGCATGGCTACTGGCAATTTACCGGCGGCGGCCCGCGCGCCTTTGATGTGGCGGCAGGCGGCACGCTGACGGTGGACCTTTCGGACCTCAGCGCCGTCGAGCAGACCTTGGCGCGGCAGGCCCTTTCTGCCTGGACCGACGTGACAGGCATCCGCTTTGCGGCCATCACGCCCCCGACTGTCACCACCGTTGCCGAAGTGGGCGACGTGGCAGCCGGCATCGCAACTACCGCGCGCATGGCGGTCAATCAGGCATTTCTGGGCGATTTTGAGCGGGCGGGGGACAGGGACGCCGTGCGCGTCTATCTTCAGGCCGGCCAGACCTACACCATCACGCTCGAAGGGCGCGGCAGCAACCCGGTCAACGATCCCTATCTGCGACTGCTGGGCGCCAATGGCACGATCCTGCGGGAAGATGACGATTCAGGCGGGGGCTACAACAGCCAGATCACCTGGCGCGCCACGACCACCGGCTATCACTATTTGCAGGCCGGTACCTATTGGGGCGACGAGACCGGTGCCTACCGGATGCAGATCACCCGTGGCAGTCAGGCGGCCGACATCTCATTTTCCAATAATGATACCGGCGCCTATGCCTATTCTGATCTGTCGGGCACCGAAATCCTGCGCTCTTACGTCAATATCGAAGCGAACTGGGATACCGACCCGATCGCGGTCAACAGCTACTGGTTCCAGACCTATGTGCATGAGATCGGCCACGCGCTGGGGCTGGGGCATGCCGGCAACTACAACACCACGGCAGATTGGGGCGTCGACAACCGGTTTGCCTTTGACAGCTGGCAGGCCAGCATCATGTCGTATTTCAGCCAGACCGATAACCCCAACACCGGCGCCGATTACGCCTATCTGGCGACGGTGATGCCCGCCGATATCGTGGCGATCCAGCGCCTTTATGACGGCACGGTGCGCACCCGACAGGGCGACACCACCTATGGCGCGAACAGCAATGTCGGCGGTTACATGCAGTCACTTTTCGCACAGTGGCTGGACGGGGCGGCGGACCGCCAGCCCATCTACATCGGAAATCCGGTGGCCCTGACGATCTATGACACCGGTGGGCACGATACGCTGGATTTCTCGACCGTCGGGGTGCGTCAGACCATCCACCTGTCGACGCTGCGCGCCTCGTCGGTGGCGGGGCTGGACGGCAATCTGATCATTGCCGCGGGCGTTGCGATCGAAAACGCCATCGGCGGCAGGGCCGCAGACATCATGGTCGGCAATGCCATCGGCAACCGGCTGGTCGGCAATGGCGGCAACGACGTGATGAACGGCGGCCGGGGCAATGACGTGTTGATCGGCGGCGCCGGGGCCGATGATTTCCGCTTTGGCGCCGGCCGAGACGTCGTGCGCGATTTCCGCGACAATGTCGATGAGGTGTGGTTCGACCGGGATCTGTGGGGCGGCGCGCAGCGCAGCGCGCAACAGATCCTCAATTCGGCGCGGGTCGTGGACGGCAACACCGTCTTCACCTTCGGTGCCCATGTCCTGACCGTGAACGGTGTCGCCAACAAGATGCTTCTGGCCGACGACATCCTGACGTTCTGACAGCGGGGAGTGTCTGAAACTCTGTGTATCTGATCTGGCCCATGCGGTTTTCAGATACGGTCAGGCGCCGAAGCGCCCGGCGAACATTATGGCCAGCTGATTGCGGGCCGCAACCCACTCCCGGACGGCGCGGCCGCCCTTCTCGAAGTTGCGGATGGCCAGGAAGATCAGCTTCGTGGCAGCTTCCTCGGTCGGGAAGGAGCCCTTGGTCTTCAGCGTTTTCCGCAGCACCCGGTTCAGCGATTCCACTGCGTTGGTCGTATAGATGATCTTCCGGATCGCCGCGCTGAAGGCATAGAACGGCGTGACCTCGGCCCATGCCCGACGCCAGGCCGGGGCGATGGAGGGGTATTTCCCAGCCCATTTTTCTTCGAATGCCTCCAGCTGGCGGGCAGCCTCCTCGGCGGTCGGGGCTTCGTAGATCGGGCGCAGATCGGCGGCCACCGCCTTGCGGTCCTTCCAGCTGCAGAAGTTCATCGAATGCCGGATCAGGTGGATCGAGCCATGGGCACGCCACTGGTCCGAGTGACCATGGCGAGGGCAGGTCTGGACCATGGTCTCGGGGAAGGCCGCGGTGATCGCCTCGGGGAAGCCCTTCAGCCCGTCCACGACGGCGATCAGGATGTCCTCGACTCCCCTGTTGCGCAGCTCGTTCATCACCGACAGCCAGAACTTGGCGCCTTCGTTGTCGGCGATCCAGAGGCCTAGAACCTCGCGTTCGCCATCCCGGGTGACGCCCAAGGCGATGTAAACGGCCTTGTTCTTGACCATCCGGCTGTCGGCATCGCGGATCTTCACCCGCAAGGCATCGAAAATGACGATCGGATACATCCGGTCCAGCGCCCGGTGCTGCCACTCGCGGACCTCGTCCAGAACGGCATCCGTGACGCGGCTGATCAGGTCGGGCGAAACCCGCAGGCCGTAAATATCTTCCAGGTGGGCCTGGATGTCGCGCACCGACAGTCCGGCGGCATAGAGCCCGATAATCTTATCATCCACCCCGTCGATCCGGGTCTGGCCTTTCTTCACCAGCTCCGGCTCGAAGCTGCCCTCCCGGTCTCGAGGCACCGAAAGTGGCACCTCGCCGTCCGAGCCCTTCACCCGCTTCGTTGCAACCCCGTTCCGGCGATTGCTCTGTTCCGCCGGCGGCGCCGCACCCGCCTCGTAGCCCAGATGTGCTGTCAGCTCGGCCCCAAGCATCCGCTCCATAAGCCGGACCTTCAGTTCCTTCATCAGCCCGGCGTCACCAAGCAGATCCTCAGGCCGCTTGCAGCCCTTCAGCAGTTCGTCCAGCAGTTCGTTCGAAATCGTCATCGTCCTTGCTCCTCTCAGGAAGCATGGACCCAATCACCCATACACAGAAGACCGGACACTCTCGACAGCGCCGCTCAGATAACCTCCACCGCCCAATGCAGCCCGGCGGTGGAGGCGACATCCTCCAGCAGCACCTGTCGGCCATGGCCGAAATCCAGCACCACATGCCGGCCAATGTCGCGGGCATGGTCGCGCACGACCTCAAAGCCGCTATCGCCGCGCAAACCTGGCAGGGCTGCGCTGTCCAGCAACAGCCGGTCGCCCTCGTGCCGGTCGAAATCGGTGATGACATCCCGGCCAGCCGAGAACACAAAGCGATCGGCACCTGCCCCGCCACTCAGGGTGTCGTTGCCCTGCTGACCTTCCAGCCGGTCGCCCCCGCCGGCGCCGCGCAGCCAATCATTGCCGGCCCCGCCGTGCAGCCGGTTGGACCCTGCGTTGCCGAACAACCAGTCATGCGCCGCGCCGGACTGGATCGACTCGATTCCGATCAAAAGGTCCCGGTCGCGGCCCACCTGTTGCGCCTCGTTCAAAGCCAGATTGACGCGCACGCGTCCCAGGCCGGACAGGATCGCCCAGTCATGGCCGCTGCCGCCGATCAAAGTGTCCGCGCCCGCACCCCCGATCAGCGTATCGTTGCCATGGCCGCCCGACAGCGTGTCCCACCCCCCGCGCCCCGTCAGCAGATCGCCGCCCAGCCCGCCGCCCAGCCAATTGCCCGCCGCATTGCCGATCAGACGGTCAGCCCCTGCCCCTCCCAGCAGGCCCTCGATACCGATCAGCCTGTCCACGCCCTCGCCTCGCATCACGCCAGCACCGTTGGCCGATAGCCATGCCACTGCGCCGTGCGCACCCGTCTGGGCGATGTCAAAGCCGCGTCCGCCGTCAATGCGGTCATTGCCCGCGCCGCCCGCCAGCGTGTCCCGCCCGGCCCCACCTGACAGACTGTCAGCCCCGGCGCGGCCCTGAAGGCGGTCATCACCCGCCCCCCCGGCCAAACGGTTGCCCAAGGCATTGCCGAACAGGGTATCGTTGCCGGCCCCGGTCACTGCGTCCTCGATGCCAAACAGCACATCGATGCCCTGCCCTGTGTCCTGCGGACGGGTCAGGCCCAGATCGATGCGCAGCCCATCGCGCCCTGTCCAGACCAGCAGATCGCGGCCGGGGCCGCCGTCGATCCGGTCACGCCCCGGACCGGCATGGATCGTGTCATTGCCCGCGCCGCCAAAGGCGCGGTCATCCCCCGCGCCGCCGATCAGAAGGTCATTGCCGCCACGACCGGCCAGATAATCGTTGCCTTCCCCCGACAGCAGCCGGTTGCCCGCGCCCGAGCCCAGCAGGTGGTCATCGCCGTCTCCCGACAGCAGCCCCTCGATCCCCAGCAGCAGATCCCGGCCCAAACCGGTCTCCTGCGGACGGGTCAGCAGAAGATCGACCAGCACATCCCCCCGCCCCTCAAAGGCCGCCCAGTCAAACCCCGCGCCCCCCAGAAGCGTGTCGTCGCCACTATCCCCTGACAGCCAGTCATGGCCCGCCCCGCCCGACAGAAAATCGTTGCCCGCGCGTCCGACCAGCCGGTCATTGCCGCCCAGTCCAAGGATGCGGTTATCGCCGTTGTCGCCGGACAGGTTGTCGGCATAGGCGCTGCCGGCGAGGTCTTCGATCGCGTCCAGCCGGTCATGCGCCGCCTCGCCCCGGTTGGCATGGGGAAAGCGCAGATCCACCGTCACGCCGCCGGTCGCCGTTGCCCAGGAGGCCATGTCCCGACCGGCGCCACCTTGCAACAGGTCAGCCCCGGCGCCGCCAATCAGCGTATCGTCCCCATCGCCGCCCACCAGCGTGTCATTGCCTCCACGACCGTCGATCAGGTCACTTCCGCCCCCTGCCCGCAGGATATTGGCCCCGCCCGAGCCGCGCAGCACGTCATTGCCCCCGCCGGTCAGAACCGCCTCGATCGACAGCAGCACATCGCCAGCAGCCCGCCCGGCGTTTTCTCCAGGCTGCATGAGGTCGATCACCACCGCCCCACCGACGCGTCGATAATCCGCCGTGTCATATCCGGCGCCTCCATCCAGTCGGTCAGCGCCGGCCGAGCCGATCAGCGTGTCATCGCCGCTGCGACCGACCAGCCGATCCGCGCCGGCGCTGCCGGTCAGCACCTCGCCTGCCACAGCCGGTGTGACGTCGATATGCCATTCGGCAAACAGGTCGGACGAGCGGAAGACCGAAACCGGGATCGCCGCGCCCGAGGCCGACAGCAGCGTCAGGCTTTCGGCCCCCCAGCGGATCGTGATTCCGTCTAGCCGGGCCGTGAAGGCGAGGGCCTCGACGGAATAGATCCGCCCCCAGCCCGACAGGTTCAGCCGGTCGATGCCCGGCTGAAAATCGACAATCACCTCGGCATCGCCATCGGCGGTCAGCACGAAGGTATCGGCACCCGCGCCGCCCGCCAGCGTATCGCGTCCCGCACCATCCATCAGGATATCGCTGCCCAAGCCGCCGGCCAGCCGGTCGTCGCCATCCTGCCCCCACAGCAGGTCATCCGCATCGCCTCCGACCAAGGTATCGGCCGCCGCCGATCCGGTCTGCATTGCCGCCAGATCACCGGGATCGACCTGCAGCCGCATCAATCCCGCCCGCTCACCCGCGGCGAACAGTTCAATCAGCCCATTGCGCAGCGTGGCGGCCAGGGCGGTGATATTGTCCAGCGGCAGGGTGGGGGCGCGGAGCGCTTCGGCCATCAGCAACAAGCGGCCGTTGGGCAGCAACTGGAAAAGGTTCAGCCCGTCATCCCCGCCGCCGGCAAAGACAAACACCCGGTCGCCCAGCGCCACCGTCGCCACCGCCTGCACGCCCTGAAACCGGGTGTCGCGCGTATCGCCCAGATGATCGGTCAGCACCATCCGCCCGTTGTCCTGCAACCGCACCACCGACAGCGTCGAAGACCCCGCCCCCGCCACGATCGCATAGCTTGCGCCACCCATCCGCACCACCTCGAGCGCGGTGGGATCGGCCAGCCCCATGCCGCCGGCCGCCCCCAGACTGGCCACCGGGTCCAGGCGTCCATCTGCGCCGACGCGAAAACTGCGCAACGCGTCCTGCCCGGCCGACACGGCGAGCAGATAGGTGCTGCCGCCCAGAACCACCGTCTCCAGCCCCCGCAGGTCCACACCCTGAAAGGCACCATGGGCCGGCAGGTCTTCGACCAGTTCCCAGCGATTGCCGACCCGATACTGCAGCAGCCCCGCCGCCCCCGACAGGCCGGCATAGGCGTATTCGACCCCGCCAACCGTCACCAGCGCCAACGTCGAGACCGCCCCGCCGGGCGCACCGCGCACGGGCTCGAAACCGGACAGGGTGCCATCCGGGCCGATGACAAACCAGCCCAGCCGGTCCTGCCAGGGGCCCGCCAGCCAATAGGCCGGCTGCCCGCCCACCGATGCCGGCACCAGAACCGAAGGCGCCGGCACGCCGTAGCCCGCGCCCAGCAGATCCGTGTCCAGCCGCCGCAGGCCCGACACTGCATTGCCGCGGATTTCAAAGGTCATCACTGCGCCACCCGCCCGCGTGGCGGTGTGGATGCGAAACCCCGCGCCCGTTCCCGAAAGCTGAATGTCCGTGATGCCCGCAAGCGTCGCCTGCGGCGCATCGAGGAACACCCCGACCACCCGTATCTGCACCCCGACACCCCTGCCGTGACATGCTTCACCCAAGGGTCAGGATCGCCCGGCGGGGTTAGGATGACCTTGCCAAAGCATGGCAGGAACAGGCCCCGCCAAGGCGCCGACAAGGCATTCATGGCAAAGGCAATTCAAATGCAAAAGGCCGCCCGAAGGCGGCCTGCGATCTCTGTCTGAACCTTCAGGTCAGCGCCCGACGCCCTGATAGGCGTCAAAGCCCGCGGCAAGCACCACGTCACGATCATAGATGTTGCGCAGATCGGCCATGCGCGCCACGTTCATCTTGCGCGCCAGCTTTGCCAGATCCAGCCCGCGGAACTCGTTCCACTCGGTCAGGATCACGACCAGATCGGCCCCCTGGGCTGCGCCATAGGCGCTGTCCATCCATTTCACCCCCGGCAATAGGGCCTCACCCTCGTGCCGGCCTTGCGGATCGACCACACGCACCTTGGCCCCCGCCCCGACCATCGCCGGCACGATCGTCAGCGATGGCGCATCTCGCATGTCGTCAGTATTGGGCTTGAAGGTCACCCCCAGCACCGCGACGACCTTGTCGCGCATCGAGCCATCCAGCAGATCCTCGATCTTCAGGATCATGCGATGCTTTATCTCGTCATTGACGCGGATCACGGTCTCGGTGATCTGCATGGGCACGGCATGGTCCTGCCCGATCCGGGCCAATGCCTTGGTATCCTTGGGGAAACAGCTACCGCCATAGCCCGGACCGGCATGCAGGAACTTGGGGCCGATCCGCCCATCCATGCCAACCCCCGTGCTTACCGCCTTGATATCCGCGCCGACGCGTTCGCACAGGGCGGCGATCTCGTTGATGAAAGTGATCTTGGTCGCCAGAAACGCGTTGGCGGCGTATTTGATCATCTCGGCGGATTCGAGGTTGGTGTAGATGACCGGAAACTCGCGCAGGCTGAGCGGACGGTAAAGATCGGCCATCACCTTCTTTGCCCGCTCGCTTTCCACACCCACCACCACGCGGTCGGGGCGCATGAAATCGTCGATCGCGGCGCCTTCACGCAGGAATTCGGGGTTGGAGGCCACGTCAAACGGCGTATCGCCCGCCGTGCGCGCCACGGCCTCGGCCACCGCGCGGTTGGTGCCGACCGGCACGGTCGATTTGGTCACGATCACCGCATAACCGGTCAGCGCCGCGCCGATCTCTTCCGCGGCGGCCATCACATAGGTCAGGTCTGCATGGCCATCGCCGCGCCGCGTGGGGGTGCCGACCGCGATGAACACCGCATCCGCCCCCGCCACGGCCGCGGCAAGATCCGAGGTGAAGGACAGATGCCCGGCTGCGACGTTCTTGGCCATCAGCACATCCAGACCGGGCTCATAAATCGGCACCTGCCCGGCCTGAAGCTTGGCAACCTTGGCCTCGTCCTTGTCGACGCAGATCACCTCATGGCCGAAGTCGGAAAAACACACACCCGAAACCAGCCCGACATAACCCGTCCCGATCATCGCGATTTTCATCTGACCCCCTGCTTTCCAATATCCAAGCACTAGGCTGCCGCACATCGCAATGTCAAACATCGAGCGCAAGCAGGGGTGCGATCAGAACCAGCGACCGATCGCCACGGCCCGCAGGGGCAACGCCGCAGCCTTTGACACTGCCGCCACAGCCCGCAGCGTGCAGGCCGTGGCACTGACGCCCGAGGTCGACAGCCAGCAATCCGCATCCCCGACATCCCCCGCGACGGCCGGGGCCGCAGCAAAGGCAGCCGGGAAGGTCCAGGCCACGTTGGCAGAGCGAAACAGCGCGCCCAGCGCCGTTGCGGCATTGGCAGCACTCAGCCCCGCCCGCACGCAGATCTGCGTGCCATCGGCAAATCGCACAAACTCGCCATCCGCCGTCGTGCCCCGCTGCACGATTGCGCCCGTGGGCACGCCCCCGGACTGCGAGACGGTTCCGAGGATGTTGTTGCGGCTGAAGACCTGACTGCCGCCGCGCGTCAGGTTGGGGGCGTCAAGCCCCTGCGTGGTCACCCGTGCCCCCTCCTGCCCGCCTGCGGCCAGCGCCAGCACATCGGCGGCAGGCCGGAACAGCCCGCAATCGGGATCCCCCGCAACGGCTACACCCGGCACCGCGGCGCTGCCCGCCGGAAAGCGCAGCCCTTGCGGCGCACTGACCACGCCGCTGGCGGCATCAGCCAGCAGCGCCGTGGCAAAGCTGGTGCCATCCGCAGTGGTCTTGATGGCAAAACTGTCGGTCCCGGCCAGCCCCATCTCGGCCCGGCCGGAAAAGCCGCTTTGAAACAGCACGCTGGCCGTCTGGGCCGGGCCGGCCTTGTTGATCTTCAGCTGATGACCGCCCCCGTCATGGTTCAACAGCGTCGCCGGGGCAGAGACAGTCAGGCGGTTGGTGGCATTTGCCGTGGCGTTCAGGCCCAGGGTCTGCGCCTCAAGCGTCATGGGCTGGGTGGCCCGCCACGCAGCCCCATCCCAGACCACCGCCGCCCCCTCGGCCACCACCCAGGCCTGCCAACCCGGCTGTGGCAGGTGAAACTCCCACACGGTGCCGGACCAGACGGCAATATGGCCGCCGCGGCTGGCCCAATCCCCCGCGGCCAGCGCCGCGACAATATGGCGATCGCCCACGGCCGGCGCAGCAGGCGGGGCCGTGCGGGTCCGATCGGCGACAGACAGTTGCACCACGGCGTCCAGCACCCGCAGCGCCTCGTTATGGGTGACGTGCTTTTGCGCCTGCGAGGGCTGGATCAGCGGCAGGCCAAGGATCGGGGACTGGTCGGGCATCGGGAAACCTCCGGGAAACGATTGCCCGGCAGGCTAGAAACCGGCGGCAAAGACCGGCTGAACGCGCCGCGCGCTCAGTCACCCACGGGCGCAACGGCGCGGCCGGTGCGGCGCGCCTCGGCCCAGGTGCCAAAGGTGACAGCCCCGATGATGACCGCACCGCCCAGGATCACCAGCGGGTCCACGGGTTCGGCGAACAGCAACCAGCCCAGCGCGGCGGCCCAGATCAGTTGCAGAAAGGTGACCGGCTGGGTCACGGTCAACGGTGCCACGGCAAAGGCGCGGCTCATGGCGTAATGGCCAAAGGTTGCCAGCACCGCCACCAAGGCCAGCCCCGCCCATTGCGTCGGGGTGACCGGCACCCAGACCGCCCATGCCATCGGTGCCAGACCGATGGTCACAGTCAGCGACATCAGCGCGACAATGGCCCCGGCGCCCAGACTCGCACTCAGCCGTTTGGCAAATAGATAAGAGGCGGCAAAACAACTGGCCGCCGCCATTTGCGACAGATGCGCAGGCGTCACCTCACGCATGCCGGGCCGCAGGATCACCAGTGCCCCGATCGCCGCCACGAACAGCACGCCGATGCGGCGCGGGCCCAGCTTCTCACCAAACAGCAGGGCGGCGGCAAGGATCATCAGCACCGGGTTCAGGTAGCCAATCGCCGTGACCTCGGCCACCGGCAGGCGAGCCATGGCGTAAAACCAGCAGATCACCGCCACCAGATGCACCGCCCCCCGGCCCAGCACCAGGGGCAATACCCCGCCCGGCAAGCCCGCGCGCCAGAGCGCCACCAGCGCCGGCGACAGAAACAGCAGGCCATAGCCAAAGCGGATGAAGGCCGATTGCACCGCCGGCAACTCGGTGCCGAGGCCACGCACCAACGCCGTCAGTCCCGCAAACGAGGCGCCGCTGACCAACATCCAGATCACGCCCCGGACCGGGCTTTGCGTTTGTTCCAACCGCGCAATCAACCCCAGCGGCCCGGTGGCTGCAAGCAGGGTTTTGCGCCCGCGCAACCGGGATCAGCCGCCCAGCGCCAGCTTCAGCGCAATCGCCCACATCACACAGCCCACCGCGATCTCAAGCACCACCCAAGCCCGCGGCCGGGCGAAAACCGGTGCCAGGATCCGCGCACCAAAGCCCAAGGCTCCGAAAAAGCTGAACGACCCCGCCGCGGCCGCCATCCCGAAAGCCAGCTGATGCGGCGCATATTGCGCCGAGATCGAGCCGAGAAGGACCACCGTATCCAGATAAACATGCGGATTGGCCCAGGTGAACATCACACACATTGCCAGCACCCGCCCCAGGGGCTGCGACGCGCCCGGTGCAGGCATCAGCGCCTCGCCGCCCTTCAGCGCGGCCTTGAAGCGCAACGCGCCGTAAACCGCCAGAAACGCAACGCCCAGCCAGCGCATCGCGGTGGCAAACCACGGCAGGGCGGCTGCAATCGCGCCAAATCCGCCCACGCCCAGCGCGATCAGCACCGCATCCGACCCGGCGCAGATCAGCACCACCGGCAGAACATGTTCGCGCCGCAGGCCCTGACGCAACACAAAGGCATTCTGTGCCCCGATTGCGGCAATGAGGCTGAGCGCGACCAGATAACCCGCCACCGCCGCTTGCATCCAGTCCATGATCGCCCTCCGCTTTTGCCTTGACCTGACCTGCCGCAGCGCCACAATCAAGTTAATCTTCCTTCTGTCGATTAAGATGATCTAATGCTGGACTATCCGCAGCTTCAGGCCCTGTCCGCCGTGCATCGGCGCGGATCCTTTGATCTGGCAGCGGCCAGTCTGGGCATCACGCCCTCGGCCATTTCGCAGCGGATCAAGGCCCTCGAGGATCGGATCGGCGCGCTGCTGATCCAGCGCGGCCAACCCTGCATCGCGACCGAAACCGGGCTGCGACTGATCCACCACTTCGACGCGGTGATGCTGATGGAGGCGGCGCTGCCGCTGCCCGATCCGGCCCCTGCGGCGGTCAGGATCGCGGTGAATGCCGACAGTCTGGCCACTTGGGTGATCCCGGCGCTGTCGGCCTGTCCGGGGATGCTGTTCGACATCGTCATCGACGATCAGGATGTCAGTCAGGACTGGCTGCGCCGGGGCGAAGTGGCTGGCGCCATCACCTCCCATCCCGGACCATTGCAGGGCTGCGATACGGTGCCGTTGGGCCGCCTGCGCTATCACGCGACCGCCAGCCCGGATTTCGTGGCGCGCTGGCTGGCCGATGGCGTGACGCCCGCCGCCCTGACACGCGCCCCGGCGCTGACCTTTTCCGACAAGGACCGGCTGCAATCCGACTGGCTGGCCACGCATCTCGGGCCGGGCATCGCCTATCCCACCCACCGGCTGGCCTCGTCGCAAGGCTTCGTCGATGCGGCGCTGGCGGGGCTGGGCTGGGGGATGAACCCGGCGCCGCTGGTGGCCGGATATCTGGCCGCAGGCCGTCTGGTCGAGCTGATCCCCGGCACGCCGCTGGACATCGCGCTGCATTGGCAATTCGCCCGCCGCACCGCCCCTGCGCTGGAGCCTTTGACGCGCGCGCTGCGGACCGCGGCGAAGCGGGTGTTGCTGGCATGAAAAAGCCCCGGCCGTCGCCAGCCGGGGCTTGATGACCATCTGGAGACCAGGGTCAGCCCAGCTGGGCCGCCACCTCGTCCGACATGTCGAAATTATGGGTGACGGTCTGCACGTCGTCATCCTCTTCCAGCGCGTCGATCAGCTTCATCAGCTTTTGCGCCGTTTCCAGATCCACCTCGGTGCGGGTCTGGGGGCGCCAGACCAGCTTGGACTCGGTCGATTCGCCCAGCGCCTTTTCCAGCGCGTCGGACACTTCGGACAGGCTGTCCATCGCGCAATAGATCCAGTGGCCTTCCTCATCGGATTCCACATCGTCCGCGCCAGCCTCCAGCGCGGCCATCATCACCGTGTCGGCGTCACCCACGCTGGCGGGATACGAGATCTCGCCCATCCGGTCAAAACCGTGGCTGACCGAGCCGGTCTGACCCAGATTGCCGCCCGCCTTGGTGAAATAGCTGCGCACGTTCGAGGCGGTGCGGTTCAGGTTGTCGGTCAGCGCCTCGACGATGACCGCGATACCGCCCGCGCCATAGCCCTCATAGCGGATTTCGCTGTAATCGCCAGCGTCGCCCATCTGCGATTTCTTGATCGCGCGGTCGATCACGTCCTTGGGCATCGACACCGCCTTGGCGGCCTTGACTGCCAGCCGCAGACGCGGGTTCTTGTCAGGGTCCGGGTCGCCCATCTTGGCGGCGACGGTGATTTCCTTCGACAGTTTCGAAAACATTTTCGAGCGGATGGCATCCTGCTTGCCCTTGCGGTGCTGGATGTTCGCCCATTTGGAATGGCCTGCCATGACCTTCTCCGATCCTTGCGCCGCGGCCGGCGTGGCATTGCGGCTTGTGGCGCGGCTATAGCGCAAGGGCGGGCGGCTGGGCAAGCCACCCGCCAGATGCCATTTACAGGGGCCAGATCACCGGGATCAGCAGCATTGCCACCACCGCACAGATCACGTTGAGGGGAGCCCCCACGCGGAAATAGTCGCCAAACTTGTAGCCGCCGGGACCGTAAACCATCATGTTGGTCTGATACCCGATGGGTGTGGCAAAGGCCAAGGTGGCCGAGAACATCACCGCCACCACAAACGGCCGCGGATCATGCCCAAGGGTATGGGCCAACTGGATCGCGATGGGCGTATAGATCACCGCAACCGCATTGTTCGACAGAAACTCGGTCAGGATCACCCCGATCACATAGACGATCAAGATCATCATATAGGGCGGCAGGCCCATCATCAGCGGCTGGATCGCGTTTACGATTATCTCGACCGCGCCGCTGTTTTCCAGCCCCTGGCCCACGGCGATCATGCCGAAGATCATTGCCAGCAGGCCAGAGTCGACCTGGCTCAGCGCCTCATCAGGGTCGACGCAGCGCGTCAGCAGCATCACCCCGACCCCCAGAAAGGCCAGCACCTGAATCGGTGCAAGGTCGATGGCCGACAGGATCACCACGCCTGCCAGAACGGCAATGGCGATCGGCGCCTTGGCGCGGCGATAGGCCCTGGCCGTGGGGCGGGTTATGTCGACCAGATCCATGTCGGCGGCCAGACGCTGGATATCCTGCATCGCCCCTTCCAGAAGCAGCGTATCGCCCACCTGCACGGTGATCTGGTCCAGCTGCCGGCCGATGTTCTGGCTGCGGCGATGCACGGCCAGCGGATAGACGCCATAGCGGCGGCGCAGGCGCATGTCGCCCAGCCGCTGGCCGATCATCCGGCATCCGGGCGAGATCAGCACCTC
>CAYTMV010000040.1:0-20401 GCA_964439015.1 uncultured Gemmobacter sp.
CAGGGTCAGGGCAGAGACGGCGCTGATAGCGATCTTGCGAAACATCTGGATAGCTTCCTTTCCGTCACTCGGCCGCGTGGGGGTAATGGGCCTTGAAGTCTTCCTCGATCGTTGCCGGCGGGGTTTTCGGCTTTTCGATCAGCCCCAGGATCGGCAGGATGATGAGGAAATAGGCGAACCAATAGGCCGATGCGATCAGCGAGATCGAGGCGTAGGGCTCTTCCGCGGGCATCGCACCGCACCACATCAGCAGCACGAAATCGATGGCCAACAGCCAGAACCAACCCTTGAACATCGGGCGATACTTGCCCGAGCGCACCGAAGACGTATCCAGCCACGGCACCAGCGCCATCACGGCGATCGCGCCAAACATCGCCAGCACGCCAAAGAACTTGGCATCAACGATACCGAAGGTCAGCGCATTGACCCACTGCACGACCCAGACGTCGGCGGTGAAGGCGCGCAGGATCGCGTAGAACGGCAGGAAGTACCATTCCGGCACGATGTGCAGCGGCGTCGCCAGCGGGTTCGCCTCGATGTAGTTGTCGGGGTGGCCCAGATAGTTCGGCATGAAGCCGACAATCGCGAAGAACACCGCCAGAACCACCGCCAGCGCGAACAGGTCCTTGATCACGAAATACGGCCAGAAGGGCAGCGTGTCCTTTTCGGCCTCGGCTTTCGAGGTGCGGCGCACTTCAACACCGGTCGGGTTGTTGTTGCCGGTGGTGTGGAAAGCCCAGATATGCACCGCAACCAGCGCCGCGATCACGAAGGGCAGCAGGTAGTGCAGCGAGAAAAAGCGGTTCAGCGTGGCGTTGTCCACCGCCGGGCCACCCAGCAGCCAGGCCTGGATCGGCTCGCCAATGCCGGGGATCGCGCCGAACAGGCCGGTGATCACCGTGGCACCCCAGAAGGACATCTGACCCCAGGGCAGAACATAGCCCATGAAGGCGGTGCCCATCATGCAGAGGTAGATGATCATGCCGATGATCCAGGTCACTTCGCGCGGGGCCTTGTAGGACCCGTAATAGAGACCGCGGAAGATGTGCAGGTAGACGGCAACGAAGAACAGTGAGGCGCCGTTGGCGTGCAGGTAGCGCAGCATGTGGCCACCATTCACGTCGCGCATGATATGCTCGACGCTGGCAAAGGCCAGATCGACATGCGGGGTGTAGTGCATCACCAGCACGATGCCGGTGACGATCTGCAGCGCCAGACAGAAGGTCAGGACGATGCCCCAGATCCACATCCAGTTCAGGTTCTTCGGGGTGGGGATCATCAGGGTGTCATAAAGAAGCCCGACGATCGGCAGCCGCTTGTGCAGCCACTGTTCGGCGCCGGTCTTCGGCTCGTAATGGTCGTGGGGAATGCCAGCCATGTCTTGCTCCCTCAGCCCAGCAGGATCGTGGATTCGTCGGTGAATTGCGCAAGCGGGATGTCCAGGTTGCGCGGCGCCGGGCCTTTGCGGATACGGCCGGACTGGTCATAGTGCGAGCCGTGGCAGGGGCAGAACCAACCGCCAAACTCGCCCGAGCCGTTGCCAACCGGCACGCAGCCCAGGTGGGTGCAGACGCCGATCATCACCAGCCACTCGCCCGCCTCGTCCAGCGAACGGTTCTGGTCCGAGGCATCCGCGCCCGGCTTGTTGGGGTTCTGCGCGCCCTTGTCGATCGTCAGATCGTCCAGGCTGACCGCACGCGCGGCCTCGATTTCCTCAGGCGTGCGGCGGCGGATGAACACCGGCTTGCCACGCCATTTCACGGTCAACTGGGTGCCCACCTCGACACCCGAGATGTCGACATAGATGGACGCCAGGGCGCGCACATCGGCCGAGGCGTTCATCTGATTGACCAGCGGCCAGACGGCGGCGCCAGTGGCCACGGCGCCAGCACCGGCAGTGGCGTAATACAGGAAATCCCGACGGGTGCCTGCGTGCTCTTCAGCGTGGGACACGAGATATTCTCCCTTTGACGAGCCGTTTTCAGGCCCATGAGCGAACCGGGCCGCAAACGGATTTGCAGCCTCGACAGGCGGCTTTTAGCCAAGCGCCGCGCTTGCGTCCAGCGGTCAAAGCCGCGCAGGGGCGCGACAAGGCGCCGACTGTGCTTTTATGGCCTTGAAATCAGTCCAGCCTTTCCTATGCCGAGGCAACAGGGCGGGTGGCCTGCATCGACGGGCGGGTGGCGAAATGCGCGTCCCAGACGGCCAGGCGCGGCCGCCCTTGCCGCCAGTTGCGATCGGCCAGTCGGAAATCCAGATAGCCCATCGCCACGCCCACTGCGATCTGGGCCATGGTCAATGACCCTTCCAGCGTGTCCATCCATCGGCTTTCCAGTGCATCCAGCGCCCGGTCTATCTTGGCCCACTGTCCTTCCACCCAAGGCGCATACCGCAGGCCCTCGGGGCGGAGGTGCGATTCGTACATGATCAGCACGGCTGATTCGAGGATGCCGTCGGCCGTCGCCTCCAGCGTCAGCACATCCCACAGGTCGGGCGCTGCCGGATAAAGGCCCGCCCCTGCCAGATCGTCCAGATAGCGGCAGATCACCCGGCTGTCATACAGCGCGGGGCCATCCGGCCGCTCCAGCGCCGGGATCTTGCCCAAGGGGTTGTGCTGCAACGGCATGGTGCCGGGATTGGTGACGCCGCCAGTGACGGGCACGACCTCAACCTGATCGGTCAGCCCGGCCTCGCGGATCAGAACCGATACCTTGCGGACAAAGGGCGAAGTTGACGAGGCAAACAGACGCACGACGATCCCCCCTGACGGTTTCGGCCAATCTGGCAAGGCGCCCGGCGCAAGTCCAGCCTGCAATGCGAAAGGCCGCCGGGTTGCCCTCGGCGGCCTTCAATCGCTTGTCATCGGCGCGACGATCAGCCCTGACGGGCCTTGTAGCGCTTCTGCGTCTTGTTGATGACGTAGATACGGCCCTTACGGCGCACGACCTGGCAATCGCGATGACGCGTTTTCAGCGAGCGCAGCGAGTTCTTGACCTTCATGGTCGCTCTCCTTGTCGCGGCGCGCACGCGCCTTGAAACTCGGTGCCCCTTGCGGGGCAGGTGAATGGTGGGCGGTACTGGGATCGAACCAGTGGCCACTACGATGTCAACGTAGTGCTCTACCGCTGAGCTAACCGCCCTTACTTTCCCGTTCTGCCTCGGTCCAAACAAAATGGACGCGGAGGCAAACCGCGTCGGTGGGCGGTCTATATGCCGAGTCGCGGCGGGGTTCAAGAGGGGGCAGCCCCTTTCGCGACCGTAATTTTCCCGGTTATAACAAAAGCAGGAAACCGGGACCATGCAACACCACGCCTATCGCCTGACGCTGCCAGACCGGCGCCTGACGCCGGTGATCTTCGCCTCGCCACATAGCGGGGCCGAATACGGCCAGCATTTCCTGGCCCGGACGCCGCTGGATGCACGGATGATCCGCTCGTCCGAGGATGCCTTTGTGGACCGTCTTTTCGACATGGCGCCGCGTTTCGGTGCGCCCCTCCTGGCTGCGCGGATGCCACGGGCCTATCTCGACCTCAACCGCGCCTGCGACGAACTGGACCCGGCGCTGATCGAAGGGGTCGCCCGTCCGCCACATAACCCTCGCGTTGCCTCAGGCCTTGGGGTGATTCCGCGCGTGGTGGCCGGGGGGCGTCCCATCTATCGCGGCAAGATCAGCCTGACCGAGGCGCAAACGCGAATCGACCGCTATTGGCGCCCCTATCACGCCGCGCTAGCCACGCTGATCGAAGAAAGCCACGCGGCTTTCGGTCAGGCGGTGTTGATCGACTGCCACTCGATGCCGCACGAGGCGATCGCCAGCCATGCGCGCCCCGGCCAATCCTTGCCCGAGGTGGTTTTGGGCGACCGCTTCGGCGCCTCGGCCGGCCGGCAGGTCATCGAAGAAGTCGAGGCCGCCTTTCGCGCCGCCGGCCTTCGGGTTGCGCGCAACACCCCCTTTGCCGGCGCCTTTGTGACGCAGGCCTATGGCCGCCCCTCGCGCGGGCAACACGTCATACAGGTCGAGATTGACCGCTCGCTTTACATGGATGAGGCGGCCATCAAGCCCCGGCCCGATTTCGGGCAATTTCGGCGGCTGATGGCTGGGGTCGTGGCGAAAATCACCGGCGGCCGGCATCAGTCGCAAGCACTGGCGGCCGAGTGATCAGCGCAGCGACCGGCCCTTGATGATCGCCTCCCGGCCGAAGCGGGCGCGAATCGCGTCCGCCGCGCGCTCGGCCCCGGCCCGGCGGGCGGCCATCGGGTCCAGCAGGTCCCCGCCATCCTCGGTCAGATGCCCGTCGCACAGATCGGCGATGCCCACACCGATCAGACGATAGGCGCTGCCGTTCGGCACGGCGGCAAACAGCGCCATCGCCTCGCGGAAGATCCGGTCGGCGGTCTGGGTAGGGGCCGGCAGGGCGTGGCGGCGGGTGATCTGGCTGAAATCGGCGCGCTTCAGCTTGAGATGCACGCTGCGCCCGGCCAGATCCCTGGCCTTGGCGCGGTCGGCCACCTGTTCGGCCAATCGCCACAGATGTCCCTCCAGCAGATCGGGGTCCGCGGTATCCTCGAAGAACGTGGTTTCCTTTGAAATCGACTTGGGACGCGAATCGCGCGTGACGCGGCGATGATCCTCGCCCCGCGCCAGATGCCAAAGGCGATCGCCCATCTGGCCAAAACGGGCGGTCAGATCGGCGCGATCCCAGCGCAGCAAGTCGGAAATGGTGCGGATGCCAGCCTGCTCCAACGCGGCCTGGGTGGCAGTGCCCACGCCCCAGATGATCCGCACCGGGCGCGGCTGCAGAAAATCCGCGGTCTCGGCCCGGCCGATCACCGAAAAGCCGCGCGGCTTGTCCAGATCCGAGGCGATCTTGGCCAGAAACTTGTTATGCGACAACCCGACCGAGGCCGAGAGGCCCAGCTCGTCCTCCATCCGCTTGATCAGGTGCGCCAGCATCACCGCGGGCGGCGCACCATGCAGCCGCTCGGTACCCGCAAGGTCAAGAAACGCCTCATCGAGACTCAGCGGCTCGATGGCGGGGGTCATCGCCTCCATCATCGCGCGTATCGCCCGGCTGACCTCGACATAGACCGCCATCCGCGGCTTGACCACCACCGCCTCCGGGCAAAGCCGCAGCGCCTGAAACATTGGCATGGCCGAGCGCACGCCGCGGATGCGGGCGATGTAGCAGCAGGTCGAGACCACGCCGCGCGTGCCACCGCCGACGATCACCGGCTGATCCCGCAGCTCAGGATTGTCGCGCTTTTCGACGCTGGCATAGAAGGCGTCGCAATCAATATGGGCAATCGACAGCTTGCCCAACTCGTCATGCGCCAGCACCCGCGGGCTGCGACAGCGCGGGCAGCGGGGCGCGGGGGCAAAGGTGGCAAGGCAATCGCGGCACAGGGCGGGCATAGCGTGATGATACCGTGCGACGAACCGCGCGTCACGCGGATGCGGTGATGTCCATCCAACCGCAGGCGCGGGCGAAAACCTCGGGGTTCACGTCGCTTTCCACCGCCATATCCTGACGAAACCCATGCGACCGGCGCGCGTGCCAGGTATCGCGCAGCAGATGCAGGCCCGAGCGCGAGACCTTGGTGATGGGCGAACGCAGCGGCAGCCGGTCGCGCCACTTGCGCCGCAGCGCATGATAGCTGTCCGCAAAATCCGGCCCAAGGGCGCCGTGAAAGCGGTCATTATGGATGCAGGGCAGCGCGCAGGCAAAAACCCCACGCCCCGCCGTCCGCGCGGTGGTGACGATATCGGTGCCATAGAGGTGCCACCCCGCCAGCCCCTCGTCGAAACGGATGCCCGTGCGGCGGTTCAGCACGATCAGCAACTCGTCAAAACTTTGCACTGGCACGGGCGCCATCGCCACTCGACCGACGATCTGCCCCAGCGAAGAAGACCAGACCGGCCCCCAATGCGCGGCATCAAGCCCCACGCCAAAGGCACCGACCAAGGCCCAAGCAGGATCGCGCGCCGCTACCGCTGCCAGACGCGCGGCCAGATGCAGGTGCCAGCCGCGCGGCAGGTAAACATCCTGATGGGCCAGCACCACGACATCCGTCGCGGCGCGGTCGATCAGGCGGTTCAGCGCCACGGCAGCAGAGGGCGCGCCGTCCTCGGTCAGCAGCGGGGCGATGCCCTCAACCACTAGGGGCGAACGGGCGAGGTTGCCTTGCAGGATCGGCGCAGAATTGGTGGCACAGCCGAGGGTGAATTCAGTCATGGGCGGCCTCGATCAGCGATAAAAGCCTGCGCGCCTCGGTATCGGCGTCATGGCGGGCCAGCACGCGGGCACGCCCTGCGGCCCCCATCTCGGCCAACCGGTCGCGCGGCATGGCGGCCAGTGCGATGATGGCATCCGCCAAGGCCTGCGCATCGCCCGCCGGCACCAGCCAGCCGGTGTCTCGCGTCACCAACTCTGGCAAGCCAGCGATGGCGGTGGCGATGACAGGGCGCCCCGCGGCCATAGCCTCCATCACCACCATGGGCAGACCCTCGGCAAAAGACGGCAGGACCAGCGCGGTGGCCGCCGACAGTTCGGCCCGCACCGCCGCCTCATCCAGCCAGCCGGTCAGGCGGATGCGGTCTTGCAGACCAAGTGCGGCAATCCGGGCCTCGATCATCGGGCGCAACGGCCCGTCGCCGACCAGCGCAAGGCGCATACCCGGCAGGGCGGGCGCGGCCAGCGCCATCGCCTCGACCAGCAGCGGCAGGCCCTTCTGCTCAGCCATCCTCCCGATTGCCACCAGTTGCACACCATGCGGCAGCGGGTCGGGGGCGGGAAAGCGCGCAGGCTCTATCCCGCAATGCACCACATGCAGTTTCGCCCAATCCGCCACATCCGCCCAGCGGCACAACTGGCTGCGCCCGAAGGACGAGACCGCCACCACAAACACCGCCCGCGCAACCTTGTCGCCCAGGGACAGCGCGGCGGGCGCATCAAACTCCTCCGGGCCATGCACGGTGAAACTGTAGCGCGGCCCGCCCATCACGCTGGCCAGCATCGCGACAGTGGCCGAATTGGTGCCGAAATGGGCGTGCAGGTGGGTCACGCCCAGGTCGCGGCAGCGCCGGGCGAGATGCGCGGCCTCGAGCAGATAAACCAGATGCAGCGCCCGGGCATTCCCCCGCCCCCCGCAGCGCAGCGCCAGCCGCAGGGCGGCGGCGGCCTGCGCGGGATGCCGCGCCAACCAGCCCAAGGCTGACGCAACAAGCTGCAGCTTGCCGCGTTCCAGCAGATGCTCGGTCCGGCGATCCTCCTCCAGATCCGCCGCATCATTCAGTGCCGCCCGATCCGAGCGCATGGCAAACCGATGCACCGCACGGCCCATCCGCTCCAGCGCCTGAATCTCGCGCCGGATGAAGGTATGCGAGGCGCGGGGATAGGTATTGACCAGATAGGCGATGCGCATGTTGACAGCTCTAGGGCTTTTGCGCGGGATCGCAAAGCCTTGTGGCAGAAGATTGACGCAAATCCGGCCCACGCCTAGGGTCGCGCCATGACCGTGCGCCCCTCCCTGTTTGCCCGCGCCCTGAAGGGTGGCGCCCTGACCGCGGGTGCCTATGCCGCGACACAGGTCTTGCGGCTTGCCTCGAACCTGATCCTGACACGACTGCTGTTTCCCGAAGCCTTCGGCCTGATGGCGCTGGTGTCGGTGGTGCTGGTTGGCCTGCAGATGTTTTCCGATGCCGGGATCGGACCTTCGATCGCTCAAAGCCCGCGCGGCGATGACCCTGAATTTCTCGATACCGCCTGGACAGCGCAGGTCCTGCGCGGCGTGATCCTGTGGCTGGGGACGCTGGGATTGGCCGGCCCGGTGGCGGCGCTTTACGATGCGCCTGATCTTGCGCGGTTGCTGCCGGTCGCAGGGCTGACGCTGCTGATCGCCGGCTTCAACCCGACGCGGATCGACACAGCCAACCGTCACCTTCTGCTGGGCCGGGTGACGGCGCTGGACCTCGTCGCGCAAACCATCGGCATCGGCGCGATGGTGGCGCTGGCACTGGCGCTGGGCACGGTCTGGGCGCTGGTGATCGGGGCGATCATCGGGTCGCTGGCCAAGCTGGCGCTGATGCATTTCGGCCTGCCCGGCCACATGAACCGCCCACGGTGGGAGCGCGCAGCGGGTGCCGAGATCCTGCACTTTGGCAAATGGATCTTTCTGTCCACGGCCTGCGGTTTCCTGCTGTCGCAGGGCGACAAGGCAATCCTTGGGGCCTATCTGCCGCTTGAAGGTTTGGGCGTCTATAATATCGGCTACTTTCTGGCGTCATTTCCGCTGATGCTGGCAGGGGCAGTGACCAGCCGGATCATGATCCCCCTCTATCGTGAGCATCCGCCTGCGGTCTCGCCCGCCAATCGGGCGCGGCTGCGACAGTTGCGCTTCGGGATCAGCGGCGGGGTGATCGCGTTGCTGGCGGTGCTGGCCCTGACCGGCCCGGCGCTGGTGGGGCTGCTTTATGACGACCGCTATGCGGCGGCAGGCGGGATCGTGGTGGCGATCGCCGTCGTGCAGATGCCGGTTGTGATCGGCATGACCTACGATCAGGCGGCGCTGGCGGCGGGTGACTCACGCAACTACTTTCTGGTCATGGCGCTGCGGGCGGGGGCGCAGACCCTCGCCTTTCTGATCGGCGCCGAGGCGGGGGGGTTGGGTGGCGCTTTGCTGGCGCAGGGTCTGGCCGGGCTGTCGGCCCATTTGGCGATCATCTGGCTGGCCCGGCGGCATCGCGTCTGGGACGGGGCGCATGATGCAACGCTCGTCTTCCTGGGCGCTGCCGTGGCGGCGACAGCCCTCTGGCTGCATGCGGACCTTTTGCCGGGCTTGTGACGGCGCCACTGCGCTGGGGGCGCCGGTCGCTGCCAAGGTCGGCTTTTCCAAGCCGGAAACAATCCCGCCAAAATCTCAGGCGCTTTTCTGACGGCGACACGGGGCAGAAAGGCGACGCCCTGAGCCTTTCGCCGACCTGCCGTCCCGAGTCGGGGATTCGAATCGTCGCGGTCATCGAACCGATTGCTGCAACCTTAAATTGCAGGCACATGCACGTCCACCCCAGTTTGAGGGTGCCCCTGCATCCACTTGCCGCGTCCGGACAAAAATTCCCCTACTCCAGTTCATGAAATGCGGCGAAATCATGTCGCATTGAAGGCACGAATGCGGGTAAACTTTCGTTAGGGGGCGTTACCATCAGGTATCCGCACATGGATTTCTTGGGGGTGTAGGGCGGCGGCGTTTCAGACGGGCCGTTCTGGATGGAAGACAGGCAAGTGTCGAGTAGTGAACGTTTTTTTGTTGTCGGGTGATTTACAATGACTATGCATCTTTCTGACTATCTGGCCGCGAGGCCGCTGACGGCCGAAGCGTTGGCGCGCTATCTTCCTGATCGCGCCCAGTCGGCCAACCTGTTCGATGCGCCGACAAATGTGACGCCTCACTCTGGGATTTATCGTCGGTTTTTCAAACGCGCCCTGGATGTAACTTCGGTGCTGATTTCAGCCCCGATCGTGGTGCCGGTCGTGGCGGGCATGGCGCTGATCGTCAGACTTGACGGCGGGCCGGCCTTCTATACGCAAAAGCGGATCGGCATGGGCGGGCGGTCGTTTCGGATGTGGAAGTTACGCTCGATGGTGCGGGATGCCGATGCGCGGATGGCCGGCTATCTGGCCGCAAACCCGGAGGCGCAGGCCGAGTGGGATGCCACGCAAAAGCTGAAGGCAGACCCGCGCATCACCCGCTTTGGACGCCTCATGCGCCGCACATCGCTGGACGAGTTGCCGCAACTCTGGAACGTCCTGAAAGGCGACATGAGCCTCGTCGGCCCGCGCCCGATGATGCCCGAGCAGCAGGCGCTGTATCCCGGCACCGGATATTTCAGGCTGCGGCCCGGCGTAACCGGCTATTGGCAAACCGCCGGGCGCAACCGCACGACCTTTGAGGCACGCGTGGGGTTTGACGACGCCTATGAGGCTGACCTGTCGCTCGGCACCGATCTGCGAGTCCTGGCGCGCACGGTCGGGGTGGTGGCGGCCTGCACCGGATATTGACAGGCTGAACCCGTCCAGCGCCTAGCGGCGCCGCGACGGTTTCGGCAATTGCGGGATCGCCACCACCGGACGGATGCCCAACGCCCGCTCCATCTGGGATGAACAGCGCAGCACCGGCCGCAGCACGTCCAGCAAAAACGCCAAGGCGAGTGCCATCAGGACCGAGGCGATGGCCCCCGCTGCCGCAATCTTGCGCCCGCCGCCGCTGGCCGGATAGGGCGGGATCGTCGCGCGCTCCAGCAGCGAGAAATGTTCGGACTGACGGTCCTGTTCAAGCCGCAGCGCGGTTTCAGCCTCGGCCCGACGACCGGCGATCAGGTCCAACTGACCTTGCAGGGTCTCGATCCGCCGCTCGAAACCGGCCACCTGCTGATCGACCTCAGGGCGGGCGGCGCCTTCGGCCCGCACCTGATCCAGCTGCGCGGTGATCGCCGCGATCTGACTGTCCGACACGCCCAGTTCGATCCGTATCTGCTCCAGGCGTCGACGATCGGTTTCACGCTGGCGCGCCTGCCCCTGCAGCACGGCGGCTTCGGCCCGAAGGGCGGTCGCCGCTTGTTGCAGACGCCGCAAATCCTCTTCCAACCCGGAAATCTGGTCGCGCCGCGCCTCGGCATCCCCCGGCAGGGCTGCGGGATTGGCCTGACGAAAGCGCGTCAACTCGGCCTCGATGGCGGCCAGTTCACCTGCCACCCGGCCTTCTTCGGCCAGATAGAATTGCAACGTCTCCTGCGCGCGGCCGGATTGGCGCGCGGCCGACAGATCCAGCACATTCTGGGCGAGGTCATTGGCCACCCGCGCCGCCTGATCGGCATCGCCCAGACGCGCGGTGACAATCAGCGCCGAAACCGACGCAGGCTGGCCATAGGCCGCCGCTGCGACCGATGGCACCGACTGGAACACGATCGAATTGCGCAGCGCAACGACCTTCTGCTCGGGGCTCAGCCCCGCCGCATCGGCAAACAGACCGTGGCGGTCGATCAGCGCGGTCAGGCTTTCCCTAGTGGTCAAACGCTGTTCCAGCGCCTGCAGGATACGGGCCGATTGCGCCCCGGTCTCTGCGCCGGTGACAAGCGGGCTTTCCACCTGGATCACCGCCCCGGCCTCATAGACCTGCGGGCGAGAGAGGCCCACCATCACCGCAAACAGCGTGCCCAGAAACGTCACGCCGACAATCAGCCAACGCCGGCGGATCAGCAGGTTCACAAACTCGTCCAAGGTCTGGATCGGCCCCATCCCTCACCCTTTCCGCTTGCGGAAATACCGGGCCAGCCCACGGTCCTGGGCGCGGTTCAACACCACGCCCATGATCGGCAACCGCCCCTCGAACAGGGCTTCGCAACGGCGGATGTCTTCGGCGGTGGTCTGGGTGCCATCGGCCACGATCAGCACCGCATCCAGCTGGGGCATAAGCGCGATCACGTCATCCGTGCCCAGCGCCGGCGGGCAATCAAGGATCATCAGCGTCGGGTCCAGATGATCCAGCATCGCGGTCAGCGCCGCGTTGGTGGCCGGATCGTGCAGCACGGTGGCCGCATCCGGCACGGCGACGCCGTTCAGCCCCAGCGCAAGATTGCGGCCCAGCTTGCGGAAATGCGATTCAAGCGGCTGGTCGCCATCCAGCACTTCGCGCAGCGGACCAAAGCTCAGGCCCATCGTTTCAGCCAACCGGGGGGCGCGCAGATCCATATCCATCAGCACGATGCGACAACTTGGGATGCGTGCAAAACTCAGCGCCAGATTGGCCGCCACAAAGCTTTTGCCACAGCCGATGGTGGGCGAGGTGATTGCCAGACGCTTCCAGCCGCGTTCTTCCATCACCTGCCGGATGCGGGTGCGCAGGATGTCGAACTGGGCGCTGGCCGGGCATTTTTCAGGATCAGGAAACAGACTGTTTTCTTCAAGGCGCGCGACATCGACCGTAGCCGCAGTCAGCGACTCCCATGTCTTGTCGGGCGAGATGCTGGGCATCGGCGGGTGACTGTAGGCGACCGGCTGGGGCGGCTGATCCAGCGTGACCGGCGGGCGATGCACCAGTTGCCCGGTGCGGAAGATCTTGAACACCCCGGGCCGCGCCGCTGCCCGCGTTTCAGGGTGATCGCCAAATCCGTCCGCATCCCGCATCGGATCATCCATATCAGCCGGAGATTGCCCCCCGGTCATCAAGATGTTGTTTCCCTGCATCCGATCAACGGACCTCTTGCTGCATCCCGACGCTACCCGCGCCGTTCGGTCATCCGCTAACCCGCTTTGCAGCGCGCTGGCGCCGTGCGACAAAGATTCCGCATCCGAGAATGCAGCCTGTCAGAATCGCCCAGGCCCCCGCCCGTTCTTTTCATCACTAGCAGAACAGGCTGGAAAATGAAACCCCGTGGGGGTTTAACCGTGGCAGGGACCGCAGCGGAGGATCAGGTTTGACGAAGGTGGATGCCGTGGTGATCGGCCGGAACGAGGGCGCACGGCTGGTGGCCTGCCTCGCCTCGCTGACCGGTTTGCGCCGCGTGGTCTATGTGGACAGCGGCTCGACCGACGGGTCAGGGATGGCGGCAAAGGCTGCCGGGGCCGAGGTGGTCGCGCTGGACCTGTCCACCCCCTTCACTGCGGCGCGCGCCCGCAATGCCGGGCTTGCTGTTCTGGCAAATGATCCGCCGGACTTCGTGCAGTTTCTGGATGGCGACTGCGTGCTGCAACCGGGCTGGCTGCAGGCCGCGCTGCAAGGTTTTGCGGCGCATCCTGCGGCAGTTGTGATCTGCGGTCGGCGGCGTGAACGGTTTCCATCTTCCTCGATCTATAATCGGCTGATCGACGCCGAGTGGGATACGCCGATAGGGCAGGCGACTGCCTGCGGCGGCGATGCGCTGATGCGGTTTGCCGCTGTGCAAGCGGTTGGCGGATATGACCCCGCGCTGATCGCGGGCGAAGAGCCCGATCTGTGTCTGCGGTTGCGCCGGGCGGGCGGCGAGGTCTGGCGGATCGATGCCGAGATGACCTTGCATGACGCCGCGATGACCCGCTTTGGCCAGTGGTGGCAGCGCAGCAAACGCGCGGGCCACGCCTTTGCCGAGGGCGCCGCCAAACATGCAGGCGGACCCGAGCGGCATTGGCAGGCCGAAACGCGGCGCGCGATCTTGTGGGGGGCGGCGCTGCCAGCGGTGGCCCTGGCAGGCGCGGCGGTTCATCCGGCCAGTTTGGCGCTGTTGCTGGCATGGCCGTTGCAGGTGATGCGCCTGACACCGCGGCTGGGGCTGATCCGGGCGGCCTTTACGGTTCTGGGCAAGTTGGCCGAGGCGCAGGGGGCTTTGGGGTATTACCTAGGCCGCTTGCGGGGCAAGCGGCGCGGGCTGATCGAATACAAGTAATCAGCGCCGCTGCCGCCACGCCTGCCAGGCCTGCCCCGGCAGGATTGCCGCGCAGGCGGCATAGCGCGGCACCAGCCGCCGCGGCGCCGACAGCATCCGCCACGCCCACTCCATCGCAATGGCCCGCGCCCAGGCCGGCGCGCGGGTCTGGGTGCCTGCCAGAAAATCCAGACCCGCCCCGATCGAGGCAAAGCCGACCGAGGGCGCGATCTGTCGGCCAAGCGCGGCCAGCCGTTCTTGCTTGGGGGCGCCCAGCGCCAAAAAGCACAGGCCGACCCGATCTGCCTCCAACTGGGCGAGGATCGCGCGGGCCTCGGCACTATCGGGGTCAAAGCCCATCGGCGGGGCAATCCTTCGCGCCACATTCAGGCCCGGGGCCTCGGACTGCAAACGGCCGGCTGCGGCAGACAAGGCAGTTTCGGTCGTGCCCAGCAAAGCGACCGAAGCACCCTTTGCGGCGGCCATCCGCGCCAGCGGCACCACCAGGTCCGAGCCCGGCACCAGCGCGACCCGCTGCCCGCCCAGTGCCGCCAGCCAGACCACCGGATTACCATCGGCGACCACGAAGTCCTGCGCGGCATAAGCCCCGCGAAACGCAGCATCGCGTCCCAGCTTGACCAGATGATCGAGGTTCAACGTCGCCAGCGCAAAGCCCTGCCGTGCAGACAGCCTTGCGCCCACCGCCGCAAGCAGCGATGCCGCATCGGGGTGAGTCAGGCGGATGGCGGTTTGGCCGAAACGGAACTCCATACCCCCGCATAACACACCCGTCGGCCTTTGCGGTATGGGGCCGATCAGAAAACGCTGTGTTTCCAGATGCGGCGGGGCCACGCCTCTTGCGCGGGATTGTCGCAAGGCCGCCCCTCGCCTAACGCTGTCGCATGAGTAACGCCGCGCAATTGCGTCTCCCTGTCGAGCTGGTCCGGTTCGTTGCCGCCTTCGGGGTGGTGGTGGCCCATGCACAGGCCTCGACCCGCGATTGGGTCGGGCATCTGTCGCTGGGCGTATTTCTGATCCTGACGGCCTTTCTGGCGATGCAGTCGATGCAGCGCGCGGGCGGACGCTACAAGCTGGCGCCGCGGATGCGCCGCATCCTTCTGCCGTGGCTGTTCTGGTGCCTGTTCTTCCGGCTGGTGAATTATGCGCTCGCCGGTCGGGCCCTGCCAGTCCTGAGCAATCCGTGGAGCCTGCTATACGGCTCGACGATCCATCTGTGGTTCCTGCCCTTCGTGGCGCTGGCGATGATATGCGTGGCGCCGGTGGCTCGTCTGGTGACGGATGATCGCACCCTTGCCATCGCGCTCGGCCTGTGGCTGGCATTCACGGCCCTTGCCTTTGCGCTGCACGAAACCAGTCTGCCCGAACCGCTGGCGCAATGGACCTTTGCCGCACCACTTTATCTCTATGGCTTGTTACTGGCGCCCGCTCACCGGCTGAACCGGGCGGGCTGGCTGGTTGCTGCGGCGGCGCTGGTCAGTTGCGCGGGTGGGTTGATGACGCTTGCGCCCTGGCCATGGGCCGTGCTGATCGCCGCGCTGATCTTCGAGGCGGCCTGGCGGCTGGACCTGCATCACCCGATCCTGCCGGCGCTGGGGGCCGTGGCTTTTGGCATCTACCTGATGCACCCTTTCTTCATGCTTGCGGTGTGGAAGCTGCTGGGACCGGACACTGCCCGGCTCCCGGCGGCAATCGCTGCCTTTGCCCTGTCATGGGCCGCGACTGAGGCCGCCCGTCGCCTGCCCGGCTTCCGTCTGGTCGTGTAGCTGCTCGTTGCGCTAGTATCTGCCCAAAGTAAAAGGAGGCCCCCCTGATCACCCCTAACCCCTTCGCCTGGGCGATGCTGCTGGCCTGGCCGCTGGTGGCGCTGTGGCTGTTTCGTCGGCTGGGGGTAGAGCGTGGTCTGATCTCGACGATCCTGGGCGGCTATCTGCTGTTGCCCCCCCTGATTGCGGTGAACTTTCCGGTGGTGCCGGACCTGGACAAGGATTCCATCCCCGCGCTGGCGGCATTGGTGATCGGCCTGGCATTGACCGGCAAGGGCTTGTCGGTGTTGCCCGACAATCCGCTGGGCAAGTTACTGATCGCGATCTTCGTCCTGTCGCCCTTTGCCACCGTCCTGACCAATCCCGAGCCGGTCCCGCGCGGTCCGGTTCTGATCAACGGGGTGAGTATCTACGACAGTGTGGCTGCAGTCGCCAATCAGGGGCTGGCGCTGTTGCCCTTCTTTCTGGCCCGGCGCTATCTCGCCGAGGCTGCGGCCCAGCGGCAGTTGCTGGTGGCGCTGGTGGTGGCAGGATTGCTTTATTCGGTGCCGATGCTGATCGAAGTGCGCCTCTCGCCACAACTGAACGTCTGGGTCTATGGCTTCTTTCAGCATGATTTCTTTCAGACAATCCGGTTTGGCGGCTATCGACCGGTCGTGTTTCTGCCGCATGGGCTGTGGGTGGCGTTTTTTACCCTGACCTGTCTGCTCGCCGCCGCAGCCCTCTGGCGCGAAACCGCGGTAGAGGCACGGCTGAGACTGACCGGGATCGCGCTGTATCTGGCGCTGATGCTGGTGATCTGCAAAAGCGCCGGCCCCATGGTCTATGCTGCGGCAATGCTGCCGCTGATCCTGCTGGCGCCGCGGCGGTTGCAGGTCGCCCTGGCCGCGGCGATCGCGGCGGTGGTAATCCTGTATCCGCTGCTGCGCGGGCTGCATCTGATCCCGACGGACGCGATCCTTGCCACGGCCGAGCGCCTCAACCCCGAGCGCGCCGCGTCGCTGGCCTTCCGCATCACCAACGAAGAGGCGCTGCTCGATCACGCCAACCGCAAGCCTTGGTTCGGCTGGGGCGGCTATGGGCGCAACCTGCTATATGATCCTCAGACCGGGTCCGGCGTGTCGATTGCCGATGGCGCCTGGATCATCACTCTGGGGATCTATGGCTGGCTGGGCTATCTGGCGCAGTTCGGGCTGCTGGTCTTGCCGCTGCTGCTGCTGGCGGTCGAGGCGTGGAAAAAGCCGCCCGAGGGGATCGCCGCCCCGGTGGCGGCGCTGGCCTTGATGCTGGCGGCCAACCTGTTGGACCTGCTGCCAAACGCCACGCTAGAGCCGCTGACCTGGCTGATGGCCGGTGCGCTGCTGGGTCAGGCCGAGATCCTGAGGCAAGAACGGCGCGTGATGGCCGGCATCCGCGGCATCCGGCACAGGCCCGCAGTCAGGTCCGTGCTGCGATGAAGGTGGATCTGGGAATCTTTGCCCATGACGAGGGCGCGAGGATCGCCGCGATGGTCGCGGGCGTGCTGTCGCAACGGCACGATCTGGATCTGCGAGTGCTGGTGCTGGCCAATGGCTGTCGCGACAACACGGCTGCCGAGGCCCGCGCCGCCGGGGCCGAGGTGGCAGAGCTGGAAGAGGGCGGAAAAAGTCGCACCTGGAACCGCTTTGTCCATGACCTCAGCCGGCCCGAGGCCGCGGTGCTGATCTTTGCCGATGCCGACATCACCCTGACCCAGCCCGATGCGCTGGCGCGGATGGTGTCAGAGTTGGCCGCACGGCCGGCCTTGTGGGTCGTGAACTCCCGCCCCGTCAAGGATATCGCGCTTGCGCCGCCGCACGGACTGACCGCACGGCTGATCGCCCGCGCGGGCGGCACGCTGGAGGATTGGCGCCGCGCCATCTGCGGCCAGCTTTACGCCATGCCGTCGCATCGCGCCCGCGCCTTCCACCTGCCTGTGGGCCTGCCGGTCGAAGATGGCTTCCTGCGGGCAATGGTGCTGACCGATGCGCTGGAGCGGCCCGAAGATTTCAGCCGCATCGACGGCACGGCAGAGCCGGCGGTATTTCATGTCTATGAAAGCGAGCGCAGCTTGGCCGGTCTGATCCGTCATCAGGTGCGGATCGTGATCGGATCGGCCCTGAACATGGCGGCATTTCAGGCCCTGCGCGACCGACCCGCCGGCACACGCCAGACCGCTTTGGCCGAGGCCGCGCGGACGGAGGACTGGCTTTCCCGCGTGGCGCGCGCCCGGCTGCCCCGCGCACCGGATGGCTTTGTCCCCCTGCACTTCCTGACCAAGCGCAGCGCCCATCTGTGGCGACAGGGTGGCCTGCGCCGCGTGCCGCTGTTGGTGCTGGGTTTCGCCTTTGACCTGGTGGTGTATTTGCTGGCGCAGATCCGCATGGCGCGCGGCACCGGGGCCGGATTCTGGTGATCGCAAGGGGCTTTGACGGCCGGATCAAGAAAACAGGTGCGAATCTTGGCGATTGGGGCGAATAATTTCCCAAGGGAGGCAACACTGTTAAACTATCGTTAAAACGTATCTCTTTTGACACGATCTTTCCAAGCCCGGGCGAGGAATTGCCGCAATTCCTGCCTAGAAAAACCGAACCGGAGGCGCAGGGCAGCGGGGTTTCGGTGCAGGAGTGATAAGAGTGATGGATAGCTCATCCGCCGGGGTCGGCGAGACCGACATTGCCATCGTCGGCATGGCCGCCCATCTGCCGGGCGCGCCTGACATCGCCACCTATTGGGCCAACCTGCGCGCAGGGGTCGAATCGATCATTCCCCTGTCGCGGGACGAGCTGCTGTCCCGGGGCGAAGCGCCGCAGCGCACCCATCATCCCGATTACGTGCCGGCGGCAGCGATCCTTGAAAACTTCGAGCATTTTGACGCCGACTTCTTCGGGTTTTCGCCGAAAGAAGCCGCGATTCTTGATCCGCAGCATCGGCAGTTTCTTGAAGTGGCATGGGAGGCGCTGGAAAATGCAGGCCATCCGCCCGAGACCTTCAAGGGCGCAATCGGCGTCTATGCCGGCTGTGGCATGGGATCGTATTTCTATTTCAACCTGTGTTCCCACCGCGATCTGGTCGAGAACACCGGAATGTTCCTGCTGCGGCACACCGGCAACGACAAGGATTTCCTGTCCACCCGCGTCAGTCATATCCTCGATCTGCGTGGACCGTCGGTGAACGTGCAGACCGCCTGCTCGACCTCGTTAGTGGCGGTGCATTACGCGGCGCAGGCCCTGTTGAACGGCGAATGTGACATGGCGCTGGCAGGCGGTGTCACCATCGAGCTGCCGCATGGCCGCGGCTATATCTTCAAGGAGGGCGAGATCCTGTCGCCCGATGGTCATTGCCATGCCTTCGACCATCGCGCGCAGGGCACGGTTTTCGGCTCGGGCGCGGGCTGCGTTGTGCTGCGCCGCGCCCGTGATGCGATCAGGGATGGCGATCATATCTGGGCGATCCTGAAAGGGTCGGCCGTCAACAATGACGGCGCGGCCAAGGCAGGCTATCTGGCGCCATCGGTCGAGGGTCAGGCCGCCTGCGTGGCCGAGGCATTGGCGATTGCCGATGTGCCAGCGGCGACGGTGGATTACGTTGAATGTCACGGCACCGGCACCTATCTGGGCGACCCGATCGAAGTGGCGGCGCTGACCCAGGGCTTTGGCAGGGATGTGCCAGCCGGGCGCTGCCGCATCGGCTCGGTCAAGACCAATATCGGCCATCTGGATACCGCAGCCGGGGTGGCAAGCCTGATAAAGGTGGCGCTCAGCCTGCATCATCGCGAAATCCCGCCCTCGCTGGGGTATGAGGCACCCAACCCGGCGATCGACTTCGACGCATCGCCGTTTCGGGTCAATGACCGTCTGACCGAGTGGCGGGCGGGCGATCACCCCCGCCGCGCCGGCATCAACAGCCTTGGCGTGGGGGGCACCAATGCCCATGCCGTGCTGCAAGAAGCCCCGCAGCAGGCGCCGTCTGCCGAAAGCGACTGGCCGTTCCAGCCGATCGTGCTGTCGGCCCGCAGCAAGGCCGCGCTGGATGCAGCGTCCGTCCGGCTGGCCGCCCATCTGCGCGCCCATCCGGAACAGCCTTTGGCCGATGTGGCCTATACGTTGAAAGAGGGCCGCCGGGCCTTTGAAAAACGGCGGGTTCTGGTGGCGGAAAGCCACGCGCAGGCCGCCGATCTGTTGGAGGGGGCAGACCCGCGTCGTGTCTTTACCCACGACCATCTGGGCGACTCGCCCGAGGTGGTGTTCATGTTCCCCGGCGGTGGCGCGCAATATCCCAACATGGCGCGCGGGCTCTATGATACCGAACCCGAGTTCCGCGACTGGATGGACCGCGGCTTGGCGATCCTGCAACCACTGCTGGATTACGACATCCGCGCCCTGTGGCTGCCAGCGCGGGACGCACAAGACGCTGCGGCCGCCCGGCTGAAGCAACCTTCGGTCCAGCTGCCGCTGATCATGATCTGCGAATATGCGCTGGCGAAGCTGTATGAAAGCTGGGGCGTGCAGCCCGCGGCGCTGATCGGTCACAGCATGGGCGAGAATACCGCCGCGTGTCTGGCCGGGGTGATCGGCTTTGCCGATTGCATCCGGCTGGTCCATCTGCGCGGGCGGCTGTTTGACACGGTGCCGGCAGGGGGGATGCTGTCTGTGCCGATGGACGCGGCAGATCTGGCTGCGCAGCTTGAGGGGTTGGACCTTGCGTCGGTCAACGCACCGGGGCTGTGCGTCGTCTCGGGCCCCGATGCGGCGCTTGCCGATTTGTCCGCACGCCTTGCCTGCGATGGGATCGAGACGCAGCGCATCGCCATCGACATCGCCGCGCATAGCCGGATGCTGGAGCCCATTCTGGCAAAGTTCGCAGCCTTCCTGCGCAGTATCCCGCTCTCGGCGCCGCAGCTGCCGGTGATCTCCAACCGCACCGGCCTGCCGCTGACCGCCGAACAGGCGACCAGCCCGGATTACTGGGTGCAGCATCTGCGCCAGACCGTGCGCTTTGCCGACGGCATGGCGCATCTGCTGTCCCAGCCCAACCGGGTGTTCATGGAGATGGGGCCGGGCCGGGCGTTGTCCTCGCTGGCGCAGGCCAACGGCGCGGCGACAGGTCAGGTGATACCGGCGTTGCGCCACCCAGATCAGGCCGTGCCGGATGACCAATGGCATATCGCCAGCCTCGCCCGGCTTTGGGCCTGTGGGGTGTCGGT
>CAYTMV010000041.1:0-20224 GCA_964439015.1 uncultured Gemmobacter sp.
GCAGCAGGACTATCCCGCCGCTACCGTGGACCAATTTTGCACCGCCGTTCTCAGCCATCGCGATTGATGAAGATTATGTCTCTCAACATCCGCCGGTGATCTATGCGCTGTTTGCCGTGGCTCTTGGGAAAGAAGGGCTGCAGCCGCGCCATCTGCGCGGCCGTCAGCCAGAAAAGGTTGCTCATCATTCAGCCTCCTTGCGGAGGCTGAATCACGCCGCAAGGCCAAGATCAAACGGTCCTGACCTCAGTCCGATCCTCGGATGCATGACTCGAAGAAAGTCATGCGTGAAGGCAGCCGGTTCGCTTTACACGCGCTGAAGGCGCAAGCCTTGGGCCTAACGGAGGAAGACGCGCCCCCTGCCGTCAGGCCTGTTCAGGATCGCTGAGGAAAACATAAATCTTCCGGGTGTGTTCCACGATCTCCCAAGTGCCCTTCCAGCCGCGCGGCAGCATGATCGCATCGCCGGGACCAAGCTCGCGCCGGGTGCCATCTACATGCGTCATGACGATCTTTCCTTGCAGGAAATAACAGAACTCGGCAGCAGCCGAGCGATCCGCCGTGAACCGGCCGGGGGTGCATTCCCACAGGCCGATATCCAGCGATCCGTCGGGCGAGGTCCAGAGCGACTGCGCCGCCTCTTGCTGGCCGGGGTTCAGGGTTGTGGGCTTGTCGGCCAGGCGACCAAGGTCGAGGCCGGCGAGGTTGGTGAAGACGGAAAGGTCGATCATGGTGGTCTCCGGTCAGCGGCCAGTGATACGGTTGGCGAGGGTGGCAAGGCGCGAGGTGGCGCGGCCGCCGCTCGCGGCCTCGCGCCGGTCGGCCAGATGATAGAGCCAGTACATGCCATGCACGCCCAGCCAGCGGAAGGGTTCGATCTCCCACTTTCGGGGCTTGCGGTTGACCCAGGGCAGGTCCGTGCGTTCGGTCTGCTTGTCCAGCACCAGATCGGCCAAAGTCTGGCCTGAGAAGTTCGAGGTCGAGACGCCAAGCCCGACATAGCCGCCGGCCCAGCCGATTCCGGTTGCGGGATCAAGACCCGCAGTGGTGCACCAGTCGCGCGGCACGCCCAGCACGCCGCACCAGGCGTGATCGAGGCGCAGCCCCTGGGTCTGGGGCAGCAGGCGATAGAGGATGCCCTTCAGCTTCTCGACCGTCTTGGCCTGGGTCTGGCCGTTGACATCGGTCCTGGAGCCAAAGCGGTAGGGCACGCCCCGACCGCCCATGGCAATCCGGTTTTCCCGGGTGCGTTGGGCGTAGCAATAGGCATGCGAGGCATCGCCGAACAGCTCATGGCCCGTCCAGCCGATCTCGTCCCACAGCGCGTCGGGCAGGGGCTCGGTCACGACAATGGCGCTGTTCATCGGCAGCCATTCGCGCTCATTGCCGGGAATGCCGTGGGTGAAGCCCTCGGTCGCGCGCACGATCCGGTGCGCCGTGACCGTGCCGCGATTGGTGCTGACACGGCCTTTGGCGATGCCGGTCACGGTGGTCTGCTCGTAGATCCGCACGCCCAGCCGCTCGACGGTTTCGGCCAGGCCGCGCACCAGCTTTGCCGGTTGCACCCGCGCTACGCCGCCGACGACCAACGCGCCCTGCACATCCTTGATGCGGATGCGCGATGCGGCCTCGGCCGCACCGATCAACTGGCTGCGCTCGGGCGGGACCTGCCAGGCCATGTCGCTTTCATGTTCGTCGCGCAGGCGTTGCATCTGCGCGGGCGAGCAGGCGAAGGTGAGGCAGTCGGTGCGGCGGATATCGGCGTCGATCCCCTCGACCTCGCAGACGCGGATCACCTCATCGACCGTGCCGCGCAGCTGGCGTTCGAAGTCGATGATTGCGTCGCGCGTGCCGCTGCTCAGATACTTGTCCCGGCTCCAGGCAAAATTTCCCGAACACCAGCCGCCGTTGCGGCCCGAAGCGCCAAAACCTGCGAACTCTTTCTCGATGATGGCAATCGACAGCGCAGGCTGCGCCTGTTTCAGATAATAGGCCGTCCACAACCCGGTAAAGCCCGCGCCGACAATGCAAACATCGACATCCATGTCGCCGGGCAGGGGCGCACGATAGCCGGGAACCCCGCCCATATCGGCATACCAGAACGAAACGCCGCCGTTCTTCTGAACATCCATGATCAATCCTTTCAAAGCCCTGCGGTCGAGCCGTCATCGGCCAAAAGCTTGCTGTCCTCGGGGTTCCACGCCAATTCGACCGGGCTGCCGATAGCGAAGGGCGCGCCTTGGGTGGGCATCCGGGCGGTGACCTGGCTGCCATCGGCCAATGTCACCTCATATTTCATCGCGGAGCCCAGATAGAGCACCTCGCGCACCGTGCCGTTGATGATATTGCGCTTGCCGCCCTGGGCGGGGGCCTGCACCGAAACCGCCTCGGGGCGCAGCAGGATCGCCTGCTTGTCGGTGTCAGCCAGCACACCGGGTGCAACCAGCTGCACGCCCGCGACCTCGATCGCGGTCTCGGTCCCGTTGCGGCGATGGGGCCCGCGCAGCACCGAGCTTTCGCCGATGAACTGCCCCACGAACAGCGTTTGCGGATTGGTATACAGCTCGTGTCCCGTGCCCACCTGCTCGATCCGGCCCTTGTTGAACACCGCGATCCGGTCGGACAACACCAGGGCCTCTTCCTGATCGTGGGTCACATACACGAAGGTCGAGCCCAGATCGCGGTGGATGCGCTTGATCTCAAGCTGCAAGACCTCGCGCAGCTTCTTGTCCAGCGCGCCGAGCGGCTCGTCCATCAGCAGCAGCGAGGGGGTGAAGACCATGGCGCGGGCCAAAGCCACGCGCTGCTGCTGGCCACCCGACAATTCGCTGGGATAGCGGTGAGCGAAGGCTTGCAACTGCACCTTTTCCAGTGCGCGTGCCACAGCCTCGTTGCGCGCCGCCTTGGCGATGCCGCGCTGCTTCAAGGGATAGGCGACGTTTGCCGCAACCGTCATGTGCGGAAACAGGGCGTAGTGCTGGAAGACCACCCCGATATTGCGCTTGTGCGCCGGGGTATTGCCGATCGACCGCTCGCCGAGCCGGATTTCGCCATCGCTCAGATCGGTGAAGCCGGCGATCAAGTTCAGCGTCGTGGTCTTGCCCGAGCCGGAGGGACCGAGGAACGACATGAACTCACCCGGTTCGATCCGCAGGTTGATTGCATCAAGGGCAGTGAAATTGCCATAAAACTTGCTGACATTGCTGATCGTGATGGCCGCGCCCGGGGCGTTGCTTGCAAGGGTCATGTCCGGCGTCCTGTGCGGGTGCCAATCAGCAGGCCCAGCCCGATGACCAGCGACGTGGCAAGAAAGATGAGCGAGCCCACTGCCGCCACTGTCGGGTCGGCATCGCGGGTCATCGATGAGAAGATTTGCACCGGCAGCGTCTTCAGGGCCGGGCTGGTGATGAACAGCGAGACGATCACCTCGTCAAAGCTGGTGACAAAGGCAAACAAGGCACCGGACAGGATGCCCGGCATGATCAGCGGCAGCGTCACCGTGAAGAAGGTGCTGAGGCGCGAGGCACCCAGGCTTGCCGCCGCGACCTCAAGCCGCGCGTCGAACACCGCAAGGTTCGCGCCCACGGCAATGACCACGAAGGGGATGGCCAGCAGTGTATGGGCCAGCACATAGCCCGTCCAGGTGCCCACCAGCTGCGTGTCGAGGTAGACGGCATAGATGCCGACGGCCAGCACCACGCCCGGCACGATCATCGGCGTGATCAGGATGGCGCGGATGATCCCGGCAGGGCCGGCGCGCATCCGCTCGATCCCCAGCGCCGCCAGCGTGCCGATCACAGTCGCCACCACGGCGACCATCGCCGCCACCTTGGCCGAGACGATCAGGCTGCCGAACCACTGCGGGTTGGTGAAGAAATTCTCATACCATTGCAGCGAAAAGCCCGTCGGCGGAAAGGCCAGCGATTTCTTGTCGGCGAAGGACATCGGAAACACGATCAGCGTCGGCGCCACCAGCCAGACCGCGATCAACAGGCAGGTCAGGCCCAGCAGCAGCCGGGGAAGTCGGGCTTTCATCGGCTGCCTCCGCTCATGTTGTATTTGCGCCGCATGAAGGGTCTGGCGATCCCGAGCAGGCCGAAGGTCGCGATCAGCAGCACCACGCCCATGGCCCCGCCACGGCCCCAGTTCAGCAGCGACAACACCTGTTGCTGGATCAGCGTCGACAGCATCGTCGATTGCGGCCCGCCCAGCAGCAGCGGCGTGATGTAGAACCCGAGTGCCAGAATGAAGACGATGGTCGCCCCGGCAAAGACGCCCGGCAACGAGAGCGGCAGGTAAATCTGGAAGAAGGTCTTGACCGGATGCGCCCCGAGGCTGCGCGCGGCCTGCAGCAGGCGCATGTCGATCCCGCGCATCACCGCATAGAGCGGCATGATCATGAAGGGCAGCAAGATCTGCGTCATGCCGATCGTGACCCCCAGCTGGGTGCGGATCAGCCGGACCTTCTCGAAGCCGACGGCCATCAGCATGCGGTTGATCACGCCTGAATCCTGCAACAGGATCACCCAGGCCAACGTCCGCACCACGCCAGAAACCCAGAACGGCACCAGCACGCACAGCACCAGCAACAGCCTCAACCGTGGCCCGGCCGCGGACATGGCGAAGGCATAGGGATAGGCTACCAGCACACAGGCCAGGGTAACCCAGAAGGCGATGCTGAAGGTGCGGCTCAGAACGATCAGGTTCACCGGGGTGTCAAAGAACCAGACGTAGTTTTGCAGACCCGGCGCGGGCTCTGAGAAACTGCGATAGACAATGACCCCCAGCGGCACGGCCATCACCAGGACCAGCACCGCAAGGGCGGGCAGGGTCAACAGGAACGGCCGGCGCAGCAACGGCGCGGCGGATTTGGACGACATGATACCCCCGGACGAAAGGGCCGGGACCCGTGAAGGCCCCGGCGGAGTGCCTTAGTTTCCGGCGATGAACTCTGCCCACTTTTCGCCAAGCAGCTCGTAGTTTTCGACCCAGTATTCGATGTTCTGGTTATAGGCCATCGCCTGCTTTTCCGGCGTATTGGTCATGAAGGCCGCGGTCAGCTCGTCGACCTTCGGCTGCGCGTCGACATGGATCGGGGAGTAGGAAGTCTCCTGCGCCATGATCTCTTGCGCTTCCTTGCCCAGATAGGCGTTGATCAGCGCATGGGCGGCATCGGGATCCTTGACCCCCATCGGGATGGCGATCTGGTCCTTCACGACGATCCAGTCCTGCCAGACCGGCTCGTAATTGGCGCCATTGGCGAGGGCCGCCTTGCCGCGGCCAGACCAGACCATCACCATATCCGCTTCGCCCGCTTCCAGCATCTGCTGGCTTTCGGCGCCGGTGGTCCAGGGCACCAGATGCTCGCGGATCGAGCGCCACTTGTTCAGGCCGCGGTCGATATCGGCCGGGAACATCTGGTCACGCGGCACGCCATCGGCCATCAGGCCCAATTCAACCATGTAGCCTTCCGGATCGGCATAGCCCGGGATGCCGCGGGTGCCGGGGAATTTCTCGACATCGAAGAAATCTGCCCAACCTTGCGGCGGGTTATCCTTGTAGGTGTCCTTGTTGTAGAGGAACATCACCGCATAGTTCATCGCCGGCACGCTGCAGGGCCCGACTTGCCCGGGCGGCACCTTCGAGACGTCGATCTTGGTGAAATCGAGCTTCATGAACAGCGTGCCGCAATGCACGAAGGGCGTGAAGTCGCCGGTGTCGACAACATCCCACATGACATTGCCGGCCTCGACCTGCGCCTGGATCTTGGCGTTCTCGGTCGGGCCGTCCGACAGCAGCGTCACGCCCGATTTGGCGACGAAACCGTCCAGCGCCTTGATCTGGCCGTCCTGGAAAATGCCGCCATAGGACACGAAGGTCAGTGTCTTGCCCGCCAGCGAGCCTTCCGCCACCTCGCCTGCAACCGGTCCCTCGGCCATCACCGGGGCAGCCAGCCCAAGCGAGGCCACAAGGGCAAGTCCGCCAATCATATGATGTTTCATTGTCTTTTCCCTGTTGTTCTGGTTGTCAGTCTTGCCGGACCCCATGGATCCGTTTGCGCCGGGGATCGGTGTTATTTTTTTTCCCGGTAGTCCCCAAAGCTGGCTGCGGTTGATGTCGGCGGCGAGATGATGAACAGCACCTCCGCCGACGATGGGCCGATATTGATGACCCGGTGCGGGACCGAGCTTTGGTATTCGATGCAATCTCCGTCCTCCAGCACATGGCTGTCGGGGCCAAGATCAAGTTGCACACGCCCGTTCATGACAAACAGCATTTCGTGGCTGTCACCATGGACATATTGTTCCGTGCCGCTGGAGCCACCCGGCTCGAACTCGGCCAGATAGGTCTCGAACTGCGTCAGAGGCCGGCGCGAGAGCAGTGATTTCCGCTGCCCGTTCATCACCGGCAGGGCTGGACGCTCGGCCCGGCGCAACACCGGGTCCTGGCCTGACTCGGTTCCCGAAAACAGCTCGGAAATCGACGTGCCGAAGACGTTGGCGATGCGGATCAGGGTCGAGGTGCTGGCGCCGCTCAGCCCGCGTTCCAGTTGGCTCAGAAAGCTTGCAGAGGTGCCAGTCGCTTCGGCCAGTTGACGAAGCGACATGTTGCTGGCCTTGCGCAAACGCCGCAGCCGCTGGGCCACGATGCCTTTGGCATCAATGTCCCCGGACAGCTGGTTTTCTGCGGTGTGCATCACGTTCATTTTTGCAGTGGCGGTTCGCTTACTGAGGTCACTTAACAAGTGTTAAGTAAGATCAAACGCATTTCAATGATTCTTCCTGGGCGCGCTTTTGGCAGTGAAGGACATGGGCAGCTTGATGGGCGCCCGGACCGGAGAATTGCCAAGCCGAGATTTCTCAACGATAAGGTGGGTCTATCGGTGAACAGGGTGGATCAACCAGATGTCCGAGAGTCTCCGCCGGCAGATTTCCTCGCCCGTTGCGCTTTTCGTGTTCGAAGCGGTTGCCCGGCACGGTGGGTTTCGGGCGGCGGCGCTGGAGTTGAACGTGACCCAGCCTTCGGTGTCCTATCAGATCAAGAATCTCGAAAAACACCTTGGCACGACATTGTTCGCAAGGCGGGGGCGCAGCATCAGCCTGACCGAAGACGGCGAGACGCTGTATCGCGCGATCGAGCGCGGTTTCGCCGCGATCCAGACCGGTCTGGCCGAGATCGCGCACCGCACGAGCGGCAACCTCGTGACCTTCTGCGTCTCGTCCTCGGCGGCGGCGAACTTCGTTCTGCCCCGCTATCCGGCCCTGCGGCAGGCTTTGCCAAAGCTCGACCTGTCGATCAAGATCGTGAACCGCGACATCAACCCCGCCGTCGAGAACGGTGATTTCGCCATCCGGCTGGGGACGGGCGCCTGGGATGATGTCGACGCCTGGCCGATGTTCGACGAGGTGTATTTTCCGGTCTGCGCGCCGACCTATTTCGGCGGCAAGAAGCCCGTGACGCTCGACGATATCAAGGCGAGCGATCTTTTGTTTCTGAAGGAACGGCTGCGACCGCCTGCTGACTGGCGGAGCTTTTTCGAGAAGGTCGGCTCTCCCCTGACGCTGGCGCATGAGCGGATATCTTTCGACGATCAGCAGGCGCTTCTGGCGTCGGCGATGGATGGACAGGGCGTCGGGCTGGCCTGGATGGGAATGTCGGACAACCTGCTCGCCTCGGGCGCCTTGATCCGGCCTACGGATCTGGAGGTCAGGACAGGCCGGACCTTCTACCTTGTCGCGCCCAAAGAGATGCGCGGAACCCGGATTGCCTCCGAGTTCCGCAATTGGCTTTTGAACGAGGGGGCCGCCATCCAGCAGCGTTGGGTGGCGGGCCTCAGTCCCTGAGCAGGGCCAGAAGCGGCGCCATCTCGGCCTCGACCTTCGGGCCGACTTCGCAGACCGGAAAGCGGACATGGCCGCCGTCATATCCCATCAGGCGCGCCGCTGCCTTGGCCGCGGGGATGTAATCGCGCTGCCAGATGTAGTTGATGATCGGGATCATCTTTTGCCACAGCGCCAGCCCTTCGGTGAACTTGCCGGCCTCGATCAGCTCGAACAGCTGCACCGCATGGCGCGGAAAGATGCCGGCGCAGCCCCAGATCGTCCCGGCCGTTCCCAGCATGAACGAGAAGGGGGCGATCGGGTCGGCCCCGTTCAGGATCTTGCCGCCGCAGGCCAAAAGCGCCTGCTGCTTTCCCAGATCGCCCGAGCTGTCCTTGATGTAGTTGAAGTTCGGCAGCTCGTTCAGGCGGCTGTAGAGCGCCGGGGTCAGCTCGATCCCGGTCGCGGCAGGGATGTTGTAGCCGATGATGTCGACCGAGACAGCCTGATCGATCTTCTCGTAAAAGCGCAAGATGCCGTCATCGTGGCGCGGGCCTTCAAAGAAGGGCGGCAGGATCATCAGCGCATCAGCCCCAAGGTCCTGCGCCGATTTCGACCGGCGCAGAACCTCATCCATGTTCAGGGCCGAGGTCTGGGCCGTGACCTTGGCACGGCCGTTCACACGCTTGATGCCGACCTCGAACAGCTTGTTGCATTCCGCCTCGGTCAGGTAGGCGTGCTGGCCCGTGCCGGACGAGAAGACAAAGCCGTGCATGCCGGCGTCAAGATAGCGTTCGATCAGGTCCTCGAACTTGGCGAAATCAATCGCGCCGTCCGCCTTGAAAGGGGTCATCATGGCAAGGTTGATGCCGCGCAGATCAGTCATGGTGTGTATCCAGTCTTTCAGATGTGGGTGACGACGACGGTCAGGTTCGCGCGTCAGACTTCCTGGCCGGCCTGTTTGAAGCGCCAGCCGGTCACGAAACGGACGCCGGTCGAGGTGATCATGTCGGGATAGGCGCGCGATGGCGGGGTTCGGCGCTTGAGGATGTCGATCACGGGGCTGGATTTTTTCAGCGCGAGTTCTGCCACGGCCTTGCCGAAGGCTGCGCCGCGCGACACGCCAGTGCCGTTGCAGAAGGCCGCGCCATAGACGTTCTGCGCCAGTTCGCCAAAGACCATGCCGCCGTTCTGCGCCAGCGTCAGAAGGCCGCCCCACGAGATGTCGAACCCCATGCTCGCCAGGTCCGGCCAGCGGCGCTGGAACGAGATCATCTGCTGTTCCCGCGCGCGCTCCACATCCGCGCGGGTGGTCTTGAAGCCGGACGCGTAGGAATAGACATTGCGCAGGAACAGGCGGTTCTGCGCGCGGCGAACGGTGGTGCCGAAACTGTTGGCGGGGATCAGGCCATAGGCCGCCTGCGCCCCGATCCGGTCCAGCTCGTTGTGGGTCAGCTCGCGCGTCATGCTGGCGAATGTGTAAACCGGAATGGCCGATTTCTGATAGAATCCGAACCGGGTCAGATAGCCCGAGGCGCAGATGATGACCTTCTTGCACCGGATCACCCCCGCAGGTGTCTCGAAGACATGTTCCCGCGGGTCGAACTGCGCGGTGCTGATCACCGTGTTCTCATGCACCGTCACGTTGGGTGACAGTTTCCGGGTCATGTTCTTGAGGTATTTCGCAGGCTGGAGGAGGATCGTGCCGGGGTGGTGAAGCGCCCTGATTAATGTTTGCTGCCGGTCATCTCGCGCATCTGGTCCGCTTCGACCCAGCTGTATCTCTGCCCCATCGCGTCGAGCGCCGTGGAAAACGCCACCAGATCAGCCACGCCATGATCGGTGGCGGCAGAGTGGTATTTCCCTTGCGGGTCCCAGTCGCACTCGACGCCCAATTCCTCCACGGCTGCGCGCAGGTAAGCGTTGCCTTCAAGGTTGGTGGTCAGTTCGTCCTTGTTTCCCTGAATGTCTTCGACGAAGTCATGCTTGCGCGGGTTGTGGGCCAGATCGATGGCAAAGCCCATGCAGCGCCCCGAGGCGTTGTTTCCGATGCGCCCCGCATCGACAAGGATGACCGATTGGTCAGGGGCCAGTTCGCCATGGCGTCGCGCGGCATGCAGGCCCATCCAGCCCGCCCCGATCACCAGGACGTCGCAGGTGGTCTCGCCGCGATGGGGCACCAGCGGCAGGTCGGGGCCCGATGTGACAAACCAGCCCGAGTCTGTGGGCTCGACCACGGGCGGGTCGATATGGATGCGCCCGGACGGAGGGTTGGGCGTGCGGATTTGTGCGTTCATTTGGTGCAACCCCGGATCAGGCGCGAAAAGCGCCCATGCTGTCGGGATCACTTTACCCCCGGAGTCTGTTGAAGCCGTAGAGCAGAAAGTTGCGCTTCAATATAAAACCAGTCTATCAATAGACGGGTGGTGAAACGACCCAGATCACGACGGCGGCCTCGTCATGCGGGTTCTCCCACGCATAATCCCGCCCCGCGAACTGAAAGCTGTCGCCTGCCGCCAGATCGACCGTCAGGTCGCCGATGCTCAGGGTCAGGCGTCCGCTGACCAGAACCCCGCCATCCTCGCGCGCGCCCGTGCGGACCGGGCCACCGCTGTCGGAACGGGGTGCGAAGACCGACCGGATCATCTCGAACGAACCGGAGAGGGACGGAGAGAGCAACTCCTCGGTCAGCCCGCTTTCTGTCGATCCGATGGGGGTGCGGTCGGCGGCGCGCAGGATGATGCCCTGTTCCGCCGCATCGCGTGACGCAGACCGAAAGAAGAAGCTGATGTTGATGCCGAACGTGTCTGCAATCTGGCCGAGGTCGCGGACCGAAGGCGTGGTCTGGCCGCGTTCAATCTGGCTGAGCCAGCCCAAGGATCGCCCGATCGCGTCGGCCAGTGCCTTCAGGGTCATGCCCCGCGACTTTCGAAGGGCGCGGATATCATCGCCGATCTGTCTGCTCATCGTCACCTGCCCCTGTGGCTGCCTGTCTTGTCAGAGATCGCATGGAAGATTTCAATAAATTTCGCCGAAATTGTTTTTTGGGATCAGGCTTCCACAAAAATGAAAAAAACATTTGAAATTTCATTTTTGGATGGCATGACATTGTGTATCCCGCCACACGCCCGATCAGGGCTTTCCAGAAGGCTCATCACATGCGCACCCTTCCTGCACAGGCCCGCGTCGTCATCATCGGCGGCGGCATTTCCGGCTGCTCGGTCGCCTATCACCTGACGCAGCTGGGCTGGAAGGATGTGGTCCTGCTGGAACGCAAGCAGCTGACCTCTGGCACCACCTGGCATGCGGCCGGGCTGGTGGGCCAGTTGCGCGCCAGCCAGAACATGACCCGCCTCGCAAAGTATTCCGCCGACCTTTACACGCGGCTGGAGGCCGAGACCGGCCTTGCCACCGGGTTTCGGCAATGTGGGTCGATCACCACCGCCCTGACGGCCGAGCGCAAGGAAGAGATCTTTCGGCAAGCCAGTCTTGCCCGCGCCTTCGGGGTCGAGGTGAACGAGCTTTCGCCCGCCGAAGTGAAGGGACTTTACCCGCATCTGAACATCGACGGGGTGACGGCCGGCGTGCATCTGCCGCTGGACGGGCAGGCCGACCCCGGCAATATCGCGCTGGCGCTGGCCAAGGGTGCCAGATCGCGCGGCGCGCTGATTGCAGAGCAAGTGAAGGTCACGCAGGTGACGCAGGCCGGTGGCCGTGTCACCGGCGTCAATTATGTGACGAACGGCGAGGCAGGCCATATCGCCGCCGATCTGGTGGTGAATTGCGGCGGGATGTGGGGGCGTGATCTGGCCGCGGCCAATGGCGTGACCCTGCCGCTGCACGCCTGCGAGCATTTCTACATCGTGACCGAGGGGATATCGGGTCTTGGCCAGTTGCCGGTGCTGCGCGTGCCGGACGAATGCGCCTATTACAAGGAAGACGCGGGCAAGATCCTGCTGGGCGCGTTTGAACCCAAGGCCAAGCCCTGGGGCATGGGCGGTATACCGGAGGACTTCTGCTTTGACCAGTTGCCCGAGGATTTCGACCATTTCGAGCCGATCCTGCAGGCGGCAATCAACCGGATGCCGATGCTGGCCGAGGCGGGGATTCATACCTTTTTCAACGGGCCGGAATCCTTCACCCCCGATGACCGCTATTATCTGGGCGAGGCGCCAGAGCTGCGCGGCTATTGGGTGGCGGCGGGATACAACTCGATCGGCATCGCGTCCTCGGGCGGGGCGGGGATGGCGATTGCCCAGTGGATGAACGACGGCGAGGCGCCGTTTGATCTGTGGGAGGTCGATATCCGCCGCGCGCAGCCCTTTCAGAAGAACCGCCGCTATCTGCAACAGCGGGTCTCGGAAACGCTGGGCCTGCTTTATGCCGACCATTTTCCCTATCGTCAGATGGCAACCAGCCGCGGGGTGCGGCGCACGCCGCTGCATGAGCATCTGAAGGCCCATGGCGCGGTCTTTGGCGAGGTGGCGGGCTGGGAGCGCGCCAACTGGTTCGCCAATCCGGGGCAGGAGCGCGAATACCGCTATTCCTGGAAGCGGCAGAACTGGTTCGAGAACCAGAAGGCCGAGCATATGGCGATGCGGACCGGGGTCGGGATGCTCGACATGTCCTCCTTCGGCAAGATCCGGGTGGAGGGGCGCGATGCCTTGGCGTTCCTGCAGCAGATGTGCGCCAACCAGATGGACGTGCCGGCAGGCCGTCTGGTCTATACCCAGATGCTGAACGCGCGCGGCGGCATCGAAAGCGATTTGACCGTGACGCGGCTGGGCGAGACGTCGTTCTTCCTCGTGGTGCCGGGCGCGACCTTGCAGCGCGATCTGGCCTGGCTGCGCAAGCATGTGGGCGAGCGCAACGTGACCATCCTTGATGTCACCGCCGCCGAGGCGGTGCTGCCCGTCATGGGACCGAAATCGCGCGACCTGCTGCGGCTGGTGTCGCCCGACGACTTTTCGAACGAGGCGCATCCCTTTGGCACTGCGAAGGAAATCGAGATCGGCATGGGTCTGGCCCGCGCGCATCGCGTGACCTATGTGGGCGAGCTGGGCTGGGAGCTGTATGTCAGCGCCGACCAGGCCGCCCATGTCTGGGAGATGCTGGTCGAGGCCGGCGAGGCGGTCGGGCTGAAGCTCTGCGGGCTGCACGCGATGGACAGCTGCCGGATCGAGAAGGGCTATCGCCATTTCGGCCACGACATCACCGACGAGGATCATGTGCTGGAGGCCGGTTTGGGCTTTGCGGTCAAGACCGGCAAGGGCGACTTCATCGGCCGTGACGCGGTGCTGCGCAAGCGCGAGACGGGGCTTGCCCGGCGGATGGTGCAGTTTCGCCTGACCAACCCTGAACCGCTGCTGTTTCACAACGAGCCGATCCTGCGCGATGGCAAGATCGTGGGGCAGCTGTCATCGGGCAATTACGGCCACGCGCTGGGCGGGGCGATCGGCATGGGCTATGTGCCTTGCACCGAGCCGGGCGAGGGGGCCGAGGCTATGCTGGCCTCGAACTATGCGATCATGGTGGCGGGTGAAATCTACGAGGCCGAGGCCAGCCTCAGCCCGATGTATGACCCCAGATCCGAACGCATCAAGGCATGATGGCCCGGTCGCCCTAAGCCGTGCCGACCATGGCGCCCGGACCGAAGGCGGCGGGACGGGCGCGCGGATGGTCAAGTGCGGGCGGCCCTCGTGATATGATCGCGGGCGACCGACATGGATTTCAGGATCGCATGGGCCGTATCGCCCGGTTGCAGTGCCAGTTGCGCGGCGGCGCGGCGGGTGATGCTGGCGACGATCTCGTCCGCGCCGACGGCCAGATGCACCATGACTCCCGGCCCGTCGCCCGCGCGGATCGCTGTCACCGTGCAAGGCAGGATGTTCTGCGCCGACAGGCCCACGGGGCGGTCGCGCGACAGGATCACCTCATGCGCCATGATCCGCACCCTCAGCCGCGTGCCGGGCGCGCTGTCAACCCCGGGCAGGTAAAGCGGCCCCGTCGCCGCATCCAGCCGGGTCAGCCCGTCCTCGTCCGCGCCCTCTACCGTGACCGGCAGCATCGCTGCCACTTCGCGGATGCCCATGGCGCGCAGGGCATCGGGATCGGCCATGACCGCGGCGGTCGTGCCCTCGCGCACGACGCGGCCCCTTTCGATCACCACCATCCGGTCGGCCAGAAGCTGCGCCTCGTTCATGTCGTGGGTCACAAGGATCATGGGCATGGCCAGATGCGCCCGCAGCGCCAGAATTTCGGCATGCAGCCGTTCGCGCGTGGCGCGGTCCACAGCCGAGAAGGGTTCGTCGAGCAGCAGGGCTGCGGGCTTGCGGGCCAGCGCCCGTGCCAGCGCCACCCGCTGCTGCTGGCCGCCCGAAAGCTGCGCGGGCTTGCGGTCGGCAAACCCGTGCAGGTTGACCAGATCCAGAAGCCGCAGCGCCTCGGCCCGGTCAGGTCGGTCCATCGCGGCCATCACGTTGCCGGCTGCGGTCATGTGCGGAAACAGCGCGTAGTTCTGAAACACCACGCCGACATGGCGGCGATGCGCGGGCAGCGCCACCTTGGCTGCGCTGTCCAGCCAGACCGCGCCCGCCACTGTCACGCGCGCCTCTTCTGGCTGCCACAGCCCGGCGATCGCGCGCAGGATCGTGGTCTTGCCCGATCCCGAATGGCCGACCAGCGCCACCAACTCGCCGGGGGCGACCGAAAAGGCCACGTCCAGCGGGATGGGGGCGCTGGCCCGAAGGGCTACCGTCAGTGTCATGCCAGCCGCCTGCCCACGCGGGCCGAAAGACCGTAGGTGATGGCAATGGCGCTGAAGGATATCGCCACCAGCGCCGCCGACATGATGCCCGCGCCCTGCATGTCGAAACCCTGCACCCTGTCATAGATCGCGATGGCAACGGTCTTGGTCTCGCCCGGGATCGAGCCGCCGACCATCAACACGATGCCAAACTCGCCCAGCGTATGGGCGAAGGTCAGCACCATCGCCGTCATCAGCCCCGGCCAGGCCAGCGGCAGTTCGACCTTCCACAAGGATCGCCAGGGCGACATGCCGCAGGTGGCTGCGGCCTCGCGCAGGTCCACCGCAATCGCCTCGAACCCGCGCTGCGCCGGCTGGATGGCGAAGGGCAGGTTGAAGATGACCGAGGCCACCACCAGCCCCTCGAAGGTGAAGACCAGCTGATGCCCGAAGGTCTCCTGCCAGAAAGCGCCGACCGGCGAGTTGCGCCCGAAGGCCAGCAGCAGGTAAAACCCGAATACCGTGGGTGGCAACACCAGCGGCAGCATCACCAGCGCCTCGACCGCGCCCTTGGCCCGGAACCGGCCATAGGCCAGCCAGCGCCCGCCCAGAACCGACACCGGCAGCAAGATCGCCACCGTCCAGGCCGCCAGTTCCAGCGAGAGGGTCAGCGACGTCCAGTCCAAGGGTCAGCCCTCGTCCGGCAGGACAAAGCCATAGCGGACCATGATCTCGCGCGCCTTGGGCTGCTGGACATAGGCATAAAATGCCTCGGCCACCGGTCCCGCATCCTTCAGCAGCACCATGCGCTGCATCAGGGGGTCGTGCCAGTCGGCGGGGATCAGCGCATAGTCGCCTTGCGCGGCCACTTCCGGCGCAAGCGCCAGGGAAAGGGCAATGATTCCGCCCTCGGCATTGCCCGACAGCGCGAATTGCGCCGTCTGACTGACGTTTTCGCCCAGGATCAGAAAGGGCTGGATCTTCTCCCACAGCCCGCGATGTTGCAGGGCCTCCTGCGCGCGCAGGCCGTACGGCGCATGTTCGGGGTTGGCGATGGCAAAACGGGTAAGGGTGCCGGCCTCCAGCAGCGCGGCCAGATTGTCCAGCGCCGCGTCGGGCTGCAACGCCGACCCTTTGGGCGCCATCAGGACAAGGCGGCCCTCGGCATAAAGCACACCTTCGTCGCGGGTCAGTCCTTCCGCATGCAGGTCCGCGATGAATTTCTGATCGGCGGCCATGAACATCTGAAACGGCGCGCCCTCGCGGATCTGGGTGGCGAAATTCCCGGTCGAGCCGAAGGACAGCCGAACCTCATGCCCCGTTTCGGCGGTGAAGGCGGCGGCGATCTCGGTCACCGCGAATTGCAGATCGGCGGCAGCGGCGATCACCGGCGCTTCGTTCTGCGCTGATGCCGGCGCTGCAGACAGCATAAGCGAAGACAATGCCGCAAGCAGATGGCGGCGACAGAAAAGGACCGGCATTGGTGATCTTCCGATGATGTGTTCCGCCGAACATATCGCCTGATTGCGCGGATCAGCACAAGCGTTATTTTTCTCCGGGAATATCCCTCGGGTTGGGTTTCAAGGGGCTATGTCTCGCAAATCCCGTCAGGGATGCCGCATTTGCAAGCCAGCTTGACCGAGACGGCCCCGTTACCGAGTCTTGCGCCTGGGTTTTCGCTCGCGGCCTCTGGTGGATCGGTTTGAAGATAGAATTTTCCTTGTGCGGTTTTCGTCCAGCAGCCCGCTTGCCATCGACCCTCAGCTGCGTGGTGGCGATAAAGTCGATGATGATGCGAAAAGTGAAGGTTGACGCGCAAGGCATTGGCCGGGCAGGGTGTTTGTCATGAGCCCGCGTTTCGACATGCATGACCGACTGGCCGCCTCTTTGCGCGAGGCGCGCAAGCAGCGTGGCCTCAGCCTCGATGCCGTGGCCAAGCTGTCGGGCGTGTCGCGCAGCATGGTCAGCCAGATCGAACGCGGTGAATCCTCGCCAACGGTGGCGACGCTGTGGAACCTGACGCAGGCCCTGCAGGTGGATTTTGCGGGCCTTCTGGAAGGCAAGCCCGAACCGGGTATCGTGGTGATCCGCGCGGCGGCCGCGCCGGTGATCCATGGGCGCGGCACCTCTGTTTCGATCCGTATCCTGTCCCCGCCTGAGACGGTGGGCGAACATGAGGTATATGATCTGAGCTTTGGCGCGGGCGGGGCGCTGGAAAGCGAGCCGCACAGTCCCGGTTGCCAAGAGCATCTGACAGTGCTTGAGGGCAGCTTGCGGGTGGTGTCTGGCGATGAAGACAGTCTGCTGGGGCCTGGCGACACCGCACGCTATCCGGCCGACCGCGCCCATGCCATCCATGCCGAAGGCGGTTCTGCCCGCGCCATTCTGATCGTACAGGGCAGTTGATGTCCCAGGGGCTGTTCTCCTCAATCTTCCCACATGGCTGCCTTCAAGTGGTATATTGACCATATCGACGACGGGTTCCGCTTTAGCGGAATGTATCCGCTATCTTGACTGCTCTGCTCGACCAAGCCATTATCCGTTAAAATGGAGGGTTTTCCGCTATGGGAGATATTCGATTCCTTGACCACCTGCGCGCCAGCCTTGACCGGATCGAGGCAGATGGCCTGATGAAGCGCGAGCGGTTGATCGAAGGGGCGCAGGGGGCCCACGTCACGATTGGCGGGCGACGGATGCTGAATCTCTGCGCCAACAATTATCTGGGGCTGGCCGATGATCCACGGCTGGTGGCGGCCGCCGGCGCGGCGATGCAGAGCCACGGGTTCGGCATGGCCTCGGTGCGGTTCATCTGTGGCACGCAGGATCTGCACCGCCAGCTTGAGGCGCGGTTGGCGCGGTTTCTCGAGATGGATGACGCGATCCTGTTCGCCGCCTGTTTCGACGCCAATGGCGGGGTGTTCGAGCCCTTGCTGGGCGAGGAAGACGCGATCGTGTCCGACAGTCTGAACCATGCTTCGATCATCGACGGAATCCGACTGTGCAAGGCCCGGCGGTTCCGGTTTCAGAACGGCGACATGGCGGATCTGGAGGCCCAGGTTCAGGCGGCACGCGCCGGGGGCGCGCGGTTTGTGATGATCGTGACCGACGGGGTTTTCTCGATGGATGGCTATCTTGCCAATCTGCGGGAAATCGACCGTATCGCCAAGGCTTATGACTGCCTGACGTTGGTTGACGATTGCCATGCCACCGGATTCATGGGGCCCGCGGGGCGCGGCACGCCAGCCCATGCCGGGGTGAAGGTCGACATTCTGACCGGCACGTTAGGCAAGGCGCTGGGCGGGGCTTTGGGTGGCTATATCGCCGGACCCCAGCCGGTGATTGATCTGCTGCGTCAGCGGGCGCGGCCCTATCTGTTTTCCAACGCCCTGCCGCCCGCGGTGGTGGGGGCCGCGCTGGCGGCCCTGGACATCGTGGAGGCTGCCGATGATCTGCGGGCGGCGCTGTTCCGCAATGCCGCCTATTGGCGCGCGGGCTTGTCGGCGGCGGGATTTGAGCTGTTGGAGGGCACGCATCCCATCATTCCGGTGATGATGGGCGAGGCACCGAAGGCGCAGGCCTTTGCGCGCGCGCTGGATGCGCGCGGGGTGATGGTGTCGGCGTTTTTCTACCCCGTTGTGCCGCATGGCCGTGCGCGCATTCGGACCCAGATGAATGCCCGTTTGACGCTTGAGGATCTGGATTTCGGACTGGAGGCCTTTGTCGGGGCCGGTCGTGAGACGGGGGTGTTGTGATGCAGGGGGAAGTGATGAAGGCCTTGGCGAAGGAGCGCCCGGAGGTCGGGCTTTGGCAGGTAGAGCGGGCCGTCCCCGAAATCGGTCCCGAAGATGTGCTGATCAAGGTGAAGAAAACCGGCATATGCGGCACGGATATTCACATCTGGAACTGGGATGAGTGGGCCGCGCGCACCGTGCCGCTGGGGTTGGTGACAGGCCATGAGTTTGCAGGCGAAATCGTCGCCAAGGGTGCCTTGGTCGAGGGGCTGGAGATCGGCCAACGCTGTTCGGGTGAAGGCCATCTGATCGGCAAGCTGTCCCGGCAAAGCCGGGCGGGCAGGTTTCATCTCGACCCGGCGACGCGGGGCATCGGTGTCAATGAACCCGGCGCCTTTGCCGAATATCTGCGACTTCCGGCTTTCAACGTCGTGCCATTGCCGGACATGATTGACGACGAGATCGGCGCCATTCTCGACCCTCTGGGCAATGCGGTTCACACGGCCCTGTCCTTCGATCTGGTGGGCGAGGATGTGCTGATCACCGGGGCCGGGCCAATCGGCATCATGGCGGCGGCGGTTGCGCGGCATGTGGGCGCGCGCCATGTCGTCATCACCGACATCAACCAGGCGCGGCTGGATCTTGCCGCGCAGGTGGCCGACGTCATGCCGGTAAATGTGGCCACCACCGATTTGCGCTCGGTCTTTCCGTCGTTGAAAATGACCCAGGGCTTTGACGTGGGCATGGAAATGAGCGGCAGCCAGAAGGCTTTGGACCAGATGGTGGAGAATCTTGTGATGGGGGGGCGCATCGCCATGCTGGGCATCCCGCCGGGCAAGTCGCCGGTGGACTGGAGTCGCATCGTTTTCAAGGCGATCACCATCAAGGGCGTCTATGGCCGCGAGATTTTTGAAACCTGGTACAAGATGATCGCCATGCTGGAAAACGGTCTGGACGTGCGGCGGGTCATCACCCACCGCTTCAAGGCCGATGCGTTTGTGGAAGGCTTTGAAACGATGCGATCCGGCCTTTCCGGCAAGGTCGTTCTGGACTGGACCTGAACCCACCTGCGCCCGGCGAACCTCCGGCGGGCAATCCAGCGCGCCTGAAAACGCGCGGGCGCAGGCAGTCGTCCTGTCGGGCGGCTGCGGCCCTTGGTTGACCAGCGCGCTGCGTTCGGCTGTGTCGGCTGTATCGGACGCTGCCCGACGCTTGCTCTGTTCTCCACGCCCGCGGCGGGGCGGTTCGGGGTCTGTTACGGCGCGGCCTTGGGGCGCGCGATCGCGCTTTGGCGCAGCGCCCGGTCGCTAAACAGCGCGACCGGCCTGACAATGCCTGCCGGGGCGATCAACGGTCGATAGCAGAAGTTCATCCGAGCCGTAACTGATGGTCTGATCGGAAAGTCGCAGCTGCCTTTATCCCGCCCGCGCGCGCGAACATCGGCTTGCCAGGCCAGTCGTCGACATCTCGGATCCCGGCAACAATTTTTCTCATGCTATGGTGAAATATGGTCTTTTGACAAGCAGATCGCGTCCGGGCCTTCTGTCAGGCAAAGGGCCATTGCGGCCCTGCGTCTTGCGAGGAGGAAAGCATGCAGCGCGAACGGCTTCAGAACTACGTCAACAATGGGGAAAAGGCGGTCCCGACCTTCTCGGATCGCGAGATGAGCCGCCGGCTGGAGGCGATCCGCGGCCATATGTCCAAGGCCGGGATCGATGCGGCGCTGTTCACCAGCTATCACTGCATCAACTATTACTCCGACTTTCTCTACTGCTATTTCGGGCGCCGCTACGGCCTGCTGGTGGACCATGACACCTCGACCTCGATCAGCGCCGGCATCGACGGCGGCCAGCCCTGGCGGCGCACTTTCGGTGGGCGCAACGTCACCTATACCGACTGGCAGAAGGACAATTATTTTCATGCCATCC